>NZ_QHCT01000002.1:310000-382500 GCF_003545885.1 Leptospira stimsonii
GAAACCCAATTCATTTAGGAAACGGTGACTCGATATGGATTCCGAACAAGAAACGCTCATCGATAGTCTGGAGCTTCAGCTGATCCAACTATACGATGAAAAAACGATCTTAGATCAATATCTTGGGACTTCCGAACCGGAAAGGATCATAGAATTGGTTCAAAGCATGGAAGAACAACTGAAAGAACTCTATAACGAAAAAGAGAACTCGATCGTCGTTCAAGGCAATCGTCTCCGTATCCACGGGCCGAAAAAAATCATTATCAAAAAAACAGGAGTAAATCGATTCAATGGGAACTGAAAGTATGATCCAACGCTTGCAAGAGCAGGCCGCATTCTGGGCAAAGTCCATGATCCGTTTTGTGGAGGATGAAACGGTTTCAAAAATCGACGGTTTGAGTAGAGCGGAGATCGATTCGTTGCCTTACGGTGTGATCCAAGTAGACGATCAAGGAAAAATTCTGATCTTCAATCGATTCGAATCCGAAAAAGCGAACGTTCCAGTAAAAGACGCGGAGGGAAAAACATTTTTTACTCAAGTCGCGCCTTGCACGAACAATGCGATTTTTTGGGGGAGTTTTGAAAAGGGCGTCAAACTAGGGGAAATGGATTTGATCTTTCCTTATACCTTCACGTATAAGATGCGACCTACCCCGGTTGTCGTACATCTCTACAAAAGCAAAGCTTCGAAGAAGAATTGGATCTTCGTAAAGTGGAAGTAAGATAACGAATTCACACAATGGATATCTTACATCACACAAAATCGAAAACGACAGAGGAGCTCCTCCAAAAAGAGAATTGGAAAGAGATCCTCTATTCGATTCTTCCGGAAAGTGCGAATCCTCTTTTCGTTTTTCCGAATGAAATGATTCCCGGCGCTTCGATTTGGTCCTACCTGAAACTCTGGAAAGAATTCTATAGAGAACTGAATCTTTCTTCCGGAGAAGTGATAGGAATTCATCTTCCAACGGATTCTTCTTTTCTGGGTTCGTTTCTCGCGGGTCTCTGGGAGGATCTTTCTGTGGCGTGTATTCCCTTTGGGAAAGGATCACTCGATTCTTCGATCGTTTCGTTGCGTCCAAAATGGATCGTCACCTTGGACGAGGATTCGAATGAAAGTTTGAAACAGATCGGATACGAAAGAGTTCTAAATTCTTCCGTACCCGATTCAAGAGCTCATCTTTTTAGAAGGATTGCATTCTCAAGAGAGATTTCGGATAACGTGCGTCTCTTTCTCAAAAGCTCGGGCACAAGCGGTGCGCAGAAGTGGGTGGGTCTTTCCGATTCTTCCATTTTTCACAATTTAAGAACGCATCTCGAAGCCTTTCCAAAAAAAGGATCCACGGTTGGTTCCGTTTTGCCTTGGACTCATTCGTTCGGGCTGGTTCTTGATTTTTTTCCCTCTCTTCTCCGTTCCTCGACGGTGATCAAGTATGTATCCTCTTCCTTCGATTTGGAAGAATGTTTCGAATTTTTGAATTCCTTTCCGATTCGGCACCTTTCCGGAGTTCCTTCTTTTTTTTCAAGAATCCGGAATTTACCAGGTGGTTCCGAATTCTTAGAAAGTTTAGAATCCGGTATCGTCGGCGGAGCTCCAATTTCTTCCTCACTCGCAAAGCATCTTCGAAACACAAAACTCAGAGTCGGATATGGACAAACGGAAGCCGGTCCCGGAATCACGTTAGGAGAACCGGGGGATTTCGATTTCGGATATTTGGGTAAGCCAGTCAGATGCGAGGTGAAAATCGATTCGGAATCGGGCTCGCTTCTTTTTCGGGGAAAGAACGCTTCTTCGTTGGAGATCGACTCTTCCGGGTGTGTAAATTATTTTTTTCCGGAAGAATGGAGAGCTACGGGGGATATCGTTCGTAAGGAATCGGACGGTTATTTTTTTATCGGGCGAACAACGGATCATTTCAAATTACAGAACGGTACATTTCTTTCCCCCTTTCCGATCGAATCTTCGATTACCGAACTCTTGGATCTTCCCTGGGCTTTTGTCTTTCAGTCGCAGGACCTAAAGACGATCTGCATTCTTCCGGACGATACATCGCCCGAAAGGAAGGATCGAATTCTTTCCGGATGGAAAGAAACATTTCCCTGGATCGAGGAACTTTTCTTTGCACCGCAGGACATCGTTTCGTTTTCGGCTAAGGGTGAAATTCTTAGATCCATTTCAAAATCAAACGTAGAAAGGTGGCTTCATTCATGAACTATCAAACCCTTTTGGAATCGATCCAAAATCCTAAATTAGAACAAACCTGGAAGGAAACCCTAACCTATTGGGATGATTCCGAAATCAACGATCGAGAAGATCTCTTGGACTTCATCAAAAACAAACGAAACCAATTTTTGGAAATGTTAAACGAAGTCGGAGAGGACGGAGACTGGGAATCTTTGATCGCCGTGGAATACATCGAACTCAAAAGTCTTTGGATCAACCTCAATACGCAGATTCAATATCAGTATTTCACAAAGGGAAAACAGATCGGCGCAACCGCTTACAAAGCCTCGGTTACGAGTATGTTTTTAGAAGGCATCGAACAATTTATTCCGAACGCGACCCGGGATAAGATCAACGTCTTCTTGGGAGAAACTGCAAAACTTTCCGAAGAAAGGGAACGATCGGAAAGTTCCCCCGTCGCCATTGTAGAAGGTTTGGATCTACAGCTAAACGATCTCTATGGAGAAAAGGAAAGTTTACTCACGAAACTCGGAGTCGGACAACTTTCCGAAATACCCGATCTCGTGGAAAGTATGGACTTGCAACTTCGTGAATATTATGATTTAATGAAAGACTCGATCCTGATCGAAAACGGGAAAATCGAAATCAGAAGCGAGGAACCTTTTCAGATTCTTTATAAAAAAGGGAATTGATCCTTCATTGAAAACTGTTTCATTCGGACCGGACCAACCTCTTCTACCGGAAGATATCGAATCTTTCTATAAGTCCTTTGAAAAGGACGGAGGGATTCGAGTCATTCTTTCCGAGAAGGGAAAAACCGTCGTCGAAGAATCGAGACTTCGTTTCGAAGAATTGGTTTCGAACGGAGAACCGGTTTACGGAACTACAACCGGGTTCGGTCCTTTCGTCCGTTTTGAATCCAACTCCGATACGACAAAACAGGCGGAAAGTCTTCTCAATCATTTAGGCGTCGGCTTTGGGAAATTCGCACCGGAAAAGATCGTATTTTCAACGGCCTTACTTCGTTTATCGACTCTGGCCCAGGGATTTTCCGGAATTCGTCCGGAGACTTGGTTTGCATATTCTAATATTCTAATGCAGAGAGATCTTCCTTCTATTCCCGAGATCGGGTCCTTGGGCGCCTCGGGGGATCTGATTCCTCTTTCCTTTCTCGGAAGAATTTTTCTAAACAATGCTTCGATCCGAACGGACACGGGAACAGTTTCCTCGGAGGAATACAGAAAAAGAAATAAAATTCCGGATCGTATCTTAGAATCCAGGGAAGCTCTGGCGTTTACTAACGGACTTTCCTTTTCCCAATCCTACGCCATTTTCGCGCTCGTAAACGCGGAAAGAGTTCTTTCCAACTTGGAAACTTTGGTCGGAATCGTCTATGCACTCTTAGGTGCAAATAAAAGCCACTTACGATCGGAATTGCACGAAGCACGTCTTCATCCCGGACAAATTGTAAGCGCAAAAAATATTCTTACCGTTGCGCTCTGTTTTTCGGATTCTCGCTCTTCTAAAAATCTTCAGGAAGTCTACTCGCTCAGAACGGCGCCGCAAGTGATCGGAGCGGTTCGGGATCAACTGAAAGAATCTCGAAACATGCTTCAACTCGAGATCCAAGGTGTGGACGATAACCCTTTGTTTTTTAGAGAAAAGGACGGCGCTTCGTTCGCGGTTCACGGAGGAAATTTTCAGGGACAACATCTCTCCTTTCTTTCGGATAGAATCAATACGAGCGTGGTTCAATGCGCGATCTTGGCGGAACGAATTTTGGATCTTCTCATCGACCCGAACCGGAACGGAGGTCTTCCTCTCTTATTGTCTCCTCAACCGGGTGCCGAAAGCGGCGTTGCTGGAGTTCAACTCACGGCTACGGCGCTCCTCGCCGAGTTACGTTCGAATTCGGGAAACTTTGCGAATTATTCGATTCCTACAAACGGAGGAAATCAGGATATCGTTTCGATGGCGGGACTTGCAAGTCGGAAAGCCTATGAACAAACTCTTCTCGCGAGCGGTTGTTTGGCTTCACTTTGGATCGCATTAGGACAATATGATTTTCTTTTTTCAAATTCTTCGTCTTTGAATCGAAATCTAAAACCGGAAATGAAATCCAAATTCTTCCTTCCCGATTTTGAACCGATCCGAAGAGACAGACCCTTATGGGAAGAGATACGATCACTTTCCGATTTCTTTTTAGAAAGAGAAATTTTTCCGAATTCTTAGGAATTCCGTTTGCTCTTCTAAAATCCATTCTTATACTTTGCGCTGAAATTGGATCAATCTTCTTTTCAGAAATCGGGTATCAATGAATTCACCAAAAACCAAAAAAGAAACCCAAGACCTTTACGAACTCTACAAGCAGATGCTCCTCATTCGAAGATTCGAAGAAGGGGCGGCAAAATCCTATAGCACCGGTAAGATCGGAGGTTTCTGCCATCTCTATATCGGTCAAGAAGCGGTTGGAGTCGGCTCCATCGCGGCCCTCAAAGAACAAGATTACATCGTTTCCACCTATCGAGATCACGGACACGCGCTCGCAAGAGGTTTGGATCCGAACGCACTCATGGCCGAACTCTTCGGAAAAAAAACGGGAATCTCCAAAGGTTACGGAGGTTCCATGCACTTCTTCGATAAAGAAAAACATTTCATGGGTGGACACGGAATCGTAGGAGGACATATCTCACTTGCGGCCGGAATCGCCTACGCGGCTAAATACAAAGGAACGGACGCGGTTACGATTTGTTTTTTTGGAGAAGGTGCCGCGAACATCGGGTCCTTCCACGAAGGAATGAACCTCGCCGCGATCTGGAAACTTCCTTTAGTGATGATCTGCGAAAACAATCACTACGCGATGGGAACTCCGGAATACCGAGCACTCTCCGTAAAGGACGTTTCCGTTCGAGCGGGCGCTTACGATATCGCAAGAGATCATATCGAAGGAGACGAGGTTCGGAAGGTGCGAGCTCATGTGAGCGTCGCCGTGGAACGAGCTCGTCGAGGAGAAGGCCCGACTCTGATGGAAATTTCCACGTATCGTTTTCGAGGTCATTCGATGTCCGATCCCGCGAAATACAGAACCAAAGAAGAATTGGATCGATATAAACAGAGCGATCCGCTTTTGAAAGCAAAGGACGATCTTCTTCACGCGGAATGGAAGGAAGAAGAATTAGAAAAACTGGATATAGATCTCCAGGCAAAAGTGGAGGAAGCGATCCTTTTCGCCGAAAAGAGCGAAGAACCGCCGTTAGGTTGGCTTTATAAAAACGTCTACGCGGAGAATGTCTAATGGGGATCCTCACTTACAGAGAAGCGCTCAACCGTGCGATGTGCGAAGAAATGGATAAGGATCCGAATATCTTTCTTATGGGAGAAGAAGTCGGACACTACGACGGAGCCTATAAGGTTTCGCAGGGAATGCTCGCGAAATACGGAGAAAGAAGAGTGATCGATACACCGATTTCCGAAAACGGCTTCGCGGGAGTCGGAATCGGAGCGGCGATGGTGGGCTTACGTCCGATCATCGAATTTATGACCTGGAACTTTTCCCTCGTCGCGATCGATCAGATCATCAACTCGGCCGCGAAGATGAATTATATGAGTGCGGGACAATTTCCGATTCCGATCGTATTTCGAGGAGCGGGTGGAGCGGGTGGAAGACTCGCCGCTCAACATTCCCAGTCCTTCGAAAGTTGGTACGCACATATCCCCGGTCTCAAGGTCATCGCACCCTATTCTCCCGCTGATGCTTATGGACTTTTAAAAACTTCGATTCGGGATAACAATCCTACGATCTTTATCGAGAGCGAAGTTTTGTACGGAAGTCGCGGAGAAGTGCCGGAGCAGGAATATTCGATACCTTTCGGAAAAGCGGATCTCAAACGAGAAGGTTCTCATATAACAATTGTTAGTTGGTCTCGCGCTCTGATGTATGTTCTTCCCGCCGCGGAAAGACTGGCCAAGGAAGGAATTTCCGTGGAAGTTCTGGACATCCGCTCCATTCGTCCTTTGGACGAAGAAGCCATCTACGCTTCCGTTGCGAAAACGAACCGAGCCTTAATCGTGGAAGAAGGCTGGGAAGTCGCGGGATTCGGTTCGCAAATCGCATATTTGATTCAGAAGAATGCGTTCGATCACCTGGACGCTCCTGTCGAAAGAATCACACAAGAAGACGTTCCCATGCCCTACGCCGCCAACTTGGAAAAGGCTTCTCTTCCGAGCGAGGAAAAGATCATCGCCAAAGTTCGAGAAATGCTCGAATAAACGAGCGCAAGGAATATTCAAAATGGCTAAAATTGCTGAAATGACTCAACTCAGTCCGACGATGACCGAAGGAAAGATCGTCCGTTGGCTCAAAAAAAACGGAGATTCCGTTTCTCCTGGTGAAATTATGGCGGAGGTGGAAACCGATAAGGCGGTCATGGAGATGGAAGCCTTTGAAAGCGGAGTTCTTCTTGAAATTCTCGCTCCCGAAGGATCTCTTCTTCCGGTTGGATCCCCGGTAGCGATCATCGGGAAACAAGGAGAGGACATTTCCGCGTTAGTCGAAACCGCAAAGAAAGCGATTCCTACAAAAAAAGAACCTGCATCGACTTCAAACCCTCCGCCGACTTCAACTTCGAACGCGTCCTCCGATATTTCCCAATCCGTAACGTTGCCGGTAAAGTCACAGGTCTCCGCTTCCACTCCTTCTTCCGGTAAAGAATCGATTGATACCGGTTTACAAAATTCTCCAGGACACAAAAACGTATCCCGAGAAAAAAAAGAATTTTTGGAACGTACAAACGCGGGCGCTCCGATCAAGGCGTCTCCACTTGCAAAAACTCTCGCACTTCAAAACGGAGTCAATCTAGACGAAGTGATCGGCTCCGGTCCCGGGGGAAGAATCATCAAACGAGACATTCTTTCCTTTCAAGAATCAGGAGGAAAAAAAGGGATCGGTTTTGTAAAACGCCAAGATCGGAAATTAGAACTCACCGGAATGAGAAAGACCATAGCGACAAGACTCGCGCATTCCACTTCCACAATTCCTCATTTTTATCTTACGATGGAAGTCGACGCGGATCCGATCGACAAGCTCAGAAATTCGATCAACAAGGATCTAAAACTCGAAGGTCACGAGAGGATCAGCGTCAACGATCTCATTCTCAAGGCTTGTTCTTTGTGTTTGAAGGAAGTTCCCGAGGTCAATTCTTCTTGGAGAGAAGATCATATTCTCGAACACGGAAGAATCGATATCGGTGTCGCGGTTTCGATCGACGGCGGCCTCATCACTCCTTATGTTCGAAACGCGGATCAGAAAACGATAACAGAGATCAGTCACGAGATAAAAGAACTTGCTTCCCGAGCAAGAGAAAGAAAACTCAAACAGGGGGAATACACGGACGGAACCTTTACCGTCTCCAACCTCGGAATGTTCGGAATTTCTTCCTTCACTGCGGTCATCAACGAACCGGAAGCGGCTATCCTTGCGGTAGGCGCTCTTGTGGAAAAAGCGGTGATTCGGGACGGGAATCTCATCGCCGGAAAGACCTTGACGGTCACTCTTTCCTGCGATCACAGAGTTGTCGACGGCGCCACCGGAGCTAGATTTCTTTCTTCATTTCGAGAATTTACGGAACATCCCCTTCGCCTACTAACAGGTTAAGGATTTTATTTTGTGGATAAAGAATCAGCTTCCGGTGCAAGAAAAGAAAAAATCAGAAAATCAGCGCTTCTCCTCTTGTCGCTGAACAAAGAAGACGCCGCCAAGGTTCTTTCCAAATTAGACGACTCGATGATCGAAGAGATCATCCTCGAGATGGCGCAGATCAAGACCATCTCCAAAAAAGAAAAAGAAGACGTTCTATTAGAATTTAAGAATTCGGTTCTGCCCGGTGAAGGGGAAATCAAAGGTGGAATGGACGCCGCGAGAGAAATTCTCCAGCACTCCATGGGAAAGGAAAAAGCGGAGAATATTTTGGGAAAACTTTCCCGAAAAGATATCGAAGACGATTTTTCCTTTTTAAGCGAAGCGGAACCGGGAGTTCTCGCGGGTCTTCTCCAACACGAATCTCCTCAGACGATCGCAGTCACTCTCGCCTTTATGACTCCAAAAAAAGCCGCCGATATTTTAAAATTCTTTCCGGGGGAATTGCAGGCCAGTGTCGCCTATCGTTTGGCGAACACGACAAAGACCCATCCCGATGCGATCAAAGAAATCGCCAGGGTCCTAAAGAAAAAATACGAGCAGAGAGATCGTTCCGAATACAGCGAAGCGGGCGGAGCGGAAGCCTTGGCGAACATTCTCAATCACATGGACAAATCCCAAGAGGAAAACATCCTCAAAGAACTCGAAGCAAATTCTCCGGAACTCGCAAAACAAGTCAAAGAGAAGTTATACACCTTCGAAGACGTTCTTGGTCTGGATCAGAAAGAAATGCGGATTCTTATCAACCGACTAAGCGACGACGAAACCCTGAGTATGGCACTTCGAGGCTCCGGAGACGAACTCAGAAATCACTTCCTAAACGCTATGTCCAGAAATCGCGCTGCCGAAATCATGGATATGATGGACATCCGGGGAAAACTCACCTTACGCGAAATCAACGACGCAAGAAATATCGTTCTCAACCTGGTCCGAGAATTGGAAGAAGAAGGAACGATCTTTGTGAAAAAAGACGGGGAAGAATATATCTAAAAACTCTCGCTCGAAAGCTTCGAGTGATTATTCTATAGGAATGAAGGAGAATTATAGAAGGGATGAATCTTGGAGCTTGATACTTGAGCAGATCGTTCCTGAAGAGTTGCCTTGCATAGGATTCACCTATTAGAACTCAGCAGATTTCTCTCTACGGATCGCAATCGATGCAATTCCGCTTCGTGCGAAATTAATCTCCACGGCGTCTTCCTCGCGTGCTCATCCATCAACTCAGCAAGTTTCTCCCTATGGGTCGAAACCTATCATGGATTCGCATCGCGTTTTGCGCTTTTTACGAAAGCGAAAAACGCTCTCGCTCGAAAGCCTCGAGTCCAAGTTTATATTCGTTGAAAATTGAGTTTGGAAAATGGAAGAATCCGGAGCTGACGGGACTCGCCGTTACGCAGTTTTGCTTCCTGCAAAACTAAGCTCCACGGCGTCTTCCTCGCGTGCTCATCCATCCATGGATTCGCATCGCGTTTTGCGCTTTTTACGAAAGCGAAAAACGCTCTCGCTCGAAAGCTTCGAGTCCAAGTTTATATTCGTTGAAAATTGAGTTTGGAAAATGGAAGAATCCGGAGCTGACGGGACTCGAACCCGCGACATCCTGCGTGACAGGCAGGCACTCTAACCAGCTGAGCTACAGCTCCTTGTTCCTTTGATACTTTTTCAAACGAAGGTGTACGGTCAACCGATTTCAAACAAATAAGTCCGAAAAATTCTGGTCCGGAATTCTAATCTTTCATTTACTGGAATACAAAATTCTTCTGATAAAAATATTGGAACGAAACAAGAATGATCATTCAGGAAAAAAAGCCAAAGGAACTCTTAGAAGATCGAATCTTTACGATCTCGAACTTTCTCTCCGTGAGCAGGGTTTTCCTTCTGCCTTTTTTTATCACGTTTACAAAGACTTATATGGAAGATCCGGAAAAAACGGAATTCCTACTCTACGCTGTCTTTACTTGTATCATTGCGGTGATCACTGATTATCTCGACGGTTTTTTGGCACGTCTTCTCAACCAAGAATCCGTCTTGGGACGTTATCTGGATCCGGTCTGCGATAAGATCGTCACGGTTGGCGGGCTTTCGGTGATCGTTCACTACTTCCGTTTTCCTTCTTGGATTCTCATTGCCTATGTGATCCGAGAAATTTTGGGGGTTTGGTTGGGAAGTTTTCTCTACCTCAAGAGAGGAATTCAGGGAAAACCGAATTGGTGGGGAAAGTTCGGAGTTGGACTCGTAGCGATCGCAGTTCTCTGGTATATGTGCATTCCTTTGATCGAGATGCAGATCGACGGAGAGAGTTTTCTAAAACATCCTGAATATTCCGGATACGTCCTAGTCCTCATTCTCTCCATTGGAATTTTTGCTTATTCCAAGCGTTATTGGAATATCGTCTTTCATCCCGAAAAAATTCAAATCGATCCGGACGACAGAAAGACTCGAAAGAAATACGAACTCGTTTGATCGGAATTCCTTGACTCCCAAGAGTCCTCTCACATCCTGTCCCTTGCAACCGCTCGGGTGGTGGAATTGGTAGACACGCAAGCTTGAGGTGCTTGTGCCGATTAGGTGTAGGGGTTCGAGTCCCCTCTCGAGCAAGAATCTTTCCTCTTTTTTAAAATCATACAATCCATTTCCAAAAAAATCGGGACTCGAAGCGAGCTTCGGTAAATCGTTTTGAGCTTTCGTAAAAAGCGAAAAACGATTCTGAGGAACAGGATGTTCCGAGGCCAAAGCGAGACTCCGTGGAGCTAAGTCGCGCAGGATGCGAGACTGCGTAACGGCGAGTCCCCTCAAATTTCGACCCATAGGGAGAAATTTGCTGAGTTTTACTCGAGCAAGAATCTTTCCTCTTTTTTAAAATCATTCAATCCATTTCCAAAGAATCGGGACTCGAAGCGAGCTTTGGTCAGAATTGCAGGTTGCAACCGCGCGTTATAGCTCATCCATTCCTAAAACGAAAGTGTCTTTCCTTGTTTTGACTACTGCCTTGTTTAGAAAGAAAACTCAAAACGAAAATAGGCAGATTTGTGTGAGCTCCTACAAAATAGAAAGGTCCTCGTGAAACCACGATTTTGTGCTCTTCGAAAAAGTTTCCGGGAACATTCCTCCATCACCAAAAAAATGTTCATCCCGGAACATCAGGCACAGCGCCGCTTCACAGAGGATTTTCGGACTTTAGAAAGATTTCGATTTTCGATAAACTAACTTTGGTTCTTCGTGCATAAGCGTATTCCAGAAGAGATTGCGAAATACCGCACGATCAAAAAAGGAATCCGAACGAAAACACTTTCTTCTTATAAAAATCCCCGTCCAGTCCTCTCTTCTGAAAAATTCTATCAGAATTGGAAGCATCTCAAAAGCTTTGAGAAATCACCACGTTCTTCAAATAGGAAAATCATGCTCTACGAAATCACAATTCTTCAGTTCTCCAAGATGCTTAAAAATCTCAGCGTTCTCTTGGAAAAAGGGGCCTCCTACGCGGAAACAAAAAAAGTCGACGTCGAGATTCTTCTGAATGCAAGGCTTGCTCTTGATCAGTTTCATCTGATCAAACAAGTGCAGATCGCCTGCGACACGGCAAAATTAGGCGTATCTCGTTTGACCGGGAAGGAAGCTCCCAAACACGACGACCAGGAAAAAACACTTCCCGAACTTCAGAAAAGAATTCAATCCGTCCTCTCTTATCTCGGAACGTTTACGGAGAAGGATTTTAGCGAAGCCATCGATCGTAGGATCTCACAACCACGCTGGGAAGGAAAGTATCTCACCGGAAAAGAATTTGCAATCCAACACGCCATCCCGAATTTCTATTTTCATATTACAACCGCGTATTCTATCTTACGTCACAACGGAGTGGATATCGGAAAGAAGAATTATCTGGGTGATATGCCCTTTAAGAATTGATCCTAGAATCATCTAAACACGAGGTAATCTTTGAATTCGATCGTACCCAAAATTCTTAACTTCCCTTGGTTGTGGCTTGTTTTGATTTTACTTTCTTTCCATACCTTTTGCCGTGCTCCTGAAAAAGAATCGAACACGTCGAAAGAATCAAATCCCAAAGGAATCCCGGTTCTGATCTATCACGAAATTGTAACGGAAAACGATCGGGAACCGGGAGAAACGGTCATCTCCCTAAAAAAGTTCGAGGAACAGATGGAATATCTTTCCTCACACGGATATCATCCGATTTCCATGAAGGAACTCCTTCTTTATATGAAGAAGGGAACAACTCTTCCCGATCGTTCGATCGTCCTTAACTTTGACGACGGCTGGAAGAATGTCCTAAACGCGGTCCCGATTCTTAAAAAACATTCGTTCCCGGCTTCTTTCTGGATCATCTCCGGACCCAAAGGAATCGGAAATGGCGAATATCTAGAATGGTCCGATATCAAAGAACTCTCTGCAAACCCCCTTTTCGAAATCGGTTCCCACTCCTATAGTCATCCTTGGAATCCAAAGGACAATCTTGTGACCTGGGTCGATAAGAAGGTTCCTGGAAAGGGAAACAAAGAAGCACTCTTTGAACTCAGAGAATCCAAAAAGATCTTAGAAGAAAAGTTAGGAATTCCAATCGATTATCTGGCTTGGCCTTGCGGTTGGTACAATGAAACCTTAGTTCAATTGGCAAAACGTTCCGGTTACAAAGCGCTCCTCACAACAAAAGACGGCGCCAATGTCCCGGGAGGCGATCCGTTTCACGTAAAAAGAATCTTCATCGATGGACAATGCGATCTAGCAACGTTTGTTGAACAATTGGAAAATCCACGTTACATCGTATGTCAAAAGACACAGAAGTCTACGCAAGGAAACTCACCTTATTCTTATTAGAATTCTTTAAATTTACGAAACTTGATAAAAATTTCCTTCACTCGAAAATAATTATGAATTACATAACGAAGGGTAATTTTTGATATAGTAGATTCAGTACAATTTAGATGAGAAAGAATCCGGCTCTCGTAGCAGAATCCATGAATTTGAAGACAAATCGGTATTATAGCAACCAGATCTGGATCACACGCATTTTCCTTTTTCTGACGATCGTCTCCTGCGTCTTTGCGTGCATCGAGATGTTTCAAATTCTCGTGGAAGAAATCCTGGATCACAGGCCTTTTGCCGCCATCGGCCAAATCGCCTTTATCGTCATTATCACGTTGCTCACTTACGGGAACTTCGTTTATCAATTTACCCGTCTCGGATATTTCAAAAGGCTTTTAAAACACAATCCGCCGGAACGGGAAGAATTAGAAGAAATCTACCAGGTCGATTCCCCTCCCTTAGCGGTATTGGTGCCTTCCTATAAGGAAGAATTGGATATCGTTCGAGAAACTCTCTTGTCCGCGGCACTCCAGGACTATCCGAATCGAAGAGTGGTTCTCCTGATCGACGATCCTCCACAACCGAAAAACTATTCCGATTTCGAAGCCCTTCAGAAGATGAGAAATCTTCCGACTTCGCTTCAACAAGAATTCGAAGAAGCGTGCGCTCCGTTCGCAACAGCGAAAGCGGAATTCTTAAAACGCAAACGTATGGGTTCTCTTGATTTTTCGATTGAGACCGAAGAGCTGATTCGTCACTACCAAAACGTCTCCCTTTGGTTTCAAAATCGGATTCTAAACTATGACGATCATTCGATCAAAAGAGAACTCCCGGAACATACCCGCGTCTTTATGCGGGACCGTTTTTTTGCAAAATGGGAAGAATTGCATTCCGAAAGAATTTTAGAATTGGAGAATCTTCTTTCCCAAGGCGGAGCTTCCCTCGAAAGAATCGAAAAGGAATACAATCGCCTTTCCTGTCTTTTTTCCGTAGAATTCACGAGCTTTGAAAGAAAAAAATATCTCAACCTTTCCCACCTTCCGAACAAAGCGATGAACTTGAACAGTTACATCTATCTTTTAGGAAAGAAATGGAAGGAAAGAGAAGAATCGCACGGAACTTTTCTGGAAGAAACGGAGGAAGCGAACGCTTCTTTTGAAATCCCTTCCGCTGAATTTTTAATTACTCTGGACGCGGACAGCGCTCTTCTTCCGGACTACGTTTTAAAATTGGCGAAGGTCATGGCCTCTCCTAAGAACGAACGAGTTGCAGTGGCACAAACTCCTTATAGCGCAATTCCCGGAGCCCCTAACCTTCTGGAACAAATGGCAGGAGCGACCACCGATATCCAGTATCAGATTCACCAAGGGTTTACTCATTTTGGAGCGACCTTTTGGGTCGGCGCCAACGCAATGCTCCGATACAAAGCACTTCTCGATATCTGCACCGTCTATGAAGAACGAGGATACAAAATTCATCGTTATATCCAAGACAATACAGTCATTGAAGATACCGAATCCAGTATCGATCTTTTAGACGTAAATTGGAATTTATACAACTATCCGGAACGTCTTGCTTATAGCGCAACACCGGCGGATTTTGGTTCTCTTTTGATCCAAAGAAGAAGATGGGCAAACGGTGGATTGATCATTCTTCCGAAACTTTTACGCCACGTATTTCAATGGCCTTGGAGTCTTCCAAAATTTGTCGAAGCATTCTTTCGGGTTCACTATCTCGGTTCGATCGCGGCGGTGAATATTGGATTGGTCATTTTAATGGGAAGTCCACTCGGAGAAGGAATGGAAACCTATTGGATTGCCATCTCTTCTCTTCCATACTTTTTTCTCTACGGAATGGATCTCGTGGAAATGGGTTATCGTTGGATGGACGTCTTCCGCGTTTATGCCCTCAATTTACTTCTCATTCCCGTGAATCTCGCCGGAGTTTTGATGTCTTTGAACCAAGCGGTTACCGGAAAACAAATCCCATTCAGCAGAACGCCGAAGGTCATCGGAAGAACCGCAATGCCTGCTCTGTATGTAATCGCGGAATACGCGCTTATGGCTCAGCTGTTCTTCGGCTTTGTTACGAATTACCTCCATAGAAACTGGGCTTATTCTTTTTATAACCTCGCAAACGCGTTGATGTTAGGTTACGCGATCGCGAAGTTTATCGGACTCAGGGCTAGTTGGGAAGATCTGACGCTTTCACTGAACAAACCGCCAGCCGAAATCGTGGAAACCGTCGCCCAATTCGTTGAACCGAGGGTTACAATCGAACTGGAAGCCGCCATGCTTTACGGAAACGATTCATCGGAAAAAGATCAGATTCATTGATCCCGACTTTTTTTACTTCGGGTGTTGTATCTCTGCAAGTTTCCAAAAGGAAACCCTTTGTGGGAAGCACCGACTTGAGCGCCTCTAAATTCCTCTTGTAATTTGGTTCCTGGGAAAAACTCTCGTTCTATATGTCTGCAAATCCAGGACCGGTATCCGTACAGGAAGTTTTGTACAAAGCGCGGTTATTCTTTTCCGGATTTTTCCTCTGTCTTCTTTTGATCTCTGGATTCGTTTTTCTCTCCCCTCTTTTCTTAATCAAAGACAGCCCGTTTCCCAAAAGCGACGCTCTCGTATTGGAAGTAAAGGAAACACTTCCGCGCGACATTCTCAAAAATGCGGCCGATGGTTTTAAAAAAGGGTACGCAGGGATTCTGATCGTCCTCTATTCTCCTGCCACCGCAAATTCCAATGTAGGAATCGGTTTGGAACTTACCCAGGAAATCCAAAGTTCTCTGGTGGAGCTTGGTGTGGATGAATCCAAAATTCTCATCTATAAACTCGAACCATACCCTGCGGGCGCGAAGAATTTTTCGAAATCGCTTTTGAAAATTTGTCTGGATCGACAATTAAAGAATATTCTGATCCTCTCCAAAAGATTCGAATCGTCACTGAATCAAAAAATCTACGAATCCGTTTTAGGACCAGCCGGTCTCAAGGTCCATATCGTTCCTCTCGCGGATCGGACGAATCTCTCCAATTGGTTTTTAACCGAAGAAGGATTCGAACTCGTGTTTACAAACTTAGCCAGAACGTTTTATCAAATACTCCCAGGAAAATAGAATCGTAATGTTAGACGCAAAAGAATCAAACGAGCTCATTCAGCAAAGAATCCAAAAAATCGAGGAACTCAAAAAACAGGGAATCAATCCCTACCCGGTTCGTTTTTTTCCGGATTCTAAATCCAAAGAGATCGTAGAAAAGTTTGAAACATCTCCGACGGGACCGGAAACGATCTACAAACTAGGTGGAAGACTCCATTCCAAAAGAGTTATGGGAAAGGCGAGTTTTGCTCATCTCAAAGACAGCACAGGAATCATTCAACTCTATGCGACCAGAGACGACCTCGGTGAAGCGCCGTATGCGATCTTCAAATCTCTCGACTTGGGCGATATCATCGGATTGGAGGGATACCTTTTTACGACTCAGAAAGGGGAAATCACCTTACATCTAACGAAGGTGGAACTTCTCGCAAAGTGTATTCGACCTCTTCCCGTTGTAAAAGAAAAAGACGGTGTCATCTATGACGCGTTCGCCGACGTAGAACAAAGATATAGAATGCGTTATGTGGACTTAGTCGTCAACGACGCTGTCAGAGAAACATTCATCACCCGAAGTAAGATCGTCTCTGAAATCAGAAGTTTTCTGACCAACGAAGGATTTCTGGAAGTGGAAACTCCGATGATGCAACCGATCGCCGGTGGGGCCGCGGCGAGACCGTTTGTCACACACCACAATACTCTTGATATGCAATTATTCTTAAGAATTGCACCGGAACTCTATCTCAAAAGACTCATCGTAGGTGGAATGGATCGGGTATTCGAACTCAATCGAAACTTTAGAAACGAAGGAATCTCCACCAAACACAATCCGGAATTTACGATGCTGGAAGCTTATATGGCCTTCGGCGACATGGCGTCGATGTTGGATCTGACCGAGAGACTCATCACATATTTAGCGCAAAAGGTTTGTGGGACTCTGAAGATCCAATATGGAAAAGATATGATCGATCTTTCCCCGCCTTGGAGAAGAGTTACCTATGTAGACATCATCAAAGAATACAGCGGAATCGATTTTAGTCAGGTCACAACTTTGGAAGAGGCAAAGAAGAAAGCCGCCGAGTTGAAAGTGGACGTTTCAAAATGTAACAGCATTTGGAAAGTGGCTGACGAAGTTTTTTCCGACAAGGCCGAACCGAATCTCATTCAACCGGTCTTTATCACCGATTATCCGACGGAACTTTCTCCCCTCGCAAAATCCAATCCAGAAAAACCGGGTTTTGTGGAACGTTTCGAACCCTACGTGGCTGGAAGAGAAATCGGAAATGCATTTACGGAATTAAACGATCCTTTTGATCAAAAAGAAAGATTTGAAGAACAAGTAAAACAAAGAGAAGCAGGAGACGACGAAGCGTTTATGATGGATGAGGACTATATCCGCGCTTTGGAATACGGAATGCCTCCTACGGGCGGTTTAGGAATCGGAATTGACCGTTTGGTGATGCTTCTTACCAATTCGCATTCGATTCGTGATACGATTCTTTTTCCTCTGATGCGTCCGGAATGATTGAGAATCTCACGAAGATCAAATTTGATATTTGAACATTGAAATCGTATAAAAAAACTCGGATCATTTCCGAGTTTTTTTACGAGCATTACGAAAGACTGTCGAAAGTAGGAAAATTGAAAACTCAACCTTGAAGTCGTTTTTTCCGTTTGGGGGTTTCCGTCATCAAACGAAGAGAAAAGTGATCCACGAGTATATCGATTCTTTCTCCGAGTGCCGAAATAGAACGATCTAATCTGGATTCCAGCCTCAGACTCTCGGTTTTTAACTCCGACTTTACATTCATCAGATCGGATCGTATTTCAGTGCGCACCGTTAAAAGATCCGCCTTTCTTTCCTTTTCGGATTCTTCCAACTGGGAGAAAAGCTGTTTCCATACAAGATGCAAAATACCAAAGAGAGATCCAAAACCAAAGAGCATCGTCAAAAACAACGTGATAAAACTATAATCCATCATTCCTGAATGCTACTTCAAAATGGGCTAAAATCAAGTTATTTTTTCAAAAGCACATTGAAATATTAGAATATAACACTTTCCGCATACAGCGAGAATTCGACTTTCAGTAAGTTTGTTGAACCAAATGATTCTACGCTTTTTTGCGAAAGAGGGATTTAAAAAATACGACTGTAAAAAACTGAAACATTCTAAATAGACGAAAGAGTCTCCAAGGTTTACTGATAATTCTCCAAACCCAGATCAATCCTCGAAGTTTGAAAAAATTCGGAGCTTTTCTTACTTTTCCGGAAAGAATGTCTAACGAGCCGCTCACTCCGATGATCACGGAATGACCAAAAAAGGCGGTATTATTTTCGATCCAGATTTCTTGTTCCGGAAAATCCATTGCAAGAAAGATAATATTCGGACTGGTCTTACGAATCGATTCTTTGACCATCAATTCTCTTTGCGGATTCATATAACCCGCGTGACGTCCTACGATTCTGACTCCTGGAAAGTGACGGGAAAGTGTAAAGTAGACTTTTTCGATTACGTCTTCCTTTCCACCGAGCATAAAGATCGAATAATTTCTGAGTTCA
The DNA here is from genome assembly GCF_003545885.1 of Leptospira stimsonii. Lineage (NCBI taxonomy): Bacteria > Pseudomonadati > Spirochaetota > Leptospiria > Leptospirales > Leptospiraceae > Leptospira > Leptospira stimsonii. The sequence continues at coordinate 328,356 of NZ_QHCT01000002.1, forward strand.
CAAAGACGAACCAAGTCCATCATCAAAGCGATCGGAGAAATTCTTTCCTTGAGATTTTTTCCGAGCCTCGTCGCGGCCCACTGAAGACCGGCGCCTTCTGCAAGAATCAACGTTGCCTTCTCCGTAATTCGGTGAAGCTTTTTACCCTTTCGAACCGACATCACTTTGATCGGATCCAAGAAGAGAACGTGATGAAACCTTTCTTTTTCTTCCAATAAACGATATATCTTCGCGACGGCTTCGTCTTGCGAAACATTGTCGAATGGAACCCCGAGAATATCCGTTTTTCCTAATGTTTCCGTTTGAATGACTTGGTAATCGAGAAGGTAATCCCGATCGTCTTTCGCAGAGAGATGTATGATTTCGCCAGGCTTTTTCATCCTAAAGGCATCCTATACGACATAAGTTCAGAGTCAATTGAAAGTTACCGCTTTCTGGCTCGGATTTTTTCGGCGGCGGCTCGGAATTCTTCTTCTAAACAAACCATGGAAATACTGGAAAGGAGAAACGAACCCTGTTCTAATATCTGATCCAAATTCGAAACTTGGATTCCACCGATCAAAGTTACCGGCGTCGTAGCGGATCCGGAAAGATTCGCCAAAACATCGGTTCCGATCGCGGACTTCGCGTCGTACTTGTTTTCGGTGGAGAAGATCGGGCCTAAACCGGTATAATTCCAAAGGGAAGAATCCAGGGAATTCACCTCTTCCACTGTATGAGACGAGGTTCCTAAAAATAATTTCGATTCTCGAAGTGAGATTTTTTCTTCGTCTTTGAGAGCTTCGTAATCTTCCTTTCCTAGGTGAGCTCCAAAACAATTCAGCCGGATCGCTTCCTTCCAATCATCGTTTAGTATCCAAGGGATCGACGGGTATTTGTCTAACAACGTTTTTACGAGGGAATTCAACTCTTCCGAACGAACATTTTTCGCGCGGATCTGGATCCAAGGCACCAAGTCCCGATATTCCATCCAAAGCTTCGGGACCTCAAAAAAATTGAGATTCTTCTTTTTACAAAAATCCAGATCGAGGATCGGATACAAGCCCGGATGATTCCAGACGTTAGGATCAACCACCACCGACAAACCTAAGAATTTCGAGCTGGTCTTCTTCGAATAGTTCAGTTTGCTCCCAAAACTCTCTCTTGAGTATGTTTCCGTTTCTCTGAATCGCCACCATTTCCGGTTTGATTTTGAGGTGTTCTAAGAGGGCTGGAATCTGGGACGATTTCAATTCGGAAAGGGGAAGTTTTTTTCCGTTCACTTGCATAGGGATGACAAAAAAAGTTTGTGTTGGAATCCGTACCTGTCCAATCTTTTTTGATTTACGAAGAATTCCTTCGTAGGGAATCTAACCTTATGAGGAAACTGTCTTCAATCATTCTTATTTCCCTTTTGTTCTTCCTTGTTCTGAGTGGATGTCATTCGAGACACGACGAGACCACTGATAAGGCCGTTTTCAACTATATCCTTGCTTGTGGTCCGGGCGGATCGATCGATTCTTGCAACGCGGTCTGTGCAGAACGTTGGGGCGCGACCGCTACCAGTGCAAACTTGCAAAACCTCAATACTTGCACAAGCGCTTGCTCCACAAACTGCAATATCGTGAGTTTGTATCTGCAATACAGCGCCCTCAACAAGTAAAGTATCGAAACATCGAGGCCGCAAAAATTCCAGCGGTCTCGATCCTCAAAATCGAATCTCCCGCTTTGACTCCCAAAACTCCTTTCTCTTTGAGTAGAAGGATTTCCTTTTCTCGAAATCCGCCTTCCGGTCCTATGATCCAAATCGAATTCTGAAACGATTCCGCTTTCAGTTCGGCTTCTCCCCTCGGATCTAAAAAAAAGTAAGAATGTTCTTTTCCTTCCTGCGCTTTTAAGAATTCCTTCAGGGAAACGGGAGCGAAAACTTCCGGAAGAAACATCTGTTTGGATTGAGCCGCCGCTTCTTCTGTGATCTTTTGCGCCCTTTCCAGATTAAAATCCTTTCGATCGGATTGTTCGAAGTTTAAAAAGTAAAAATGACTCAGACCGAGTTCAGTTCCTTTCTGTAAAAGCCATTCCAAACGATTCCCTTTGGGAATCGCGGTTGCAATTCCGGAAATACTTTTTCTTTTCGGATGGCTTTTGGATTCTTTCAATAAACCTTGATCGGAATTTTCTCCAACTTCGTAAATCCACTCCGATCCGTTCCCATTCAGGACGCGAAGGATTTTTTTTTCGGTGTAAATACGAAGAGCTTTGAGATGGGAAATTTCCTCTCGATTCAATACGAATTCTTTTTCGGAATTCCAGTCTCTTCGAAATAGAATCGTTTCTTCCAAAACGAGTTCCTATCGATTTAGATTGGCGAGATCAAACAAGGAAGGATCCGGTTTTACTTCCTTATCAATTTCAGTATATTCTAATACACTGATGGATCCTGTATTCAGGTCCAACATCTCCAGGCGATTGGCGAGTTCTTCCTTTCCGAGCTTTTGGTTCTGCTTTACCTTTATAGGCCCGTATTTGATGTTCATCGTCTTAAAAAGAACTCCGTCCTTGTCGTGAAAATCAAGACGTGTGGGTTTCAAAGAATCCAAATCCAACAAAAGAATGAGTTTGGAATAGAAGTAAGGAATGATCGGCTTGAGAGAGACTCTTTTAAAGGAATGATCGGAAGTTTTTAAGTCGCTCTGCACGATCGGATTGTAGTTGGCCTGATAGGAAACTCCGGAAAGGTCCATAAAACTAAAACCGGTAGAAAGGTGTTGTTCGTATTTTTCCTCGTCCACTTTTCGAAAAATCTTTTTGGATAGAACGTTGAACGCGTAGATTTGTTCGCCTTCATCCTTGATCAGGATTTTGTATTCGAGTCCTCTACCCCTACTTTCAAAAAGATAAAGAGTGTCTTCGTCTTTTCGAAAGATGCTTACATCCCAGCTCCAGGTTTCTCCGGATCTTCGAATGAGAATTAGATTTCCTTTGATCAATCCTTGATTCGACTTCGCAAGAGCCTGGTCGAGCCTAGCGACCAATTCCTGCGCGACTCTCGGACCGGCGGATCCTTGCGGGTTTGTTTCCTGGCGGGGAATAGTGAACGCCAACAAACAAACGAACAACGCAAGAATCCGAATCAAACTTACTCCGCCCTCATCGTCGGCGCGCTGAAAGAATAGAGTCCGTGAACGGAGCCCTGCGCCTGCGCGGATTCGGAACGCCTTTCGAAACGGATCGCCCCACTTCGAAGCGCCTTGTGTATTTCAGGAATGGATTTATATCCCATATCTTGAAAGGAAAGCCTGAGTCCTTGCGACAAATACGGAATGAAGTTGAGAATCGAGCCACGATCCACAACCGAACCGCTCACACCCTGAGCTACTTTCACTTTTTGACCTTCGTTAAAATAACGTTTGTCCCCACCGGCTTTCATCGCCTCGATCGAAGCCATTCCTCTGTATTTCTTGAGACGGATTCCATTCTCATAAAAATACTCACCCGGCGCTTCGGTCGTTCCCGCAAACATAAATCCCATCATACAAGTAGACGCACCGATCGCAAGCGAGTTCGCAATATCTCCGATATTCGAGATTCCACCGTCCGCTATGACAGGAACGTCATATTTTGCGGCATGTTTGGCGGTTTGAAAAACTGCGGTTGCTTGTGCTCGTCCGACCGCCATCGTATCTTGAGTGATACAAATGGATCCAGGCCCCATACCGATGCGAAGCCCGTCTGCGCCCGCTTGGATGAGATTCTCGGCCTGTCCGCGAGTCACTACGTTCCCTGCGATCACATCCAGATTCTTAAATTCTTTTTTGATGAACTGAATCATTTCGATTTGATAGTTCGAATTTCCTTGTGCGGAATCGATGATGATCACGTCGACTCCGGCTTCGTAAAGTGCGGCGACTCTTTCTCTGGATTCCATCAAGGTTGATACGGCGGCACCACAACGGAGTCTTTTACTTTCATCCTTTGAGGCATCCGGAAATTCTTTATTCTTCTTTAAGTCGGATCGACTTACAAGTGACACTAACTTTCCATTGGAATCCACAATCGGAAGTTTTCCGATTTTCGATTTCTTGATGATATCATTCGCTTCTTGTAAAGTGATTCCCGCTTTCCCGGTGATTACGTTTGTAGTCATCACTTTATCAAGTGTGATGTCTCTGTTCTTTTCAAAATCGATATCTCTGTTCGTTACGATCCCTACGAGCTTCGTATTTCTAGTTCCGTCTTCTGTGACTGGAATTCCAGTGAAGCCTTTGTGCTCTTTGATCCAATCTAAATCCTTGATTACGTTCTTTGGTCCGAGGATTACAGGGTCGGTGATGAATCCGTTTTCAAAACGTTTCACTTTCTCTACAAGCGCTACCTGCTCTTCGACCGTGTTGTTGTAATGAATGATTCCGATCCCGCCCATCAACGCTTGTGCGATGGCCATCTGGGATTCCGTTACGGTATCCATTGGCGAACTGATAAAAGGTCTTTTTAGTTTTATATTTCGAGTCAGTCTGGTTTCAAGCTCAACTTCGGAGGGATGGAAGTCGATAAATCCAGGGAGGACGAGAAAATCTCTGTAGGTTAGACCGATCTGAAGACTAAAGAGTTCATCTCCGGATAGTCCGTCTAAATATTCGGAGTCGCGGTAAGTTTGGTTTGACATTCTTATTCCTTACCTAGTACATAAAAGGTAAACAGAGAACTGAGATCAAGAGAATTTCCCCTCCTTTGCTTTGAAAAACTATGGAAACAATTCAGAGAAAAAAAAGAGATAAAGAAACGGTCGTCGACCCAGCTAAAAAGTTTCACATTATTTCGAAATTTCTCGTAAAAACCGACATCGTCGCGCAGTCCCCCGGCATCGTAAAACAGATCGTAAAAATTTTACAAGTTTCCAAAGACGCGACAAAAATTCTCATTCAAACCCAAACGCCCAACGCGTTTCCTTTGAACAGTCACGTCATCTTGACAAAACTTCTCGCTAAGTATGTGGAATTGGATTGTGAAGTCCTGGACGAAAAACCGGGAAATCAATTGATCCTGGGCGTCTCTGATATCTCGATCGCAAGCAAGGAAAGAAGTCTCAACCGAATCGCACCTCCGGAAGGAAGCGTCTGGATAACCAATATCCGCACGAGCAAGACAACGATCGACGCGAATCTTTTCAATATTCCGACCTCGGTCAAGGTCAACTTCGCCGACTACGAAACAAAGTTGAAATCCAAATACGATATTTTGAAAATCGATGTCTTTCGTACGATCGGGGACAAGTTCGATTTAGTGAAAAAGACCAGAAAGATTCTTTTTATCCCCGATACGCAAAAGCCTTCCAGTTATGCGCCTTTCGACCAGGAAGGTTTTATCGATTACGAGGCCGAGATCGGAGACAAGGACGATATCAGAAAAAAAATCATCGAATACGCGAATCAAAAGATCAAATCGGAACTGATCGTTCCCGTTATTTATCTCAACCACGAAGAACAAGCAATTCCGATCGGTTACGTGCACGCGCAAAATCGAAACCGTGAAATCGACATTCTCGAAGTGATGGAAATCAAAACTCTCACATTCGAAATGGTGGATCGAATCCGAGAATCCAACACAGTACTCGTTAAAGAAAGATTTCCGATCGTAAATATTTCCACAGGCGGACTCAAAGCGAAAATCAACCATCCTGACCTGAACCAGGATCTCACCAAAAGAGCCGGATTTACCTTTGACATTTTCTTTAAAATGCAGGCGCCTCTTACCGCATTCGGGGTCATTCGTTCCGTAACAAAAGACGCGGACGGTAACTTATACGTCGGACTTTCGATCGAAGGAAATTCTGCCCGTCCGGGAGAAAGAAAAAAATACATCGACAACGTGAATAGACTTCTTGCCGAAGCAAATCAAGCCCAGACGTAATTTAAAAAGAATGACTTTATATTTTCTTAATATTCAGGAACTTGCACGTCCACAAAAAGGACATGCCCGTCCGGCAACCGTTTGCTATAGGTAATGAGTAGAATTCCGTAGCTGATATCGTAGTACGGATTGCTGATAATCCATTCCGCTCTTGTGTCTTTCATAGATTTGTAGAATTGTTCGAGGAAATACGGTCTCCAACTCCAGTTCCTTCCGATAAAAGAATGATCGGTATCCATGGAAACCTCTCCGATTCTCATATAATTGGGCGAAACCTGGCTTCCGGTGAGACTCGTGACGTAGATTCTAAAAACAAAATCCCCCAGAGCGCTCGGATTCTGAATTTGAACGCCGTGAAGTTCCCCTTCTTCATAAACCGTGATTCCGGAAAGATTCAACTTTTCTTCCAGTTCATTTTCCTGTTTGATCTGTTTCATCAACTGGTAACGTTTGTAATTGAAGAAGAGTTCGTGTAAGGTGGAGAATCTGAGCTTTAATTCCTCTTGCCCAATCATATCGGGAAGAGCTTCGGCGAAATAAAATCCCTGCAAAAAACGAGCGCTGTATGTAAGAGATTGAAAGAGTTCCTTTTCGTTTTCGATACCTTCGAAAAGAAGCGAACAGCCTAGAGATTCCGAAAGTCTCGAGATCGTAAAAAGAATTTCCTGAAAGTTTCTGGAAGTCACCGATTGACGGAGCATCTGCAGATCGACTTTCAAAATATCGGGGTGAAAGATTCCGATCCGATCCAAATTCGAAGAACGAGAGCCGAGGTCGTCGATCGCGACCAAAAAACCTTCTTTCTTATAACGCGAGATGAGAGGACGAAGACTTTCTAAACTTCCGTCAAAATGTTCTTCCACGATTTCAATGACGATCTTAGAAGGATCCAATCCGAGCTCTTTCACAAGACGAATCGTATAAGAATCTTCGGCTTCCTCTTCGATATGATCTCTCATATACGCTGGTGAAATATTCAAGAAGAGTTTGGCTTCCGGAAACTGATCTTGCTTTTTCAGAAGATGAAGAATCGCTTTTCTTCGAAGGTCCCGATCGACTTCCCTTTTGAGATTGTAAATTTCTTTCCGCTCGTTTGGATCCAAAACCCCCGTCTCTGCATCCAGAAAAAACGGTCCAAGAGAATGGACATTTCCGGATTGATCCCTGAACCTTCCTAAAGTTTCATATCCGAAGATAGAATCCCTTTCAACGGAAAGGATAGGTTGAAAATAAGGAATGATCTCTCCGGACTGGAACCAAATATCCCATTCTAATTTCGTTTTCGGAAGCGTGCCAAGTGGCTTGATCATGCAGTTACAATTTTTTCGGATCTCTCATTCCTACAAGGAAATTCCGAACCGCGTAAAAAAACATGAGTCATGATGGCAGACTTCATTCTTCCAAATAAAAGATAGGATGTAACTTTGAAGCGCAATTTGTATTTCACATTCAGCATTCTGCTGATTTTACTCGGAATCCTTTCCGCTTACCAAATGCGTTGGATTTCGGATGACGCATTCATTTCTCTACGTTATGCGAAGAATCTCGCTGATGGAAAGGGTTTGGTGTTCAACGTCGGAGAACGGGTCGAAGGTTATACAAATTTTTTATGGACTCTTCTTTTAACTCTCCCCCATCTCACAAAAACGATCGATCCGGTCTCCGTAACATACACACTTGGCATCCTTTCCTTTTTAGGTACTTGTATCTATCTATTACTCTGGAATTTAAAGGAGGAGACGCAAACTTCTTCAATCCCTTTCGCACTAACCTGCTTTGTGTCCATGCACCACAATCGAGTTTTCGCGACGGGAGGCCTTGAAACCTCCTTACACGGTTTCTTATTGATCGCGTCTTCCTACCACCTTCTCTCCAATAAGCGAGTAACGTATCAGGGTTGGACCATTGCGATCGTTTTGTCTGCCTTGGCTTGCCTCAATCGACCCGACGGATTGTTGTTTCACGGACTGGCGGGAATTTATATGGGGGCAACCTTTCTCCAGGAACAAGGCGCTTCACTCCGGAAGGATTGGTATCGAAGGAAAGAATTCCTCATTCTTCTCTTCGTCTACTTTACCCCCGCCCTATTCTATATTTGGAAATTAGAATATTACGGAAACCTATTGCCGAATACGTTCTATGCAAAGTCGGGAGGAAGTGTTTATCTCGAACAAGGTTTAGTCTATTTTTTTCTTTTTCTAAAGATGTATTACGCTTTGATTCCTGTCTTAGCGTTTTCCGTTTACCTATTCTTTCGGAAGTTTCAGGAGTTTGTTCGCTCAAAGAGCGAACAAAAGAGTCTGGATTGGATTCTTCTTTTTGTTTTCCCTTTTTTATACGCTGGATATTACACTTGGATCGGCGGAGATTTTATGTTCGCTCGGTTTTATCTCCCCATTCTTCCCATCTTGTTTGTTTGGGTAGAAAGAGGAATTCCGAGCGCCGATTTCGTTGTGATGCGATTTCGAAAGGGAGTCCCCTTTTTGATTCCTCTTTTACTTCTCCTTCGCTTTGATTTCTATAAAGGAACCACGATTCCAATTTTGCGAGACATAGCGGATGAGAATCAGATCTACAAAAGAGAAACATCCGAAAGAACAAAAAGTTTTTTTTCTCCATGGAAAGAAGTTTTTGAAACGAACAACGTAAAAGTGGCGTTTGCCGGCTCCGAAGCCATTCTTATCTATTATCTCAATCCGGCGTTGGCGATCGAAACGGAGGCCGGTCTAACGGACCCATACATTGCACGTTTAGTCTCTCAAAGACGGGGAAGAATCGGTCATGAAAAATCGACTCCCCGTAGCTATTTAAAAAAGAGAGGAGTTGAACTTCTCCTTTTTACGAATGCACAAAATCAGACAAACGAATACGACGCACTGACCATTCCCGATCTTGGGATCACTTGGAGAATTCTTCGCTACTCACCCGAGTTGATGAAAGAATTGAGAAAAATTCCTTCCTTCAACTTCGTCGATTTTGAAGAACATTTGGATCGTTATCAAGAGAAGTTCAAAAATCTTTCCCCGACTTTGAGAAAGGAAAAGTATCTCGAATTCGAGGAATACTACTTCGCCAATGCAAAGGATAAAAATAGACAAAAATGGTACCAGAAGAATTTGTGATTTTTGCGTAGACCCAAGGTCCGTCCTTCGGGAGAATCTTGATTGCTAAAATCCGGGTGAGAAGATAGCCTGCATATATCTTCTTTTCATTGACTAAACAAAAACTTAAATGAGTCATTTTCTCAATTTAAAAATAGTACCCCTCATCTTAGTTAGTTTTTGTTTCGGCTTTCTGTTTTTTTTCGATCCATCCAATCCGGCTCTATCCAGAGACAGTCTCGTATTCACTCTCTTCGTCTGGGTTTTTTGCGTTGGGTTTGCTTGGAAGAAAAAATTAAACCGAATTGATCCGTTCTTTTTCTTAGCCTGTCTTTTTCTAATCGGAATTTCGACGATCAACGGGATCAATCGAGCGCCGGTCGTTTATTTTCCCCAAAAGCTGAATCTAAAACTTCTTTACGTTGTTGCGTTTTCTTTTTCCATTTTTCTGTATTTCAAAAATGTTTCGCCGATTTTTTTGTTCATTCATACGGTAGTCTTTGCTTCTTCACCTCCTCTCTTCTCTAGCATCAAGTCGATCCCTCTCTTGATCTTTGTACTCGCTTCTTTTTTGTATCTTGTCCCGAAACGAATTCGTTTTCAAAAATTTCACGGAATTTTAGGCGTCTTCTTTCTTTTCGTTTTGATTTCTTCGATTCTATCGTATAAATCGCAATCGGGCTTTTTACAACTATCCCTTCTTCTTTCCTCGATCGGAATCTTTGTCTTACTCTCTTCCTATCCAAGCAGAGGAATCAAAAAAGGACTCCTACTGATCCTTTCCTTCGATCTTCTTCTGAATACGTTGAATCTTTTTTCGGCGATTCATATGATCTGGCCTTTTTCCATATTGGAGCCTCCTCTTCTTCTGACCTACGCCGGTTTTCCGGTTTCCGCGATCGCGGTCATTTCCGCGTTCACAGCGCTCGTCGTTTTGTATTCTGCGTTCCGATTTCCAAGTTATTCAATCGTTCTGATCCCCAGTGCCATCCTCGCGATTTATCTAACCTTTCTCAATCATTCGAGAGCGAGTATGCTCGCGTTTCTTGTCGCCGTATTGAGTTTAATCCTACTCCGTTTAGGAAAGAAGACCAATCTTACGAAGGGGATCGTATCGACTGGGCTCGTAGTTACGGTCGTCGCAACGGGAATGTTTTTTTTCCTAACAAAGGAGTCGATCCCTCAGTATTTGAATCCGGAAACACTTTGGATTCGATTCTCACTTTGGGCGTTCCACTTTCAATCCGTCCTGCAAAATGCTCCCGTCTTCGGCTTGGGTCCGGACGCAGATTCTCTTCTGGCTCATCTACCGAACGTTCATCCGGGCACGATCGGTTATTCGGATTTCAATCTTTTCTTACATTCGTTTCGTTCTTATCCGCAGGCTCACAACCTCTATGTGGAAATGTTTTCGAGTTTCGGAATCTTAGGTTCGATCGTTTTTCTTGGGATCGCAGGTCAACTCGTCTATCTCTCCTTGAAAATGATCCGCGTCGGAAATAAAGAAATCGCTAATATAGGAATGTTTCTTTCTTCCATTCTGATCTTTATCGCGTTCCATGAATTTTTTGATTTCAATTTAGGAGAACAGCACTTTCTCATTCCCGTCGCAGTTTCCTTATCTTTATTACAACTTAGATTCGGATTCAAGGGAATTACGATTCGAACCCAAGAACGTAGCTTTCAACTTTCTTTCTACGTCGGCCTATTTCTCTTAGGGTTATTGAGTTTCCAACTGATCTGGGAGCAAAGAATCAGAAATCTCATCCTTGTGTCCGTCCAGAACGAAATCGAACTTGATAACTTTTTTATATACAAAGAAAAGAATATTCCCGGAAATCGAAAAAAGGTTTCCTACCCTATCGAGGAAGTCGCGAAAAGCGAAAAATGGATTCGTTCGGAGGAAGGTCTTATTTTAGCTTCTTTGATTCTTCGTAAAAAGCCGGAGTATGAAACGCTTGCTTTATCCTTACTGGACAGATGTATCCACCAAAATCCGTATTCTTCCGTGTGTAGAAAAGAAAAGGCCGACTTTCTAAAAAAGAAAAACGGAAACACGAATATCGAAAAAGAATTCGAAGACGCTAAAAAAACAGATCCATTTCATATCATTTTCACGGAATAAATCCAAGATGTTAAACCGACTGACTCATCCTTATGCTCGATACATACTTTATCTGTTCGTATTCGGATTTCTCCTTTTCAATCGATCAAAATTGGATCGATTCTTTCCTTTCGTATCCAGCGACTCGCAGATCAAATACTATCAGACCATTTCCTTCGCGCAGAATGGAATGGATGCCATAACAAAATCGGAATGTATTTACCCTGGGCAGAACTTGGATCCGGATTTTCGATTTTTTCCTTTTGATTATCCCTGGGCGTTTTTAAAAAATACGAACAGAGGGAAATGTTTGTTTCAATATCCTGCCCTATTCGCGATGGCAAACGGGATACCGGCCTATCTATTCGGTCCCAAGATCATCACATTCTTTCCGCTTCTGTGTCTGTTTGCCTGTATGATTGTGTTCGATCGGATCCTTTCCTTATTTATCAAATACGACTGGGCCGTTTTACTTGGAACCTTGGTTCCTTTCGGAATCAGTTTTCCAATCCTTTCTTCAGAAGAATTTTCGGAAGTTCCCTTAAACAACCTGTTGCTTCTTTCTTTCGGGCTTCTCTTACTTCAATCCGTCTATTTTGATTTCGTGGATTCCGAAAGAAGAAAAGAAGATTCACATTTTAGAATATTCTCTTTTTGTTCAGGTCTGATAGCGGTAATCGCTTTTTTTCTGAGAACAGAATCCGCTTTTCCGATCTTCCTATTCGGTATCTTTTCTTTTTTCCAAAAAGAAAGCAGAGAGAATCTAAAAGAATATCTTATTTTTTCTATTTCGGGCGCCGCTATCGGGATCGTAACGATCGGAATCTTGAACTTCGCGTATTCGGGACATCCGATGGGAATTCGTTTTCTGGTAAGTTCGGGTGACGCAGTCAGTCAGTTTTCCCTTCCTAAACAGATCTCCATCTTTCAAGGATATCTTTTCGGAGACGAAACGAAAACCGGATTTCTCAAGGCCGCGCCTTATACGATCTTAATCCTTGGAATTCTATCCAACTTGATCCGCAAAAAGAAACTGTCCGGCGAATCGTTGCTCGGTCTCGTCGGGCTTGGAACCGTATTCTCTATATCGTTCTTAAGTCCGTATACGGCCGGGGTCCATCACTTTGGTCTGCGCTATTTAGAATCCGGTTATCTCTTTCTTTCTGCTGGAATTTTTATATTTTTGTATCATAGAAGTATCGAATTCCCAAAGGCGGGCATCGTTCTCGTTCTTCTGACCGTGGTCAGTTTGTATTATAATTATAAGTTCACGCGAGAAGGTTTTAAAATTTTGTTCGGGGCCATCACTCCCTATAACGAAATACAAAACGAATTTCAGAAAAGAAAAATGATCGTTCACAAGGGACAGTTTACGAACTACCTCATCGGCTCTTCTTATCTTACCGCAATCCATCTTTCTGTGAATTCATCCAAAGACGCATTGGACTTGGAAGAGATTCTAAAAAAGCAAAACATCGAATCGTATTCGATTTTAGAATATGACCTAATACCACCAAGAGATCCAAATCTCCCCGAGAAACAGTATCAAGAAAAGATTGCGGTCCGTTTTCCGGATCCGGATCGTTTCTACAAGAAGAAGGATGAGAAGAAGATTTTGGATTTCACTCTGAAAACATATTCCTTGCGATAAAAATGGAATTCCGAGTCTTTCCTCTGTTTCGGATAACGTTTCACATTGATCCGGTAAGACGTTTCTAAAGCTTGAGAAAAGAAGAATCAGGCTTCTCTTTGTAACAGATTCTTTCCTAATTTTGAACTTAATTTCATAATTCGCGGCTCGCGCAGAAGTGTCAGGGCGACAAAATCACAAAGATCGGAGTAGAATCTTGTCGCGATATTTTTTGACTACGTCAAAAGCCAATTCCACGCGTTGCGCGAGCGAATTGCAGTAAATCTTGTCGCGATATTTTTTGACTACGTCAAAAGCCAATTCCACGCGTTGCGCGAGCGAATTGCAGTAAATCTTGTCGCGATATTTTTTGACTACGTCAAAAGCCAATTCCACGCGTTGCGCGAGCGAATTGCAGTAAATCTTGTCGCGATATTTTTTGACTACGTCAAAAGCCAATTCCACGCGTTGCGCGAGCGAATTGCAGTAAATCTTGTCGCGATATTTTTTGACTACGTCAAAAGCCAATTCCACGCGTTGCGCGAGCGAATTGCAGTAAATCTTGTCGCGATATTTTTTGACTACGTCAAAAGCCAATTCCACGCGTTGCGCGGTATTGGCTAACTCGCTCCCTATGGGTCGCGAGTTAGGTTCTTTTCAACAAATGTGCGGTGATGGTTTGTCCTATGAGGTTGAGAATTTGAACGCTCAGAAAACTGATCATCAATATTTCTTTCTCCAAGTCTAAAACTTGAAACGAATTTCTCCACCACCGAAACAGAATAAATGCGAAAAGTAATACTACAAACAAGATCATCCGAGCCGAATACCAGAACAAAAGATCTTCCGAAAGATGATTCAGTTTAGAATAGAGACTCAGTTCGGAACTCTTTCTCGCGGCCAAAAATAATCCGATAGCCCAGACCGTCTGCCCGAGCGTCGCGACTAACAAAGAAACGGTGAGAGAATGAATGCCGAAGATATGAAACGGACCGATCGCAATGATTCCCGTAAAATATCCGAGAAGTGTCACAGCCCAACCGAAGAAGAAAAGCGCAAAACCGGAATAGTAAAACAACTGTTGAGAATGGATGAGAATCTGCAAAAGATGCCTCATTCCATCCCTCCAGGTTCTAAGATGTGGGATCCGGCCTGCTACATCGGGATACAAACTGATCGGCACATGCGAAAGTTTCACGCCGCTTCTCAGAGCTTTGACGAGCATTTCCGAGGCGAATTCCATACCCGTGCTCTCGATTTCCCATTCCAAATATTTCTTCTTTAAAAAACAGCGAAAACCGGAATTGGCGTCCAGCACACGGTTTCCTTTTTTTGAATATAATAGATTGATAATCCAGTTGATTACCGGTGTCCCGAGATATCTATGTAAAAACGGCATTGCTCCCTTATGAATCGTTCCACTCAGACGGGAGCCGATTACAAACTCCGCACCCTTTTCCATTTCGGCAAGAAGAGCGGGAGATTCGAGAAAATCATACGTATTATCCGCATCCGCAAAGAGGACGATCTCGCCGGTGGCATTTGTGATACCGAAATTGAGGGCGGCTCCGTAGCCGCGTTCTTTGCAATGAACGACCCTTGCTCCGAATTTCTTCGCGATCGCAATCGACTTATCTTCGCTTCCGTTATCCGAAACAAGAATTTCAACATTGTATTGTTTTAGTTCCTTCTTGAGTTTCACCAACTTTTCAAGAACCAAGGGGAGTGTTTTTTCTTCGTTTAAACACGGGATAACATAGGTAATATTTTTTTTCTTCATATTTATGATTCCGATCTTTACTTATGAATCACGATCACTTTCATTCCGTAGAACAGTCGATCGTTTCGTTCAAAGTTCTTCGTATGAAATAGAGAATCGACTTCTTGCGAATCAAGATATTTCCAAGAGGTTTCTAAGATCACGAGATTTTTTTTCTTCGGATCCTTGATAAAAAGTTCCGCCTCTTCTCTATTATAGATTTTCGGAGTAATTCCTGTAATGCCTGCAGTCTTTAGAAAATATTCCATATTGTACGAATGAGAAGAACAGAGAAGTGTGTATTCTTCCGGATGATCCTTGATCTCCGAAAGAATGTATTGAGAACTTTCTCTCCACTGCTCCTTATACGGTTTGTAATAATAGCGCGTGAAATAAAAAAGAGAAACCAAGGAAATAAGAATCAGGATCGATTCCAGACGTTTTCCTTTATAAATCGGAAACAGAGAAAAGCCGGTCGCGATCAAAAAATACAATACGGGCGCCGTGACCAAAAGATTTCTCGCGGTAATCAAAGGTTGAATGGAGGAAAGAATTCCGAGTACGATTGAAAAAATCGTTAGGACGAGGACAAGAAGAATTACCGATTTCTTATGTTCGGAATCTAAACTCACCGAATGAGCATCACCATTCTTCCTGGGGAAAGAAAGGGATGCAAAACCGACGAATAATGCCAAAGAAGCGACGATTCCCGGAATGAACTTTTTAAAAATTCCGGAGTGAAAGATCAAATCGAAGAAGACCACAAACGCGGTCAAACCCGCTTCCGGGATCCAAGAGGCGATCCCGATTTTATCCGAGTTGAACAGAAGATACAAAGCCGGGAGAAACAAAATCCCGAAGACGATTCCAAAAAGGAATTCAGTGATTGGAAATTTTCTGGTAAAAATCCAAGACGAAACGAACATTCCGAGAAAGACGGACGCAGACCAAATGAATCCGAAAAAATGTGTATAAGACGCAAGGAGAGAAACGGCCAAAACCACGAAAAGAATTTTGGTTCTACGTTTTTGTTCCGTTTCATAGACGAAACGCAGAACGAACGTTAGTTGGATCGTACAAAACAACACGAGAAGACTGTAAGACCTGAGTTCCTGCGAATAATAGATGAGCCCGGTGGAAAGCGCGAGTAACGCGGCGACCGAAACCCGGATTCTACCACTCAATTTTTTTGGGACGAAAACATAGAATGCAAGCGGAACCAGAAGACCGCAGATCGCACTGAGCAATCTCCCGAAGAAAACCGTCGGTGAAAAAGTCTGAAACCAAAAAAACAAAAGTGTCTGATATAACGGTGGATGCGGATCGTTCTTCATCCAATCCCAAAGTTTGATCAGAGAAGATTCGGAAGAGGCCCGAATCGAAAAGAGCTCGTCTTCCCAGGGACTCTGAAGATCCAACTTAAAAAGACGAAAGAAGGCGCCTAACGCAAAGATAAAAAGAAAAACTCTAAGCTCGGAATTTCGTTTTACCTCTTCGAAAAAGCCCTTCAGACGAATCATCCGATCACCAAATTCCCATAATTCTTCTGTAGAGATCGGTCTCGAGGATTCCTTTCGGATCGTATTTTTTCTTCAGCGCGTGAAACGTTTCCAGGTTCTTTTTTGGGAACGCTCTCTGCACGATCTCCGGCCGAAGTGTGCTGTCCTTTGCAAAGTAAAACTTACCGCCGAATTTCAAAACGGTTTCGTCTAACTCTCCCGCGAGTTCCCAGAGTTTCTTTTTGTTTCCGGAAGTCACAGGGAAATCCATCGCCATCGAATATCCGTCCAATGCGTGTGTGAGTAAAAAAGGATCGGGTTTGTGTTTTTTAAATACGGCAAGCCAAGTGATGATTCCTCTTTTTTGACAGATTCTCAAAATTTCCGAGAACGCATCCACCGCATTCTCCTTTGGAATAAAACTCTGATATTGGATCATCGATCCGGGCTTATACATAAACTTCCAATTCGGAACGTAATCCAAAAGAAAAGCGTATTCCGCGTGGCCTTGCATGTAAGGTTTGTTGTTCGTAAGATAACCCGAAATGAACTTCGCAAAGTTTACAAGACGCATTCCCAAATTATTGGAGAATGGAAGCATAAAAATCCACATCCAGGATTTGGGAATGATCCCCAAAAACGTGCTTGGTAGATTCTGATTTTCTAATTTACAATTTTCGGGAAACTCCGGGTCTTCTCCCTTCTTCAAATGAACCGCTTTGTGAATCTGTCCTCTTCCCAGAGAACTTCCGGATGCAAACGCGTCCACCCAACCGACGAGATAATCCGAATTCTTATATTCCCTTTCGAAATAGTCGTACATATCTTGGAGATTTTTACTGACCACGGGCCAAACTTTCATCTTACCCGCGTAGATATGTTTTAACTGAATCGTGACGGTCAAAAAAGCGCCTAACATTCCAAAGCCGGAAATGGCTCCGAAGAATAGATCCTGATTCTTCTTTCGAGAACAGGTAAGAACCTTTCCGTCCGGAGTCATGAAGGTGAACTCTTGGACATGATCTCCGATCGGACCCACGGCAAAATTATTCTTTCCGTGAATGTTCATCGAGAGAGCTCCGCCTAACGTAGGGAACATGGTCCCGCTTACGACCGGAGGCCAATATCCTTTTTCAATTCCGAATTCCCAGAGTTGTTTGATCGTTACACCGGATTCGGCTTTGAGAATTCCGGTCTTTGCGTTGAATTCTAAGATTCGATTGTATTTCGAAATATCGATCACGACACCCTTCGTGTTCGTCGCCGCGTCTCCGTAACTGCACCCGCCTCCGCGAAAGGTCAGCTTGAGTTTTTTCTCTTCCGCGTAAGCGAAGAGGTTTTTAAAATCGTCTTCCTTTTCCGGAAAAACAACCGGAGAGATCGAATGGTGATTCATTCCCCAGGCTTCTACTTTCGTCGCCTCCGGAAGATGAATGTCAACGAAAGACTTCTTTGTCTTCGTGGTCTTTGTGTTCGCCGTTTTGGAAGAAGCCGACTTTTTCTTAGGAGAAGATTTGGTTGCGGTTGCCATAGTGTTTACCCTTTCAATCGATCCAGGTTTAGATAGAAAGACGTTTGAAGATAAAAGATGGAATCATCCGTATGATCAAACCCACAAGCCCCCAACGTGCAGGAACGTAGATACATTCCTTTCCAGCGTCCGCCGCTTTGAGAATGATCGTCGCCGCTTCTTTTGCGGAGATCAACCAGAAGAGTCCTTTCAATCCCTGTGTCATCGCCGTATCGATAAAACCGGGTTTTACTGTGAGCACTTGGATCCCCAAAACTCCGAGGCGATTGCGAAGCGCTTCGAGATAGGTATTCATTCCCGCTTTCGAAGTGTTGTAAACCGGGTTCCCTCTTCTTCCACGATCTCCGGCGATCGAAGAGATTCCGATGATTTTTCCGCTCTTTTGATTTTGGAAATAGAACGCCGCCGGATTCAACCAAGCGACACAACCGAGAAGATTTGTGTTTAACATCTCGATGTCTTTTGTAGTATCGAATTCTTCCGGTTTGATATCATACATGATTCCGGATGCGTAGTAGATCTCGTCGAGACCCTTCATGGATTTTACCGCTTTTTGAAACGCGGAGTCCACTTGATCAAAATTTGTAACGTCCTGTTTGATAATAAAGGCTTTTGTTTCCTTGGAAGTGTTGAAAGGAGCCGCGATGGATTTCAATTCCTTATCACGACGGGCGACCAGAGTCACCGTATGTCCTTGTTCCAAAAGAAGGATAGAGAGTTCTTTTCCGATTCCGCTCGATGCACCGACGACGATGATTTTTTTTGCCATATTCATCCGTTCTACGGGAAGAAACGGAACTGACAAGTATGATTTAGAGTGGGAATTCTAACTCCAAGGAAAGTCCGGATACTTTTTTTGAAACTCTTCGGATTGGATCCAAAGATTTGTGTCCGGTTCCCGAATTTCCGAAGGCCCCCAATACTTTTTGTAATCCATATCGGGATGTCCCGGAAGATAATAGCCAAGGTGATAGTATTTCATCCCAAGTTTCTGCGCGTGGAGAATGGAACAAAGAATGGCAAAACTCCCCAGACTTCTCTGTGGAAAATCCGGATCGTAAACCGAATAGACCGCGGAAAGAGAATCCGAGGCTACATCCAAGATCATAAATCCGAGAATTCTTTCTTCCAACCAAAGAGACATCTCCACAGAATTTTCGGGATGACCGAAAAGATTCCAGCGCATTCCTTCCAAGAGTTCCTGATCGGATTCTTCTCTCACAAATGTTTCATAGCGGGATCTTTGATAACGAAGATAAAGAATTTCTTTTTCAGAATTGAGTTCGGGTTGGGAGAATCGAATCATCAGATCCGAATTGATTTTCAAAAGCCTTCTCCGATTGCGACTGGGAACAAAATGATCCAAGGGGATTCGATAACTCAAACAATCCTGACAACCGTTGCAGGAAGCTCGGTAGAGAATATTTCCGGTTCTTCGAAAACCGGAATCGAAAAAAAACTGAAGGGCTTCTTTGGCGATCTCTCCTTGAAACGGAAGATATTGAATATGGCTTGGACGATCTGAATAGTAGGAACAATTTCTTTCCGGACTGATCGGAAGAGAATCCACAATGTCTTGGAGTTTTTGTCGGATCATCTTGGGAAGAGAATGGAGGGACCGACCCGACGCGTAAAGTTTTTTAGGGAAAACTCGACGAAAGACGCGGTTGTTTTCAACATGGCAAAGAAACTCAATTTCGTGCAAGGATCAAAAAACTCGGAAATGCACAGTCTTTTTATGAACTTCGAAATCAAAAAACGCGGACTTCGCTTAGCACTATTTTTCACTCTGGCCAGTCTTACGTCCTTTCTCCTCGGAAACGCGGTCTTACAATTTGTCCTTCTCGGACTCGGGATTCTTCTTTTTGGATTCACCTTTTTATTCCCCGAAGCCACCTATTCTTTTACAAGCTGGAGCTTAGAATTCATTCTAAATTTCTTGAGCGCCTTTGTAAAAGGAGGACTTTTGTTGTTCTACATTCTGATCTGGAAACCGGTTTTGTTCGTGATGGATCTCTTTCGCGGAGATAAGAATTCTTGATCCAGATCTATTGTGACGGAGCGTCCAAGGGAAACCCCGGTCCGTCCTCGATCGGAGTCGCCGGTCTTATTGACAACAAAGAAGAATTCACACTTTCCGAAAAGATCGGAGAAACCACAAATAACGTCGCTGAATGGTCGGCGCTCAAACGAGGTCTGGAAGAATGTATTCGCAGAAAACACGAATCCGTTCACGCGTTTATGGATTCCGAACTCGTGGTTCGACAAGTGACGGGAAGATACAAGGTAAAACATCCCAATCTTTTGGAATACAAAAAGGAAGTGGACAAACTCGTTTCCACGTTACAATCTTTCCAGATCACCCATGTTCCCCGTGAAAAAAACGCACTCGCCGATCGACTCGCCAACGAAGCCTTTACGAAATAAAACGGATCGGCTTTTCCCCGCAAACGTTTCGTTTTTGAGAAGAATCTGGATTCTCTTCTTCGTATTCGGACTTTATTGGGAATGTGGGAACTCCCTCAAAAACAAACTTCTTTCTCTCCAAAAGGAAGAAAAGTTCGAAGAGATGCTTCTTCTCTGTCTTTCTGAAAAGGAAACCCCGGATACCAAAGAACTCTGCGCGCTTGCTTCAGAGAAAACCGCGCTTGGGATCGACAAAATCCTTTCCGAAAAAACGGAACTTCCCTTTAGCCAGATCACGGTGGATCCGGAATGGAAACAAAAGATCGATCGGATCTTGGAGAACAATGCAACCCTTCGCGAACGATACGGAAATCTCTGGAAAAAAATGATTCAAAATGACTGAACTGGATCCTTCCGTTTTGATCGGGAAAATCCCCGAACCCTTTCGTTCCGATATTCTTTCTCTGACACAAACGATCCGAAACGCAGGCGGAGAATGTTACGTCGTCGGAGGTTCCGTCCGAGATTTAGTCCTCGACGTCAAACCGGAAGAATTCGATCTCACGACGTCTCTTTTGCCCGAACAGATTCTTTTTCTTTTCAAAAGAACCGTTCCGACCGGACTCAAACACGGAACCGTGACGGTTTTGTTTCACGATCGTGCCTACGAAATCACGACCTTTCGAAAAGACGCCGACTACGTGGATGGAAGAAGACCCGAAAGCGTAGAATTCGGAGTTTCCTTGAGTGAAGATTTGAAACGCAGAGACTTCACGATGAACGCGCTTGCGCTCGACTTGGAAAGAAAACTCCTCATCGACGAACACGACGGGATCAAAGACATTCAAAACCAAATCATAAGAACGATCGGAGATCCGATCGGAAGATTTACAGAGGACGGACTCCGACCCATCCGCGCTCTCCGTTTTGTGAGTAGCCTCGGATTCTCCTT
Organism: Leptospira stimsonii; assembly: GCF_003545885.1. NCBI lineage: Bacteria > Pseudomonadati > Spirochaetota > Leptospiria > Leptospirales > Leptospiraceae > Leptospira > Leptospira stimsonii. The sequence continues at coordinate 349,227 of NZ_QHCT01000002.1, forward strand.
GGATCCTCATACGGCCGAAGCGATCCGCACTTGTAGAAACATCACGGCGAAGGTTTCGCGCGAACGAGTTCACGACGAACTCAACAAAACACTCAAGAGCAAAGATCCGTTTCCCTCTCTCCAGCTTTTCAAAAAATTCCAAATCTTAGAATTGTTTACAAACGTTGCCCTCTACCCAAACGAGAACGAACCCGCCGCGGAAAGAATGAAGGAGATTCCTACGTTTCCTTTGAGTCTTCGTTTAACATTTTTGCACGCCTGGTTGTTTGGCTCGTTTGCCGTGGGAACTCATTCGAAACAATTCTTGAAAGATCTTCGTTATTCCAATCACAACACAAAGGATTCGATTTTCTTTGCGGGAATTCTTTACGAGATTCTTGCCTGGAAAGAAAAGAAGGAAATCTCGGACGCGGAAATCCGTAAAATTCTTCTTCATCCGACCTGTGTTCACGCAACCCGGGAGAATCTTTTGATCGTCCTCGAACATATCCTCAAACTTTGTTTTGTGTATGAGCCTTCTCTTCGTTCGGTCTTGCATTCTTCTCGCGTTCTTGCTTTGGCGAAAGAGCCGCAAGCTTTACTCGTGACCGAACTCGCCGTTCGAGGGGAAGACATTCTCAAACACAGGCCCCAACTTCCTCCGAAAGAAATAGGAGGCATTCTTTCCAGTCTTCTGATTTATGTCTTGGAAAATCCTTTGGAAAATCGAAAAGAAATTCTTCTCCAAAGAATTCCTGTCTAATCCCTTCTCCAAATTTGCATCTTTTTTAAGCATTTGTCCCAATAAAAAGTCCCGTCATTCACCTTTATCTCAATTTATAAACACTCTAACCCTTTAGATCTAAAGAAATCTGCACTTTTTTCAGCTAAATTCCCTAATTTAAGCCTTGGCACGCATCTTGCATAGAAAGGGCATAGGAGATTTAGGAGAATGATGAGAATAAAAACATTAAGCCTCGTTGCTTCTGTCCTCTGCCTTGTAGGAACTTCCCAAGTCTTTGCCCAGACTGGGAAAAAACCTGCAACAGAAGCGGCAGTAGCACCCGCGCCGGCCAAAGCGGCCGAGCCAGAAGATAAGAAATGGTATGATCAGGTTGAGTTTTCCGGGTTTGTTGACGTGTATTACATGTACAACCTGAACCCGAAACAAGGAAATGATATCGATTCTACTCGCGCATTCGAGACGAACAATAAGAACTTCGCAGTAAACGCGGCGGCTCTCACGGTCCAAAAGGCCGCAGAGAAAAGTTCCCCTTGGGGATTTCGTGTGGATTTTCAGAACGGTCTCAACAACCCGTATCAAGAAAACCCTTACACTCAGAATAACGCGACTTACAACTACAATATGCTAAAACAAGCATATATCAGTATGTATTTTCCGGTTCTGAAAGGAATGACTTTGGACGTCGGTAAGATGGCTACACATATCGGTTACGAGGTTCTCGAATCCATGAGTAATCCGAACTACTCGATAGGGGCCATCTTCCAAAACACGATCCCTTTCATTCACACCGGTGCTCGCTTAACAACACAGTTTACGGATAAATGGGCTGGAACCTTTTATATCTACAACAGTGGAATCGGCACCGGCTACACTTCTCCGCAGACTGCTATCGGCGATCCTACAAAGAATGCGGCTTTCGCGTCTTCTAAGAACTTCCTCTTGGAAGGAGCGACCGAAAGAAAGGCAATTGGAACTCAAATCAAAGGAACTTTGATCGAGGATAAACTCACGATCACATGGAACACTTTGTATTCAAGTGACAACTCCGGCGCCCGCGTCGATCCCTTGAAAGCGGCTTTCGCAACGGAATTGGCAAACAACGGAGATCCTGCGCTTGGAAAATACAATGTTTCGAATCCGGAAAGAGCGAAATACAACAAGGACTATTGGTTTATGAACCATGCAATCCTTTCCATCACTCCTACGGACAAGATCACAATCGACTTGGATTACACTTGGAGCGAAAAATCGGGAAGTCTTGCGAACAATGGCTTGGATCAAAAACGTTACAATGTGGACGCTACCGGTTCTGAAGTTTTCAACAAGGATACTCTTTTCTACGGTCTGAACAACAAAAGAGACGTAAAATCCACTTACAAAGCTTACGGAATTTGGGCGAAGTTTAAAATCAATGAAGCTTGGGGCGTAAACGTTCGCGCCGAGTACATTGACGACAAACACAACAACGGAGCTTTGACTACGTTTAACCCTTTCATGGGCCCGAACACTTACGTAAGTGATTACAAAAAGGCGAACGATACGATCATTGCGGAATCCATTGCAACTGCGCTTGCGGCAGACCCGAATTTGGGAGCGTTTGCGATCAGCAAAGATCAAATTCTCCAAGCTATGAGCGACGATTACAAAGATTACAGCGGAACCAGAAACGCGGGACAGTACAAAACTTTTACTGTAACTCCTGTGTGGAACTTTACCGAGAACCTCTTAATCAAATTGGATCTTCGTAGAGACTGGGCGTCCGGTAAACAATTCGTTGATCAGAAAGGTGACAAACAAGATTACCAAAACGGTCTGACTTTAGGTATCGTTGCGAAGTTCTAAAACTTAGATTCACAATATCCTTAGTTTTGATGTATCAAAAGGCGCTCTTATCAGGAGCGCCTTTTTTAAAAGAGAAAGAGCAGTATGAAATTCAGTGAAATCTTACAAAAAGCAAACGTATCATGGAAAAACTCCGTTTCGACCAAAACGCTTTCTTTCGAAGAGCAAGCGCGGCGACGCTCCAAGAACGAAGGTTTGGATTCTTCCCTTCCTTTTACGGAAAATCTTTTGACGGAACAGCAACTTCTTTATATTTCCGAATACTATCTTGCGCTTCGCTAAGATCCGCCTTTTTTCTTTAAAGAAAAATTTTTTTCTCTTCCATAAACTACGATTTTCCTTCTTTTCAAATCAACTGGATTCTTTCTTTGAATTTCAATGAAGGAGAGTGGCTTTGCATTCTTCTTTCGTTCGCATTTGCAAAATGAAATCTTCGATAAGAACGCACATCCCATTCCTTATCTTTTTTTGCTTCCGTGCAAATTTCGAAAACGGGAACTGAATCGATGGACCACATTCTCACATTGGGTTTGTGATTTAGAATGATCTTTATGAAACGACGTTTCTGCGTTCAGCTCGGAAGAAAGGAGGAGAATCTCCTCCTTCTGATGCGTAAACCGGAAAAAGGAATGGTTTCCAGTAGGATTCAATTCGGAATGTAAGTATTCGCTTCCTCTCACATTCGAATTGAATACACGGTCGTTCTATTTCTTTTTCGGTTTCCTTGTCGCCGAGGCCTTCCCCTTCTGTTCCTTCGAAGCAGATGTTTTTTTGACCTTGCTTTTGGAGAGTTCCAATTCTTCTTCCTCGTATTCTTCCATCGAATATTGATCCAGATAAGAATACGGCTCCAAAGGTTCGCTGGTTTTCTTTGAAGCGCCGTATGTCTTTCTCTCTCCAACTAAGATTAGATAGAGAGAAGGAAGAACGGTAAGAACCAATAGTAGCGCCGAAAACAACCCGCCCACGATCACGGTTGCCAACGGTCTTTGCACATCGGAACCGACGCCGGAAGCGAGGGTTGCAGGAATCAGACCAAGAAGCGCTAAGAGCATCGTCATGAGCATCGGTCGAAGCTGAATCACCGCCGCTTTTTTAACGGCTTCGCGAACGCTCAGGTCGTCGTCTTCCATCAATATGTGATTGGTCCTCGAGACGAAAAGAACCCCCGACATCGTCGCGATTCCGAATAAGGAAATAAATCCCACACCTCCGGAAACGTTGAAGTAATAACCTCGAAGCAGGAGCGCATAAATTCCGCCCACCAAAGAAAGAGGCAAACAAGCAAGCGCGACGTAGACATACTTAAAGTTTTTATAAAGTAGATAGAGCACGGCAAAGATGATCGCGATCGTAACTGGAATCACCATCATCAATCGAGTCCCAACTCGGGAGAGATTCTCGTATTGTCCTCCGTATCGAATCTCGTATCCGTCCGGAAGTTTGACTTTTTGTTTGACTCGTTTTTGCAACTCGGCGACAAAACCGCCCTGGTCTCTTCCCCGAATGTTGGTTCGAACGGTGACGGTTCTTCTTCCTTCTTGACGAAAGATCATCGTCGGGCCTTCTTCTAAAGTAACCTGAGCGACTTCGGAAAGAGGAATCCGTTCCCCTTTTGGAGAAATGATCGGCATGTTTTCAATCGCTCTTTGAGAGGTTCGATAATCTTTTGAGAAGCGGACTACGATTCCAAACCGCGCCGGAGTTTTTGGAGGAATATCGGAAGGTCCTTCATAAAGAGTGTCGATTCTCTGCATCCCGATCGCGGCTTCGACCATCTGTTGAATATCGCTTACGTTGATTCCAAAACGCGCCGCGGCTTCTCGGTCGATTCGAATCGTCAACTGAGAGCTGTCCGCTTCCTGTTCGATTCCGAATTCGCTCGCACCTTTCATGTCTTTTACGATATCAAGAACCTCTTCTCCGATCTGTCGCATCACTTTCAAGTCATTCCCGGAAACGAAGACCGCGAGATCCGCGATCGTTCCCATGATCGCCTCGGAAAGGTTATCCATGATCGGTTGCGAAAAGCTAACCCGTGCACCGGGAAGACCCGCTTCCAAGTCATTTCTCATCCGAAGCAATAACTCTTGTTTGGTGATCTTTTCCTTCCAGTCGTCGTAATCTTTTAAACCGACGAGAACTTCCAATCGGTTCGGAGGAAGCGGATCCGTTCCGTCGTCGTTTCTTCCAAGCTGAGAAATGACTACGTTGACTTGTTCATTCTTATAGATCATCTGTCTGATCTTCGGGATAAATTTTCTGGACTCCGGCAGGGAGATTCCAACAGGAAAGAAAATTCTAAGGTTAAAACCGCCTTCGTCCATCTCAGGTAAGAATTCGGTTCCCAGAGAAAGGCCTCCGACGACGAGTAACGTCCCAACCACAGAGAAACAAATCGTGACGACCCGTTTCGAACGTTCGACGAGATATTCGATCAGTCTTTCGTATTTTTTCTCGACCCATTCGTAGATCGGGTTGTGCCATTCGATCGGACCGGGGTTCGCCGATTCGAAATAATTTCGATAAATATAGGACATCATCACCGGGATCGCGGTCATCGCAAAAATCAAAGCACCGAGAATCGCAAAGGAAATCGTAAACGCCATCGGTTTAAAAAGACGTCCTTCGATTCTCTCAAAAGAAAAAATCGGGAGATACGCAAGTACGATGATCAAAATGGAGAATATGATCTCGGTTCCCACTTCCGAAGCCGCGTCCACGGTAAAACGGATGATTCCTTTCGTTTTATCCGAAGGGGAAGCGTCCCGATAACGACGCATGATATTCTCCACCATGATCACCGCACCGTCCACGATAATTCCGAAGTCGATTGCGCCTAATGAAAGTAAGCTGGCCGGAATCCCTGTGAGATTCATCATCAAAAACGCGAACAACATCGCGAACGGAATCGTGGCAACGACTACCATCGACGCCTTAACACTTCCGATAAAAAAGATCAAAACCAAACTGACGACCACGACACCTTCGATCAAAGTTTTCCCGATGGTGCGTAACGTATAGTTTACGAGATCGGTTCGGTCGTACGTAGTTCTCATCTGAACTCCGTCCGGAAGATAGTTCTCGTTGATCTCTTTGACTCGAGCTTTGATTCTTTCTCCCATAATATTCGGATCGCCCCATCTTCGAATCGCGACCAAACCTTGAACGGAAGAATCCACGTCGATCAGACCTTCTTGATCGTTTTGAACCGTATAACCGAGAACCCCGCTCGGAATCGGATGTGAAATTTCTACGGTTCCCAAATCACGAATGAAAACCGGAACCCCGTTGACCGTTTTTACTACGATGTTTTCGATATGTTTCGGATCGCGAATCGCACCCAAAGAACGGATCGGAAAACCTTGTTCCCCTTGGAGGAGGAGATTTCCTCCCGTATTTAGGTTGTTTTCCTGAATCGCCTTGATCACGTCGTTGATCGTAAGTTTGTAACGAATCAACTTATCCGGAGTCGTTACGACGTGATATTGTTTCGGCAAACCGCCGAATGTGACCACGTCTGCGATTCCCGGGATCTGCAACATCTTCGGCATGATTACCCAGTCTTGGATCGTCCGAAGTTCCATCGGTGTGTGGTTCGCGTTGGATTCAACGACGTATCTGAAAATTTCACCAACGGGAGAACTCATCGGTCCGAGTGAAGGTTCCACTTCCGCAGGAATGTCCGCGTCCCGGACTCTTTCCAGAAGCCTTGTTCTCGCAAAGTAATCGTCCGTTCCGTCTTCAAAGACGAATTGAAATACGACCAAACCGTTGATCGTTCTGGATCTTCTGACTGCAACCTTAGGAATCGCATTCAAAACCCTTTCAATCGGAATCGTGACACGCTCCTCGACTTCTACCGCGGCCTTTCCCGGAAACTTCGCGATCAGACGGACTTGTGTGTCGGCGATATCGGAATATGCTTCTTTTCTAATATCGATCCAGGCCCAAGTCCCGAAAACGATCGATGCCATGGTCGCCGCGAGAGTGGCGATACGATAACGAAGTACAACTTCGATAAGATTCCGAATCATTCCGAAGACCTCGTATCAAAAAGATAACCGATTTGGATCAGGAGTTGCGGATTCTTATAATCTCCTTTCCCGATCCCGCCGCCTAACTGAAGGAAAAAATTTCCCAATAAAAAATCATAGGTCAAACCGACGTATTGTTGATTCAAGTGGACCTTTTGTCTGTCTCTGCTTTCGTGTTCGAGATATAAGGCCAAGGTCGGGTTTTGATCCGTGACATAGGAACGAATGATCAGGTCCTCGTACGTCGGGTCCCGATGACTGTAACCGGGAAAGGACGAACCGGATGGATAAGAATTTTGTCCACCCCTCCCCACCTCGGGTTGAAACGGATCCACTTCAAATTTTCCGAATACAAGGGAAACGCTATGTGCGACAACCGGCGTTTTCCAAAAACTGTAACCGATATCGACCTGACCACCCCACCAGTGCGGATTCCATTTCCCACCGGAGGCTCGAAGAACGACGTCCTTGTAATAATAACCTACATTGAAGTTGATACTTCCAGGAGAACCGATACTTGCGCCGTAGACGAGAAAGTTTGTAGAATTCGGAAGCGCCTTCCCGTTGAGCGAATCTTCATTCGCGCCTTCTTTTCCGATCCGGGTTTTTCCGTCCGGTTCTTCCACCCATTCCGGAGATGGATCCGATTTGGAATCTTTTTTTTGAGTCTGCCCCAAAAGTGAGACATTCAAAAAAACTGATATTAAAAGTATACTAATAAGTTTAAAATCTTTCATGTTAGAAACCGAAGCTGAGTCCTTTGAGAAGAATGGTTCCTTCCACTACGACTTTGTCGCCTTTGGTAAGTCCTTCCACAACGGTGACTCGATCCTCGCCTGACGTTCCTAAGATCACTTCTCTTTTGTAAAATTCGCGAGGAGATTCTTCCACGAAAACATAACTTCTGCTTTCAACGGTGATCACGGAAGTAAAAGGAATGACTACGGTATCTCCTTTTCTATCTTCCGGAAAACGGACCGTAGCGAACATACCGGGTTTTAAAACGTAACCTTCGTTTCGAACCGCGATCCGAACTTTTACCGTACGAGTGGTTGGGTCCACGTTGTCTCCTAAGGCTTCTGCGGTTCCTGTCCAAGCGATTTCAGGGAAACTGGAGAATTTCAGTTTCACCTTCTTCCCTTTTTTCAAACTTTGAAGTTGAGATTCTGGAACGTCGCAAATGATCCAAGCGCTCAGCGCGCTTGCATTTCTGAGTTCTGCCGGATTCAAACCTACGGCTCGAAGTTTTCCTTCGAATTCCGCGAGTTCAGCCGCGTCGTTTTCCGCCTCCGTCTCCGCTTCGATCAGATCCTTTTCGGTCGCGACCCTGTGTTTGAACATATCCTTGATCCGCTCGAGATTCTTACGGGAACGGTTCAGACTATTCTTCGAATGAATATAACCCACATAAAGGTCGTTCAAATCTGCCGATTCGAAAAGAATGATTTTTTCACCGCCGCTCATGGAAGGAGAAGAGGAAGCGATCAAACGAGCCGGTGCTTCCACCTCGACGAATTCTCCTTCTTTGCCGATCTGAGCGGTTTTAATGATTTCCAAACCGGGGCTGTTCTCCTTAAATTCGATCCATTCTCCTTTATCGTGAACGATCGCTTTGCTAGGAAGATGAATCGTCGGTTTTCCACGTTTGGAAAGTCCGAGAACGGCGAGGGAAACGATGGCGATAAAAGCCGCGATTCCAAGAATGAATGTGGTGCGTTTCGTAAAGGGTAATTTCATAATCAGTCTTCCTTCTTTGGATTCGTAACGGGATCCGATAATTTCGGAATGAGAATTCCCTGACCGACCGAGTAATTGATTCCCTCGATCGCGTCCATACGATCCGTTTGCAGTTTTAGCATTTCTACGACGCTGGAACGATAGGTTTCAAAAAAATCGGCAAATTCCAAAATCGTTATATAACGTTTTTCGTAACTAAGAATCATGTCTTTCGAAAGATCCAGATATTCCTTGGTATAAGTATTTCTGAATTTTCTGTAGAGATTGTCTTTGACTCTCGCGGTTTCGATCGAAACGGCGACTTCGTTTTCCACTTCCAAAAGTGTGTTCTTCAATTCCTGCTTTTTGGAAAGAATCGCTTTTTCGGAAGCCTTGATGTTTCCCTGATTTCTATCAAAGATAGGAATGTTCAACTGAGCGGTGATCCCCCAATAGTTTTGAAAGGCCGTTCCACCCCGGTTGTACATCGGACCGAAGGCGAGATCGGGAATCGCGTTCGCGTGTTGCAATTCCAAGTTGGCTTCTTCGTATCGAAGCGCCTGGATCGCTTTTTTGAGATCGGGTCTTTTGTTTCTTGCGAGTTCCAAAAGTTCGTCCCGTTTTAATTTCGCCGGTTCCAAAAAGTCCAAGTGATCTTCATTGATCTGGGGAACAATTTTAACTTCCGAACTACGAAGAGAGTCGTCGTTTAACAAAACCCTCAAGTCCGCTTCCCTTTCCAAAATTCGAATATTCAAATCTTCTCTTTCTTTTTTGAGAAAGAAATAAAGGGCCTTGAGACGCAGAACTTCAGCCTGTAGAATCGCTCTTCTTTTATAACCCATCTCCGCGGAGGAAACCGTTCTACCGAGGGCTTCCAAACTTTGATCGTAAAAGGTGATCGCCTGACGATAGTAATAGATCGCGTAAAAAAGTTTTCTTAACTTGGTGACGAGACCGCGCGCGAGATCGTAAAATTCCTGTTCACTCATACGAGCGTTCAGTTCCGCGACTCGAACCCTCTTTCCGATCTTACCGCCGAGTAAAAACAACTGCTGGATCTGAACGACGGTTTGTCCGGAACGAGTGAAGTCGAAATATCTCTGAGTCGGTTCCGCAAAGATACTCTGATCGATGAAGATGTTCGGGTTGGCATAAAGTCCGGCTTGTTCGATACCGGCTTTTCGCGCGTCGATGTTAAAACGAGAAGCGAGTAAGAGAAGGTTGTTTCTCCAGAGCTTTTCTTCCGCGGTTTTGAGATCAAGAGTGAATTCGACCGGAATTCCGTTCGGGGCCTCCGCTTGGATCGGATTCTCCGATTGAGTCGAAGTCGCGGGAATACCAAGACTGGGTTGCTCCCCGTTCGAAGAGGAAATGGCCGTTTTTGATTCTTCCGGAAGAATCGGCTGTAGCGAGAGCAGAATGATGAGCGTGAAAATCTTTTTCATAAGTTTTCCAGTTTTGTATGTTTGCGGATCAAGTTGTACGGTTCTCCAGGATCAAATCTGTCTTCATTAGTGAGTTTGGATTTCAACTCAGTGCGGCGCACTAAATTGAGACTCATCATTCGATAAAATTCTAACGATAGAATATTATATTTTTCTAATTAAGCAATCGGTGGAGGAAGATTTAAGAGTAAGGAGGAGAGGAGATAATTGTACTGAGTTTTAGGAGCGAAGAAGTTTCGTTGAAAGAATTCGATTTCCGATTTTGTAAGTTCGAAAAAACCGGAAAAAACGAGATCTAAAAAGTCGTAACGGCTTCTGAGTCGAATCGCAAATTCTTGAGAATCCAGTTCACACTGAAATTCGGCTCTGGTTTCTTTTTTTTCGATCCGTTTTGAAAAGGTGGAATACGCTTCCGTACCTTTGACATCTAAAAATGCGAGGTCAAACGTTCCGTCTTCTTCACAGGGTAATACGATTACCGCAGTAAGAATCAGGATCAAAAGTCTGGTGAGCCAGTGGACCTGCATTTAAAGTCCACATTTCTTAGGTAGCAATGCCTCTACAATCGTTTTTCGATCGATTTGTCTAAAATCAGCGCACCGCCGCGTATTTCACTGGGTCGAATTTCTAAGGCGCTACGTGTTCCACGCGAACTACGGTCCCATTTCGCATCAATACTCGAATTTCTACGTCGGGTTTTGCGCCTGGTTTGAACCGACTGATGGGACGAAAGTAGAGAAATGCTTCGATACTATTGGTCCGAAATTGGATCTGATCCGGATTTCCCAAATACTCTTTTACAAAGATCCGATTTTGTCCTTGGAGAGTGTCTTTGATTTCGGAACGAAGGCGCAAATTCTTTTCAATTTCAGGGTCCAGAGCCGGCTCGGTCGCGGTCTGATTTTCCACAACGCCGGTTTCGGGATTCGTAGTTTGCCCGGATCCAAGGAGTTGTTTCAGAACCAGCTTTTCGCACTTCTCCTTATCTCCGAAGGTTTCCATACAATCCGCAAAGATCTGTTTTGCAGATCCTTTTGGAGGTGGAGGAGTTACGCAGGAAACGAGAAGAGTTGTCCACAAAAGAAAAGAAAGAATCTTCGTGAAAGAACTCACCTCTTTCTTCTCCGGCTCGTCTTTCGTTCCGTTCCGCCGCCGGAACTCGTCGTCACCGTAACCGTTGCTCCATTGGAGCGGGAAGAATTCGGGTTCCCACCTTGTAAGGTCGGAAATCCACCGGTCACTTCCTGACCTACTTTCTTATATTCTTTTTTCTCTTCAGGTAGTTTAGAATTTTCCGTTACTTCCACACGGAAGAGAAAGTTGACGACTTCGTTTTTTAGATTTTCAATCGCGACGTCGAACATTCTAAAACCTTGAAGTTTGTATTCTACGAGTGGATTGCGCTCGCTATAACCTACGGTCCAAATCCCTTCTCTGAGATGATCCATGGAATAGAGATGTTCTTTCCAACGATGATCGAGGATATCGAGGAAAATATTTCTTTCCAAAAGTTTCCAGATGTCCTTTCCGATACTTTCCGTTCTCGTTTCGTAACGTTTTTTCGCCGCGGCGTTGATCGTCTCAAAAAGTGCGAGTTGTGGATTCTTCGTTTTTTTGAAATCTTCTTCTTTGATTTTGACGTCGAGGTCCAGACCTTCCAGCCACTCGTTGAGTGTTTCCAGATTCCACGCCGAAGGATTACTTCCTTCGCAATGAGTGACGACTTGATTCTCGACGGATTCTTCTATAAACCCGAGAATCAGAGGAGCGATGTCTTCGTTCTCGAGGACTTCGTTTCTCATTTTGTAGATTACGATTCTCTGACGGTTCATGACGTCGTCGTATTCGAGAAGATGTTTTCTGATATCGAAGTTATGACCTTCGACTCGTTTCTGAGCTCTTGCGATCGCGTTACTCACCATCTTACTCTCGATCTCTTGACCTTCCGGCATGTTCGCCCATTTCATCAGTCCGGAAATACGATCGGAACCGAAGATTCTCATCAAATCGTCTTGGAGGGAAAGGTAGAATCTGCTGGAACCCGGATCTCCCTGACGACCGGAACGTCCGCGAAGCTGATTGTCGATCCGTCTTGCTTCGTGTCTTTCGGTTCCGAGGATATGAAGACCGCCCGCGTTCAAAACTTCTTCGTGGTTCTTTTTCCAAATTTTGATGGACCCGAGAATTTCGGAGGCTCTTTTTTGTTTCGCGCCGGAATCCATTTTCTGCGCGATCGTTTCCGCCAGATCCAGATTTTGTTTTAAGATGGCTTCCTTGAATTGTCGTACGAGATCGTCTTCGTCTTTCCAGGTTTCCAGATTCTCTTTGTAGAGTTGCGCTCCACCGAGGACGATATCCGTTCCCCTGCCCGCCATGTTGGTAGCGATCGTGACCGCGCCCGGTTTTCCCGCGTTTGCAACGATCTCAGCTTCTCTTTCGTGAAACTTTGCGTTTAAGACATTGTGTTGAATTCCCGCGGAGGAAAGCATTCTGGAAAGAACTTCGGACTTTTCGATGGAAATCGTTCCCACAAGAACCGGTTGTTTGTTGCTCTGAAGATCGCGGATTTCTCCGAGGATGGCTTCGAACTTTTCCTTTTCGGTTCTGTAAACTCGATCGGGAAAGTCTTTTCTTTGAACCGTCACGTTAGGCGGAATTACGATGACGTCCAGGTTGTAGATCTTTCTGAATTCTTCCGCTTCGGTGTCCGCGGTTCCGGTCATCCCCGCGAGTTTGTCATACATTCTGAAATAATTTTGAAACGTGATCGAAGCCAGGGTCTGAGATTCTTTTGCGATCGTAACGCCTTCTTTTGCCTCGAGAGATTGGTGAAGACCGTCGGAATATCTCCTTCCAGCCATAAGACGTCCGGTGAATTCGTCTACGATGATCACCTCACCGCCTTGGACAACGTAGTCCACGTCTTTCTGAAAGATCTTGTGGGCTTTGAGAGACTGATGAACGTGGTGAACCAAATCCACGTTTTCGGGAGCGTAGAGGTTGTCGATCCCGAGGATTTCTTCCACGTGAGAAACCCCTCTTTCCGAAAGAAGCACGTTACGCGCCTTTTCATCGACCTCGTAGTCCTCGCCTTCGATTAGCTTAGGAATGATCTTATTGATACGAACATATTTGTCCGTGGTTTCATCCGAGGAACCGGATATAATCAGTGGAGTTCTCGCTTCGTCGATCAGGATCGAGTCGACCTCGTCCACGATCGCGTAAAAATGAGATCTCTGGACCTTGTGATCCCTGTGAGAAACCATATTGTCTCTGAGATAATCAAAACCGAATTCGTTGTTCGTTCCGTAGGTGATGTCCGCAGAATAAGCGATCTTTCTCTGTTCGTGATCCATATCGTGTTGAATCACACCGACGGAAATCCCGAGAAAGTCGTAGATCGGCTTCATCCAGTTCGCGTCCCGCTTTGCGAGATAATCGTTAACGGTAACTACGTGAACCCCGTGTCCTGCGAGTGCGTTCAGATAAACCGAAAGAGTGGAAGTCAGAGTTTTCCCTTCACCCGTTTTCATCTCCGCGATGTTCCCGCCGTGAAGCGCGATCCCACCCATCATCTGAACGTCGAAGTGACGCATTCCCATCGTACGAAGAGACGCTTCTCTCACCGTGGCGAACGCCTCCGGAAGAATCGAGTCGAGCGTTTCTCCTTTCTCGAGTCTTTCCCGAAACCGAATCGTCTGCGAAGAAAGATCCGAATCGCTCAACGCTTTCATCTTGTCTTCCAGAGAATTGATCTGTTGAACGATCGGGATGAGTTTCTTTATATCTCTTTCGAATTTACTTCCAAGGATTACCCGGAGAATGCTTTGAATCATATCAGTTTTCCGTATTACGTTATTGAAATGTTACTTTTGGATTTTCGAGTTTCATAGGTCGAGAATCGCGTTGAATATGCTACGTCCTGAAGTCTCCATCTGAGACCTCAAAGACTCCGTATCGGGTCCAGGAACCCAACCCGCAGAACGAATAAAATCCGCGTGAACTCCCTTCCAAACCTGGAGCATAGGAGCCGTAACTTCCAGGTGACATTGAATTCCGAAAATTCTATCTTGGAAGGAAAACATCTGATTGGGATACATCTCACTTTTTAGAAGATGTTTGCCGCCCTTCGGAATCGTAAAAACGTCCTCGTGAAGATGAAAGGCGGGAAAGGAAGAAGTTCCGTTCAAAACAGGATGCGCTTCTTGGACGCTCACATTGGAGAATCCGACCTCGGGTCCCTTCTCTCCTACACTCACTTCTCCACCTAACGCTTTTGCTATGATTTGAGAACCGAGACAAATTCCGATCACCTTTCGGTTGGGCATAGAGGACGCATAACGCACCAGATTGAACCAAGGTTCGAAAAAGGAAAAAAGAGCGGGATCGGCGACCGACTGCGGGCCACCCAATAAGACAACGAGGTCGAAAATCAAGTGAGCGTCGGGAATGGGTTGAATTCTTGTATCGTACGCGTTGTGATACGAAATTCTATAATTTCTTTCTTTCAAAGAATCCAAGAGAATCCCAGGACCTTCGCAGTCCTTAAAACGAACGATCAAACTTCTCATGAAGACCCGGCCATCCTTTTGAAAAAGAGAACTTTCTGATCCGTAGAGAGTTTGGCTGGATTCGCTTCTTCGCTGATCGGACCAATAAAATTATAATAGAGAACGAGCGGTTTTGTTTTGAAAAGAAGGGTTTCCGGAGTTCCCGTTACGATCGAATTGGAGCGACTCACACGGAACGGTTTTTTCATCAGAAGAATCGGAACTTGAATTCCAAACTTACGAGCCTCTTCCTGAACCAACGGTTTTGCTTTTGTGAGAAGTTCCTCTTCCGACATCGTTTCCGGGTCATCGAAGAAAAGAGCCGGATCCACGACCATATAGAATTGGATCTTGGGATCCTTTTGCATTTCTTGATAGAGAAAGTTGAGCGCTGGGAGTTCTTTGATACAAGGAACACAATTCGGGCCATAGACATTCAAAACCAAACGAGGCGCGGTTATATCGGAAAGTTGAATCGTTTTTCCGTCCAAAGTCATCCCCTGGAAATTTTGGATTCCCAAGTTCGGCTGTTCGGAGGGCGCACATTGAAGTGTCAAAAGGGTTAAAAGTATAAAAAGGGCAAATCGTTTCATCAATGCTACATAATTTCCAGTAAAGAAGGGAAAGAAAGGACGGAAATCTGGTTCCGAATTCATGGATAATACCAAAGGAAAGCGTTCCGCCTCTAAATTCAAGGAATAAACCGAGACCCCAAGAATCTCCCAAGCACACTTTCTACCAAGTGGAAAGACAGTGAGAGGAACATCTAATGCGACATAATTAAACAAGTTTCACAGTTTTTTTTGGAGGTTCCCAAAAAAGAGTTTTCTCTGAAATGAGGACGATAAGCGTTTGACAAGTCCTCTACCCTTGATTTCCTGGTATTTTGAACGTCCTTTCGAATCTACCAGGGAATCCGAATGAACCAACTTAATCCTGAATTTGACATCGTAACTCTCATCGAACTCGCCAAACGCAACAAATACGAAAAAGCCGTTGCCGGATTCCATACATTGGACCGAATCGAGAGATTGGAACTCCCCAAAAAGATCAAAGCAAGAAAATTAGCCGTTCAGGCGATGTTTGCCCTCGCAACGGAAGAAGTTCAGTATGCCTACTTCACAAAAGAAGAAAGAATCCAGCTCGATCAAGAAGCAAACATTACAAATGCGTCTTATTCTAAATTTAACGGACTTTTCGAAGCTCCTCAAGCTCCGATCGCGGAAGAAGACACCGAAGAAGATTTCATTCCGGAAGAAGCCCCTCGCCCAATTTTAGACGGTGACGAAGACGAAGACGGTCTCGACTCCGACGAAGATGAGGATGAAGACGAGGATGATGACGAAGACGAGGATGATGACGAGGACGACGATGAGGATGAAGACGAGGAAAAACTCGACGATGACGACGAAGAGGAAGAAGTAGCCGAGAAAAAAGAGGACTAAGAGGTCTTTCGCTTATCTACCGTCTCGTTTCCAATCCAAACGGAACCCTGAACTTAGAGGAAACCCAATCGGGTTTCCTTTTTCATTCTCGATTCAATCCTACATCGGAAGGAGAACGTCTCTCCGAACAAATCCCGGTTCCGAATTCTCCTTATGAGACGATTCTTGTCTTCGGTTTTGCTCTCGGTTATCACGTAGAATCCTATCTCAAAAAACGAAAAACACCCGTTCGACTTCTCATCGTAGAACCGATTTCTTCTCTCAAACCGATCGCGGAAAAATTCTTCGAGCGTCTCTTACGCTCTTACTCGGAAAACGGCCATGAAATTCGAATGATCTTCGGTCTGGAAACGTTCTTAGAAAAACCCCTCACGCACTGGCTTTTCGAAAACACGAACCAGGTCACCCCCTTCTTACATCCGGTCTATAGCAGAAAATTTCCGGATCTCGCGCTTCGGTTTTTGGATTCACTCAAACAAAATTCTCAAACGACTCAGAATCAAAGCGCCAAAACGTACTTTCAAAAAATCTGGGTTCGAAACGAGATCCGAAACGTTTTGAGTCTCTTCGAGAATCTGAATTCTTCCAAAATTCTTTCCGGAGCAAAGAAGAATTTTTTCCAAGACCAGACCTTACTCTTCACCGGAGCGAGTCCTTCTTTGGAAGGAGAGACCGATTGGATTCTTCAAAACCGAAATCGATTTCATCTCCTTGCTTCCGATACTTCGCTTGGCTGGCTCATCAGCTCGGGCATTCTCCCGGACCTTGTTTTGAGCATCGATTCTTCCAGAGGAACGTTATTTCACTTTCGAAACATTCTTCCTCCGAACGTTCCGATTCTTACCTGGTTTGGTGGTTCTTCTTATCTTTTTGATCTTCCGAATCCGAAGTGGATTTATTTTTCAACCCATCCTTTGGATCAAACGTTACGCTCCCTCTTCTTTCCTGAGGCTCCGATTTTCGAAAACCCGTCCCTCAATATGGCCGGGATCGCCGTCTCCTTCGCCAAACATCTCGCATACGGAAGAATGATTTTCAAAGGTGTGGATTTTCAGAGAAGCGGAGGCAGAACTCACTGTCGGTCGACCGGTTACGAAGCCTTCGATCGTGTCCAACTTTCCAGGAAAAAAAGCCTTTTGGGAATCCGTTATCAGAAATCGAACTCTTGGGAACGAAGATTCTCCATTTTAGAAATTCTGAAACGGGAGTCTCCGGAACTTTTTCGATCCGATCCTGTGTCTGACCTTTCGGACGTGGAAAAAAAGGACGTTCGTTCCGGTTTGATCTTGGACGATCCTCTTCGAATCGACAGGCAACGTTGGATCCAATTTTGCAACGCACATCCGGAATTCGACGGAATGAACTCCATTTCTTCTCGGATCCAAGCGATCGTCTCGGAGTGAGTCCGATTTTCCTTCGTTGTAATTCTCGCTACGATCGATATAACCTCTTGACATTTCCAGAGAAAGCGACGCAATTCTCTTTCTGAAGAGACTTTCCGGTATGGGAACGGGATTATGAATAAAGGTTATATCATTTGTGTCGATGATGAAGTATCGGTCTTGGAAACGATCCAACAGCAACTCCGAAACGAATTTGGAGAGAGTCACGAAATCGAAACCGCGAGTAGCGCGGAAGAAGGTCTGGCTCTGATGGAAGAGATCCAACAGTCCGGCTTTGTGATCGAAGTGATCATCGCCGATCAGGTGATGCCGGGAATGAAAGGGTCTCAGTTTTTAGAGGAAGTTCACAGAAGACTTCCCGATTCCATCAAGATCATGCTCACGGGTCAGGCAGGTTTGGATTCCGCGATTCACGCGATCAATTACGGAGGACTGAGCCGATATGTGGAGAAACCTTGGAATATCGAAGAACTCACCGGAGACATTCGATTCCTGATCGAAAAGTTCCGCCAAAATTTAGAAAACCAACACTTAATCAATGAACTCAACAGAAAAATCCAAGAACTGGAAGAACAAAATTCCAAACTCCAGAAATAATTCGAAAAAGATCGTTCGAAACCTCGTGAAATACATTCCATTTTTTGCAACTATTCTTCTGATTTTATTTGTGAATCAGACGATTTCTTCCGCGCCCCAATCCAAACCTACAAAACTCTCCGAAGAACAAATCCTAAAGAAGAAGGACATCCTACTTCAAGTATTGAAGTTCGGAACGACCAAGGAAAGGGCCATGGCACTTCGGGAATTGGAAGACTTCCCTTCCGAACATTCCGGAGTTCTCATCGATCAACTCGGAAAAATTTTGGAAAAAGATCCGGATTGGATGATGAAGGTCTATGCAATTCGAACGGTTTCCGAACTCAAGCTGACTCAGTTCAGCGATCAAATCCTGAAACTCTTAAAGAGCGAACAACCGGATATTCAGAGAGAATCGATCTACGCGACAAAAAAACTCAAACTCGAAAAGGGAGCCCCGATTCTTTTTGAAATTCTTAGAACGCAGGACTTCACAAAAAATTCGAATCTTACCGTCGGAGTTTTGGACGCACTCGGAGAATTTCCACCGCAAGAAGAAGCGACGACCTTTCTTCTCGCGAGATTGAACGAAAACTTCAACGACCCGGAAATCCGCGCACAGATCGCCCTCTTTTTCGGGAAGAATAAGGATAGAAAAGCGGAAGGTTCTCTTCTGGAAATCTACAAGGACACGAAAGAACCGATCACCTTGAGAAGTTTTTCTGTGAGCGCTCTCGGAAAAATGAAATCCGTTTCTTCCATGCCTACGATCAAAGAAGAATTGGATAAGATCCGAAACATCAAAAGTAAAAATGAAGTCAAAGACTATCAACCGCTAAAGATCCATTCGATCACCGCTCTTGTTTCCATGGGAGACAAGGATATATTAGAAGAATTGTATGCTTACGCAAGGGACGATGATCCGGTCGTGAGACTGAGAGCGATCAAACATCTCACCGATACCGGAGATATGGCGGTTTTAGAAATTTTAGAATACAAGGCTCAGAGAGACCCGAGCGAAAAAGTAAAAAAGGCCGCAAAGATGGCCATTGAAAAATTAAAAAAAGGAGAATCCGGAAACGATATCGACCTGAAAGAATCCGATTCTCCCAAATACAAGGCCGGAAACAGGGAAAGACCGATTCGCACAGGCGATCCTTCTCCGATTCCGGGAACGTCTACGGCTCCTTCGTCCGATAGCGGGAGTTCCTCTTCTTCGGGAGGTGGTGGTTCTTCTCCCGGAGGAAAAGGAGAAGCCGAAGAATTAGAGGATGGAATTTGAATTCTAAAATTCCGAATTTCAAAAAGGGGATCGTTTCGATCCTCTTTTTTGTTTGTATCTCCGGCGTTTCTGCGCAAGAAGTTCACAGAGCGGCCGCGACGTATCGAAGTTCGATTTCTTTCGATGAAAAAAGAATCGCAGACATTAAAGAATCCTTAAATACTCAGTCGCCTAACTTCCCCGAGACGATCAAGTTATTCTTTCAGGAATTGAAAGGAAACTATGCGGTCTTTTACGACTGGAACGGAGAAACCGTATATTACAAATATAGAATGAATAAATTCGACAAGTCGCGTGCCAGAATGGTTCGAAAACTAGCGGAAGGCGCGGCCTATGAAGTAAGAGGAAGATGGGAAGGTATGATCGTCTATCAGGTTTCCACAATTCCACATTTTAAAAAAGCCTCCGAAGTCACACTCGAAGACAAAAAAGGAAGATTCTCCATCCCGGTTTTTGATCTGGGAGAATTTAGAGAACTCGCTCTGGATGAAATTATCTATTAAAAGTCTAATTCCGATTTTTTTCGTTTTTTGTTTTTTTCCTCCTACTACAATGCGGGCTTTGGATCCATTGGATCCGGCATTATTCTATCATTCTCCTTCCTCTCCTTTTCTTCTCAACCTTCTCAAGATTCGTTTCCCCGAAAAAGCGGAAGTCAGGATGAACGGAAACGGATATCATTGGAAAGTGATTCCAACGAAAGGAAGAGCTTGGATGTTGATCCTTCGAGAATGGGACGGTCCTTTCAAAGAAGAATCACTGAAAACTCTCCTTAAAGATTTGTTTCCGAATTCGAAGGAATTGAACCTCCCGAAATGGGACGGTCTCCTCTCAATCGGTGCCGAGAGAAAAGAAATCATTTCGGGAAATCCACTCACGGTTCGTTATTATCTGTTTCAAAAAAAAGAGAAGATCGTTTCCGTCTATCTCGTATTCGATACCGAAAACAAAACGATCTCCGATTTTTTCGAAGATCCGAAAAAGTTTTTCGAACCGATTTCCCAAGATTCTTTGTAAATCCTTCCCCAAAAAATTCACTTGAAGAACAAGACTTCCCAGAAAAACTGGAAACTCTCCGGGCCTATAGCTCAGTTGGTTAGAGCGGCAGACTCATAATCTGCGGGTCGAAGGTTCAAGAGAACTCAGCGGATGCCTCTCTACGGATCGGCATCCATCTTCTGGGCCCAATGGAGAAAAACTTTCCTCTTTTTAAATTCAAACCTCTGAATGCAACTTCCTGCAGAAATTCACTTGAAGAACAAGACTTCCCAGAAAAACTGGAAACTCTCCGGGCCTATAGCTCAGTTGGTTAGAGCGGCAGACTCATAATCTGCGGGTCGAAGGTTCAAGTCCTTCTGGGCCCAATGGAGAAATGCCTTCCTGAAAATAAAATCCAATTTCAAATTACGCCGATCTCCCAGAAGGACTGGAAGCTTTTTCGTGAGAGCCTTTGTAGCGATCCATAGAGAGCGTAACAAAGGCGACTCGAGCCACGGATGGCGAGAGCACGAAAAAGACGCCGTGGAGCCAAGTTTTCCAGGATGGAAAACTGCGAAACGGCAAGTCCGAATTCTAAAAGCGAAGGTGCAAGGAAACTCAGCGAATTCCTCCCTACGGGTCGGAATTCATCTTCTGGGTCCAATGGAGAAACGACTTCCTGAAAATAAAATCCAATTTCAAATTACGCCGATCTCCCAGAAGGACTTGAAGCTTTTTCGTGAGAGCCTTTGTAGCGATCCATAGAGAGCGTAACAAAGGCGACTCGAGCCACGGATGGCGAGAGCACGAAAAAGACGCCGTGGAGCCAAGTTTTCCAGGATGGAAAACTGCGAAACGGCAAGTCCGAATTCTAAAAGCGAAGGTGCAAGAGAACTCAGCGAATTCCTCCCTATGGGTCGGAATTCATCTTCTGGGTCCAATGGAGAAACGACTTCCTGAAAATAAAATCCAATTTCAAATTACGCCGATCGTACGTCCGAATACCGCAGAAAGATTCCCTGCATTCGAAGTTTGCAAAAAATAAATTCCGCTCTTGGGAAATGAGATTCGAATTTTGAACCGGAGCTCCAAAACGTTCGCGAAAGAATTTCGAATTGAAAAGAGATCTTTTTAAGAAACGAATTCAGTCCATTTTCACCGGCGAAATGAACTCCTATCAACGCAGGACAAGTCTCGAAACAAAAGGAACTACAAAGAGATTCGCCTTGTCAAAGTTCCTGCTCAGGAATCTTCTCTTTTAAAATTAAAATTTATTAATATAGGAGCGAAAGAGTGTTTCATCGAAGAATTTCCAAGCAAGAATCAGAGCGTGTTTGAAGTCTTCACAGAAAGTTGTCGGAGTTACGACAACTTCGCTGTGAAAATTTAAGTTGAGATTAGAATGATTTTCTGATAGAGGAACGTTTTCCGATTTTTCCCGCGAGCCCGCCTCCTCCACCCGATTTGGGTGGGGGCCGTTTTCCGAAAAATTGTCGGAACAACGACAAATCCCTTTTGAAAAATGGAAACTCACACAAAAAATGGGGGCTCTCGGTTTGTTCACAGAGAGGCATACGACTTTGAAAAAAAAATTCAAATTAGGAACCGTGATCCCACAAAGAGAATTAGAATTTTCCATCGGAAGGAAAAAACAAAAAATCATCGTAACCATTGGAAAACCGAAACCCGCCAAGGAGGAAACAATGGACTGGTATTGCCCATTTCAGATCCAAGGAATTGGACTCGAAGGAATCAAAGGAACCTTTGGAATGGAATGGAATCGATTCGATCCAAGCCCTTCCGTTTGCGATGGAAAGGATCGGCTCTATCGTACGACTTCATTCTCAAAAACTAAATCCTGGAAAGATTTCCTGGATTAACGAACAAGACCTCGGCTTTCCCGTTCCCGATACGCCGGAAATGGTTCTGAAAAAAGAAATCGCATGGCAAAAACTTCTCCAAAGAAAAAAGGGGAATTGAAAGAATCAACGTTAGACATTCTTTTTCTTTTCGATCGAAACTGAAAATTCCACATCTCGGAAATTCTCAATTTGAAAATCATTTTTCCTCAAACCCCTAAAAGGGATCGGATACGAAAGGTCTAAAATGCCCATGACCTTTTCCATCGTTTCGCTTAACAAATACGAATCACAATCCATCTCTTTAGAGAAATGTAAAAAGTGGGTTCATCAAGAAGCACTTCGTTTCACAATCCCCGCGTGAGCGGTTCGGAAAGCGCGAAGCGTCTCGCAGAGACGAGCGCGAATGCGCGAGCTTGGAGAGACGCGACCCGGCGACGTGTTCTCATTCAAAGAAAAGACGCTCGAGTAAATCGAAACGTCGCCCGGGGCACGCCCGAATTTTATTTCCCGAAAGAAGTATTTTTCCTTCGCTTAATCTTTGAGATCAGAGAAGGATTTGTTTCTCTTTCGAAATTTCCGGAATACCGGGATGCGGAATTGAGGGATAACACTTAGAGACTATTTTTTTTAACAAAATATTTCCTTTAAAAAGGTTCAAATCTACGTAAATCCAGGTTGGCAGAGAAGTTTTTAGGTTCAATTCTGGCATCAGTATGGCTGAACTCTTGGAAAAAAAACCTTCTACTCGGAAGAGAAGAGGGAAAAGCGGACTTAACGTTTCTCCCGATGATATTTTTATTTTTCCGGTCCCGGATTATACCTATAAGTTTTTGGAAAAAGTTTGGTCCGCTTTTGTGAATAAGCTCGTCGCCCTGACTTTCACGAACAACCAACCGATGTTCAACTACGCAGTCTTCGAAGCGATCCAAGATAAGAATCTAAAGATCGTAAGTTCGGCGACTCACTTCAAAATGAAGGAGATCGCAACTCGGATCGGACTCAAAGACATTCAAGAATTTATTAACCGAGCCCTTCCGGTTTCGATCCAAGACCAAGACAACCTTTCCGCCAATTTTATCCGGGAAGCCATCATCTCCGTTGAAACCAAAAAACGCCCCGAAGTCGTCTTTAGCAGTTTGAAAGACGAGAAGATTCACCCGAACCTAAGACACCTTCTTTCGGGAACCATGAATTACGCCGCGGGAATTCCTCTCTTCGTCAAAGGAAATCCGATCGGTATGATCTGGGGAATTCGTCGCGACAGAATGACGGACGAACAAAGAGAAGAAGTCAGAGAACAACTCAGTTCCCTCTACGACGTCGTCGACTTCGTCGTCGCAAGAGAAATGGACAACAAAGCGGATCCTTATATCGCAAAGAAGAATATTGAAAAAGCGGACCTTCATTCTTACGCAAAACATCTCTATTATACAAGAACTTCCGGCCAGGTTCATCCGGTAACGTCGATCATCTTCGACTGTCATACATACAACTGTTCGTATCGTCTGGACGCGAGTTATATCATTCCGTCTAGCAACGGTTTTTCGGTGAGTCTCAAACGTTTCGAACCGGAAAAGACAAACGACACGGGAAAAATTCTTCTCTTAATCCCCGGTTTTTTCTGTAGAAGATCGGTGATGGACAAGGTCGCAAGAGAGATGGCCCTCAAATACGGCTATCGTGTCTTCTCGATGGACATGCGCGGTCGTTCCAGACAAACTCTTCCTTACAACGGAATCAAGGAAGGTTGGACGATCGACGACTTCATCCAAGAGGATTTTCCTGCGGTCCTAAATTGGATCCGTGAAAGTTTTCCCAAAGAGAAGATCGTCGTGATGGGACACAGTATGGGAGGAATGATTCCTCGTTACTACGCGTCCGCCTATGAAACCTTTGTCGCAAAGTATCCTCAGACCAAGGTCCCTCTTCCCGATCCGAAAGAAGCGATCTCCGGAATCATCTCGGTCACTTCTCCGAACTTCGTTTCCGTCGGAACGAACATTCCCGGGATGAACGCGATCAAAACGGGACTCAGCCTTCTTCCCACAAAATCGATTTCCGATTTTATCTTTGACCTAACCACATTCTCCCTTCAATCCACTCTTCCCACTGTGGACTTGAATAAGTTCTTTAAATTTCTCTTAGGACTCCATTCTTCCTTGAGAACGGTTTCTTTCGAACTCAGTACGAAGGTCGTAAACCTGCGAGACTTCGTTGGTTACAGACAAATCTCTCCTCCGGAATGGTACTTTCTCATCGAGGATATTTTTTGCGAAGAATCCACAAAGGTCATTCTACAATTCATCCGTTCTCAATTGAGTAAGGATCACGCTTTCTTTTCTTTCGACGGTTCGATCAATTACACCGAGCTTCAGAAAAATTTCGAACTTCCGATTTATTCCGTTTTAGGAACCTTGGACAAGATCGTTCCCGTGGATTCCGTCGAAGAAGAATTAAAAGCCCTTCCTTCCAAGAACAATCAAATCGTAAAATTCGATCAGGGACATTTGGGAATTCTTTTTCACATGCCGACGGTTCGAGAAATGTGCGCCGGCTTTCATGATTGGATTCAGAAACTGGATTAATTTCTGCGGGAAAGCATTTGACACCAAAGGTTTGCAAAGATAGCCTCCAAAGGGAATGGATCTCGTAGAAGCAAAAATTTCAGATATTTCCCTGACAAATGTTGGGTTCGCGGTTTTTTTAAAAACGAAGGATGATTCCGATTCCAGAGTGGTTCCGATTTTTATCGGGCCCTTGGAAACACATTCCATCACTTCGGTTTTGGACGGGACCAAACCTCCGAGACCCATGACCCACGATTTGATGACCGTTCTCCTCACAACTCTGAACGTAAGCATCGTGAAAATTTCGATCGAAGAAATCATAGACAATACCTTTTACGCCAAGATCACTCTTAGAAAAGACGAGGACGTGATCATTTTGGACGCAAGACCGAGCGACTCGATCGCCCTTGCCCTTCGTGCGAATGCTCCGATCTATCTCGCAAAAAAAGTAATCGAAGAGGCTGGAATCGAAATGAAAGACGAAGAGATTCCGGGAGAATCGATCGCGAGAGAAAAGATTTCTCAGCTTCCGAAAACCCAACTCGAAATTCTTCAAGAATCCTTAAACAACGCTCTCAAGACCGAGGACTATGAAAGCGCGGCGAGAATCCGCGATCAGATCAAAAAGCTGATCGAAAATTCTTAATTCAGTCGAAAGTGTTCTATTCGGCCGATGAAATCGGCGCAAACCGTTCAAAGAAAAACGATCGAATTCTACTTTTTGAATTCCGATCGAGAGGAGAAGCAGATTGGAAAAACTACTGATGGACATTCTGAACGCGGGAATCGCGTTGTTTCAAAACGGAGAAGGAAGAATCAAACAATCCTTAGCCGAACTCGATAAAATCTACCAAGAACTCAGAGAAAAGGGAGAAGCGAATCAGAGCTTCAAAGCGAACCAAGTCCGCGAACTTCTCAACAAAACGGTTCAGGACGCGACCGAGATTCTTTCCAAAGGTGGAGAAGGAAGACAAGAGGCGCTCGCAAAACTTCAGGAGAATTTTATCCGTCTTTCCGCAGAAGTCGAATCTTCCATTCCGGAACAATTCAAGGCCGCCGCAAGAACGACTCTGGACGAATTAAAACAGCTCTTGAGTAGAAAACAATAACGTTCCTTTTTTCGAAAATGTTGAGACAAGGCGGACGGCTTGGAAGAGTATTGTTTTCAGGCCGTTCTTCCTAAGCATGAATAAACTATCCTTCGTACTTTTTTTTACAGTCTTCATCGATATGATGGGATTCTCCGTAATCTTTCCCATCTTTCCCGAAACACTCAAAATCTTTCTCGCAAAATCCGGAGACCCGGTCTTAGATAAATTCACAGATCTTACGAGAATTCTTATGGAAGCCTCCGGTGGAGATTGGTCTTTATTTGTAGCCCTCTTCGGAGGAATCGTCGCAAGTCTTTATTCTCTCTTACAATTTGCGTTTGCTCCAATCTGGGGAAGAATTTCGGATCGAATCGGAAGAAAACCGATTCTTGTTTTTACGAGTCTTGGAAGTTTTTTCGGTTACGCGGTTTGGCTTTTTTCGGGAAGTTTTTCTCTCTTCGTTTTTTCCAGAGTGATCACTGGAATGATGGGTGGAAACATTTCGGTCGCCTCCGCGGCGATGGCCGATATCACGAGCGAAAAAGATCGCGCCAAAGGAATGGGATTGATCGGAGCCGGAGTCGGCTTGGGTTTTATCGCAGGTCCGCCGATCGGAGGACTTTTTGCAAAAGTAGACTTGAGTTTTTTTGAACTCTTGTTTCCGGAAATCACTCTGACTGCATTTCCAGCATCCGCGTTAGCGGCGACATTCGTCGCATTCCTCAATCTTTTGATGATTCTTTTCTGGTTTCGAGAAACGTTAAAGAAAGATCCGGAGGCTCCGAAACAGAAGAAAACGCATCCGATATTAGGGGTCTTTACTTCTAAAAACAGGGAAGTCGTTTTGTATTCCCTTCTTTACTTTATCTTTGTTTTTGCCTTTTCGGGATTTGAATTCTCGATCAATTTTTATCTGAGTCAATTTTTGAATTACTCTCCGAGCGAGATCGGTTTTACCTTTGTTTATATCGGTATGATCATCGTTCTGATTCAGGGTGGTGTTTTCCGAAAACTTTCCGGTAAAGTAAAAGAAACCCGTCTCGTAAGAGCCGGTTCGATCTCCCTCTTGTTGGGTTTTGCACTTCTTTACTTTGTTTCCAATTCGTATCAGCTTTTTATCGCTCTTACATTTTTATCTTCGGGAAGCGCACTCCTACACCCTTCTCTTTCCACGTTAGTTTCCTTGGTTTCGGGAAAAGAAGAACAAGGAACCAACCTCGGAATGTTTCGAAGTCTTGCTTCCTTGGGAAGAGGACTCGCTCCCTTTGGATTCTGTCTGATCTACTTTAGCAAAGGACCTGCGGTCTCTTTTCTCACTTCGGGAATCATTTGTTTTTGTTTTCTTCTTCTGATTTGGAAATTAAAACAGCCGGGACATTCTCATTCTTAATCCCCTTTCCTAAAAAACGGGTGATTCTTGGTCTTTCGATTTGAATCTCGGTTCGATCTGCACGGACAAAAGAAAACTGTTTTTTTCGCCCGTTTAAGGAGCGCAACCTCCATTGACTTCGAACGCGCCGATGGAAAATCCGAGCGAACCGAGAGGCACCGGATCGGGTGCGGAGTTGTTGCTCCTCACAGTTCCTACCAAATCGATCTGCGTAAAAAATCCGATCGCCCCCGGAAGGATCTGTCCTCCAAAAAGGGAATTACAACGGGAACTGGCCCCCAGCTTAAAAACGTCGAAGGGACCGACCGGAGGCAAAAACGACGGATTGTGACCAAAGTTTACCTGTCCCGCATTGGTTAGAAACGTAGCGCATCCGGGAGTTCTTCTCAGAGGCGCCGGTTCCGGGGCACAAAATTGAAAGGGTCCGTTTGCAGTTACGGCGACCGCAGTGGAGCAACCCGAAAAATTATTTCCTCGAATCTCCGACGAACCTCCGATCGTATTGGTTGTATCGTAGTTCAGACAATAACTTTGAGTGGTCGCAAAAGGATTTGCGAAAATCTGATTGTTCACAAGAGATACCTCCGTTAATGAAGCCGGATTTCCCTGTTGAATGATTCCGATCGAACGCGCCGTGCCGACTCCGCCGTAAACGGAATTGTGAGCGATGATCAAATCCGGAGAATCGATTTCGAGCGCCATAATCCCGTAACTATTCAAGGCGGAAACGACAGGAGAAGCGATCACTTGATGAGAATTGATCAGGTTATTTGCGATATACACGAGTTGAGTCGCCGAAAAAGTCAAATTGCTGATCCAAATTCCGACGGAAGCGTCATCGTTGGATACTCCGGAATGCGACGCTCCGCTGACGGCATTGTTTAAAATGATCGCATTCGTATTGTTCATCAAAAGAATTCCAGCGGAGCGGGAGTTGCCGCTCCCGCCGACGATATAATTTCCGATGATATGCAGTCTCGGAATGGAAACCGCGGAGATTCCGGAATTAACGCATAAAAAACAATACGCACCCGTCGAAGTGGAACCGAAAATCGCGTTCTCGGTAATGAGAATTCGATTCGAACCTACGTTGATCGTATCCAAAAGAATCCCCGCAGAATTTCCATTGTTCGGATTTGTGAGAATTCTAAATCCTTTGATTACGATGTCGAACGGAGTCGTCAGTCCCGGCGTATTAAAAATCGGAGCGCAGGAAGAGTTCACTCCTGCTCCGCCGCAAGCTCCAGCCGAAATCTGATCGCGGATGGTAGTAGTGTAAATATTAGAATCGCGAATCGTAAAAGAAGTGTTAAATCCTCCGATCAATTGCAAACCGGAACCTAATTGAATTCTTTCAAACATCGCATTGATGTCATACGTGCCTTGAGAAACTAAAACCGAACAAATGGTTCCGGGCGTACACTGGCTTGCCGCATAACGTATGGAATCACAGGCGTTTGCGATCGTATTGCAGGAGCCCGATGACGCGACCCCTCCCACAGAAACGTATTTCACGTTACCCGCAACCGACAGTCTAGCAGGACGCGGAATTTGAAACGGTTTTCCGGTTCCGGCCTCGGTACAGCCTGCTAGTTGAATACACTGATCCGAACCGATCGGCCACGTCGCCGCGGGAGAAATGGTAACTTGATTTCCCGTTACATTCAGAGGCGCGGCGGACGCCTGTAGATCCACATTACACGTCGTTGGAGGCGCCGGAGTCGGGGCTGTATAAACGCAACTACCCGGCTGAACCGGTTTGGAAAATGTGACCGTTATATTGGCCGAATTCAAAAGCGCGGTTTGGTTGGGGGGATTCGTTCCGATTGCGCTTAAACAATTCACGTTCAATGTCACGGATGCACCGTTCACGGTTCCGGATGCTGGAGGAACCGGCTCGAGAATACAGGTATGGTTGTTAGGATTGGATTGAATAGAAACGGAGTACGTAGCCTGATCTGGAATTCGACCGGAAAATTGATAAATTCCATCTGTGGTAATATTCAAAGTATCAACCGTACCGCTGAGAACGGAAAGCGAACCCGTCGCGGAACTTGCGATGCCGAAAACGTTCAGACTGATCTGAAAAAAAGTTGTTCCGCAGTTGATCTCGACAAGGTTAGATGTTTCCGTGATGATACCCATCGGGTTTGTGATCAAACAAGTCTGATTCGGAATTGTAACGGGTTGCGAAAGGATTGATACGTTGAAATCTGATGACTTAGGTTTTGCGGAAGGGAATGTGAAAGTTCCGTTTGCGGTGATCGTCAACGTTTCCCCATCTTGATCTTGTATGACTAACGATCCCATATTTGTGAGTCCCTGCACTTTGACATTCAGACTTAAAAAAGTGGACTCGTTCGAAAGCTCGGTGATAAAACCGAAAAACAAACCTCTTTGAACAGTGGAAAGATTTTTCGGTTTTGCGACACAAAACAAAAATTGGAACGAAAGCAAAACGCAGATAAGGAATCGAAATGAAGACACTGTAACTTCCTCTAACTTTATATAAATCGAATCGGAGCAAAGAATGCGTAACGACAGAAACAAACCAGGCTCTAAGATCAAATATTATACCGTCAAAATAAAAACTCAACATTAAAGAAAGTTTTGCATAAAGAATGAAACTCTATATTATAATAATCAAATATTCAATCGTCCTTAAGATCGGATTTAAAAAACGAGTTTCAGATTGGAAATTTCTTTTTTATAAGATATGCGCTCGGTTAAAAATAAGAATCGAACAACGATCGGGTTTACGCCCGAGATCGAGAAAGCAAAGATGAAATGAAGGGAACGAAGGAGGAGAGCTTTCCCGGCGAATTTGCGTATATAGGAGAACCGGGATCTGAAAATAGAAAGTAGAAAGTAGAGTCGTGACTACACGTCTTCAAACGGACATTTTTATAAAAATCCAGATCGATTCTTTCCGAACGTTCCGTCCAAACCGAAACCGAAAAAAAGCGTGTCTTTCCGCTCAGTCAAAAACGCGGGTAAAATTCGAAAAATTGCCGGATCATATCCGTTTGGGAAGGCTTTAAAGAATCGTTTTGAGAGCCGCACTCAATCGTTCAAAATGAAGCGTTTCGTCCAGTTTACTTCCATTTTCCAATCTCAAAAGAAACGTATCACGAACGGAACCGGAATCCGTCACGGCTTTGAAGGAAAGAATGTCGATTCCGTAAAGAAAGAGAAGTTGAGACACTTCGAAAATGATTCCGGGACGATCTTTCATTCTCAAATCCATAACGGTGCAATCGCTCCCTTGAGAATTGAATAAAAAAAGTTCGATCGAAGATCTCTCCTTATTCTTCAAATAATCCGCCTTCTCCGGAAACTTCTCCAAATAATTCAGGACGGAAACACCTTGAAAAAACATTTCTTTGAGATCCGAGTGGATGATTTGAAGCATCTCGTCAGTCATCGGAAGGTTTTCCACGTTCTTGATGATAAAGATATCGCTAATATAACCGTCCTGAGACGTCTCAGCGACCGCTTCCTCGATCGTCCAACCCCTGACAAAAAGGGCGGCGGTCACACGATAGATGATTCCGATTTCGTTATTCGAAATATTCACCTTGAGGGCATAGGATCCATCCCTCGGAATACAAGAGATATGAATGGAAGATTCTGTAGTTGTTTGAATCATAACGGTTTCCTCAGGCGCATTCTGTTTATTTCTAAAGCATTCTCCTTATAAATCGCGGACTCATAAGGTAAAAAGAATCTTCGACATTCATCCAAAAAGAAAGACCGAGGATCGAAAACTCTTCCCAAAACTAAAAATGGAACCTTTCAATGGATCAATTGGAAGGAATCAGAATCCTTTTTCCGGAAGAATCCAAATTCTTACCCAAAGAAGGGAGAAATCCCTTCTTTGCAGTGAAATAGTTCTCTAGGTAGGAATGCAAAAACCGTGCCGCGGTTTTTAAAGCGCGAATTTCAAGCCGACATTTGCGGAATAAAATTTCTCGGAAACGACACCTTCCACTAAAAGTTTAAAAACGGCAAGATTGAGTTCCACCCCACCGATCAAATAGTTCATGCTGTCTTTTACTTTCGCGTCTCCGTGCGTACGAATGGAAAGATTTCCGGTGGAAGACGCAGAATATCCCTTTAAAAATTCCAGTGGTAAACCTGCGGCGGCCGCGTCTAACGTCAGAGTCAACGGTCCGGACACAAGAAGATTCAGATTGGAGCTTCCTGTGTTCTGGCTCATCCCAGCTCCGGCAAAAATGGTAAGAATGTAAAAAAGACGAACTCCCGTTCTGATATCAATCGGTAGAGATTGGGTTTTGGCCCGATAATCCATGGTGAAATCCGCGTCCCAACGTCCCGTCGCAGGACCGAAAGAAACTTTCGGAATCGAAGTCGGAGAATAGCCCAAGGAAAGTTCCTCGGTTTTGCTGTGAAATCCGAGTCCCAAACTCAATCCTGTAAATCCGAAAAGATCCAAGCGTGTATAACGTTCTTTGAGAAGTTGAAAACGAACCGTTGCGCCAAAGGAATTAAAATTCCCTGCGAATTTATAATCATTCGATGCGGACGAAGAAGCGGATCTTAAATCTCCTTGTCCTAAATTCCCTTGAAATCCGTGAACGTAAATATTGATTCTGTGAAGGAAATTTCTTTTTTCCTCATCCTGATCGGAAGGACCATTTGCGGTTAACCAACCAAGGTTCACCCCTGCCATAAAGGAAGGACTGATCGACGCACCTCCGTTTGGAAGATTCGGAAGATTGATCCCTGCATACTGAATCTGGATGTCGTCATTCTTCGTTCCAGCCGCGGAAACTCCGGCGCCCACCTGGAATCGATTGATCGTTCCCGGTCCCATCATGGACGAGTTGATATTGGTGAGAAGCGCCGAGTCGGCCATCGACTTGACCACTTCGTTTAGATACTTTGTTCGAACTTCGTTTTCGAGACCGTTGAACTGAGAAGTAATGTTGCTCGGAATGATCGTACAAGCCTGACCTGTACAAGTCACTTGTGAGAAGAGAGAACCCGCCGGAACCAGTCCGGCAATGAAAAGAATTAAAATAGGAAGAATTCTTCCTATAACTGATTTGCGGCAGGTATTCATTTTTATCCCGTTTTTTTGACGGGAACTTTTGGAAATTTATTTCAAAGACCCAGGCTTCTTCCTATGATCTCTTTCATGATTTCCGTCGTTCCCGCGTAAATTGTCTGGATTCTCGCGTCCAGATACGCTCTGGCGATCGGATACTCCATCATATAACCATAACCGCCGAAGAACTGCAAACATTCATCCGTGTGACGTTTTTGCATCTCCGTCGAATACCATTTTACCATCGAGGCTTGTGCAGTATCCGATTTTCCGGCCATAGTTTCCAGAGTAACCTTATCGGCAAACGTCCGGCACATCTCCAGTTCGGTCGCCATCTCAGCCATCTTAAACTTGATATGCTGAAAGGATCCGATCTTTTTACCGAACGCCTGTCTCTCTTTGATGTACTGAAGAGTAATCCTCTGAACGAGTGCAGTCGCTTCTACGGCGGCTAGTCCGAGGACCAAACGCTCCGTCGCCAACTTCTGCATCAAATATCGAAAACCTTGTCCTTGTTTGCCGATCAGGTTTTCTTTCGGAACGATTACGTCGTTGTAATAGAGTTCCGAAGTATCCTGAGCTTTTAAACCAATTTTTTCGAGTCTTCTTCCCCTTTCAAAGCCTTTCATTCCCTCTTCTACCATCAGGAGGGACATCGCGCCACTATCATGCTTAACAGCCGTGATCACTAAATTTGCCAATTGTCCGTTGGAAATGAACGTTTTTTGTCCATTTACAACGTAGTGATCGCTTTTTTCCACAGCGGTGGTTCGGATACTTTTGAGGTCGGACCCGGCTCCGGGTTCGGTCATGGCGATCGCGAGAATACTATCTCCCGATGCACAACCGGGTAACCAACGGGCTTTTTGCTCTTCGTTTGCGTACGTCGAAATGTAAGGCGCAATCACGTCGTTGTGTAAGGAAATGAAGAATCCGCTATTCCCTACTTTCGCAGATTCCTCTATTATGATTACATTGTATAGGAAATCCGCGTCGGATCCGCCGTATTCGGAAGGAATATTCGGGCAGAGCAAGCCACTTGCGCCTGCTTTTTTCCAAACTTCTTTCGGAACGATTCCGACTTTTTCCCAGGATTCGTGATGCGGAGCGACTTCCGTCTCGAAAAACTTTCTCGCCATTTCACGGAATGCTTCGTGTTCTTCCGTGAATTGTAGGACTCTTTCCATTCTAATCTCCCTAACGTCTACGAATAGACAGTGTTCATTCTCATGTAAACGCCGGGATTCTTCTTTACGTAATCGATCAGGTCATTCTGCTGAATGGAATACAGT
>NZ_QHCT01000002.1:385000-646375 GCF_003545885.1 Leptospira stimsonii
TGATTCGACTTTCTCTTTTAAGGATTCGATCAATGTTTTTGTTTTTTCGAGATCCTCGGTTGCGTCCCCCGTTGTCTGGAGAATCTTTCGGTTTACTTCGAGCATACCGATCGATTTCTTAAGATCCCCGACGTCCTGGGTGGAAAGGTCGAACTTAGCCCGGTATTCCTGAGCGGCGTAGTTACAAAGTTCTAAGACCAAATTGAAGTGTTCCTGGCGGATGTAATAGTTCGGGTTTTCCAAATCTCGTTCCTTTTCAAAGGCGCGAAAGTCAAAAAGATTTTTACAAAGCACGGCGATTTTGAAATGAATTTCGGGAAAACTCCATTTCCATTTGCTATTGGTTCCAAACGCTTCGATCGTTTTGTTAGTTACTTGACGAATTGCTTTTATGAAATTCAATCTCTGGACCGGAGTAAATTCGGGGATTTTTGCGAGAAGATCCTTATTTTCTGCAAGCCCCGATTCGTAATCGACTCCGACGATCTTTTCCATATACGAGATCGCGTTGTAGACTTCTTTTCGTCCCGTGTTTAAGTAGGTATCACTTTTGATGTCCAAGATCGCGACACTCAAGTCGTTGACCAAAAGACAAGTATTGATAGTTTTGATTGCGTTGATCGAAAGAGCGACTTGGTAGTAAGGCTCCAGCCTCGGGTCCTTTCTCAACTGAGACTTGAAAAGATTACTTTCCTTCTTTAAATCGTCCAAGTAGACTTTGAAGTCCGTCAGCTTTTCCGCGAATTCCTGTTTTTGCTCTTTGGTTAATGCCATACTAAAATCAGTCTTTTTCCAAACCTGGTATACATAAAGTATCGGTCACTTCCAAAGTTCAAAGAATACAACCGTCCGGAAACGGCTCATTTTCAAAGAATTTTGCGCGCTTTCTCCGCGAAAAGGACGGGAATTCTTTTTGTCCAAAAAACGGAATCGATTCAGGCCTCGACGTTGATAAAACTTCCCGTGGAAGCGATCGGATCGGAAACCACGATTCCTTCTTGTTTTTCAGGAGTTCCTTGACTGCTCGCATTTTGAGAAGAGGACGCATTTTGAATCGAAGGCACTTCGGAAAGGGAAGCGTTGGAAGAAGGACCGATTGAAGATAATTCCATACAGTCAGCTTTAACAGAAATTCTCAAAAAAGGAAACCGTTTTCCGTTTTCCCTGGAATAGGAAAGAATGTAAATTTTTCCGGTCTTTTGGAGGAGATTACTAACTATTTGACAGATAAGTGTCCGGCCTAAAAAGTCCAATTATCGGACTTTCAAAAGTCTAAAAAAATCCGGTGATCGGATCGATGGCTTTCAAGCCGTTTTTTGAGGTATTACTATGTTTGCACCACTTGCAGTCTTCGGCTCGCTCGGATGGACTGAAATTCTTCTGATTCTATTTATCGCACTCTTGCTCTTCGGAGGAAAAAGACTCCCTTCTCTTGCCAAAGATTTAGGAGACGGAATCAGATCCTTTCGCAAATCCTTAACGGGAGAATCGGACGAACCTTCCCAGCAGATCAGCCAAGAACAAGCTCCGAAAGAAGAAGTTCAGGCCAAAGCTTCCAAAGCCAAAAAATCTAAATCTGCCTGACCATCCGCGGAATGGCCGGAACTAAAAAAAAGCCCAAACCAACTTCCCTTCCCCAGCCGGAACGTTCGACCGAGTCCCTCGTTCGAGATCGAGAAAAGTTTATGACTTTGGGAGATCATCTGGAAGAACTCCGGATGGTTCTCATTCGATCTCTGCTGGTGGTTGCTGTCATCATGGGAATCTCCCTTTTTTTCGGGGAAGAGATTCATAGGATTTTAGCACAACCATACAAGAACGTTCTCGGTCCTCAGGCGACGTTTTATCAGATCAAACTGATGGCTCCCTTTATGATCTATCTGAAGAGTTCTTTTATGATCTCGATTCTTTTGGGACTTCCGTTTGTTCTCTTTTTTCTCTGGGGCTTTGTTTCTCCTGCCCTGGATCCGAAGACCGATCGATACGGAAAGTTTCTCATTCTTTTTAGCACTCTTCTTTTTTGGTTCGGGGTTTGGCTTTGTTGGACCGAAGCGTTTGAGAATCTTTTGAGGATCTTTCTCGTCAACTTTCGACCGCCCGATATCGAATCCAGACTTCCGATCGACGAATACTACGAAATTTTTTTTAACATCCATCTGATTTTCGGTTTATCTTTTCAGCTTCCTATTGTACTCATTCTTCTTGGAAGTTTGGGAATCATTCGTGCTTCGTTTCTGATTTCCAGATGGAGAGAAGCAATCATCGGTCTCGCCGTAGCGGCCGCGGTTCTTTCCCCGGGACCGGATTTGATTTCTATGTTGTTCTTATTTGTTCCTTTGACCATTTTGTTTGCCGTTTCAATCGTGCTGATGAAGGTGATAGAGAGAGAATAAATTGTTAATAAAAATTCCTTCCAAACTCAAACTCCCCGTTGCTGTATTCGTCTTAAGTTTCTTATTCTTCTTAGTATATACGGTCACAGACGACATCATTCTGAAATCTCCCTTGGGACAAAACAAGGCCATTTCTTTATCGCTTCGACTCGCGATTTCACTATCCTTTTCGACTCTCCTCGCTTCCCTCGTCTTCTACTCGGTAAAGATGATCTACGCTTCCATGCATTCGCTTGTAACACTCGTTCAGGACTGGGGAAGCGACGTGTATGAAGAAACTCCCGTCGCAGAAAGAGACGATGAGATCGGAGAATTAGTCCGCGCCTTTCGTTTGAAATTCTTTCAACAAAAAGAATTGGAAGCAAATCCTGCACAAGATACGGTCGATGAAAGAACGAGAGAAATCGCCGACTCGATTCAGAGGGCGTTTTATAGAATTCAACTTCCCAAAATTCGAAACTTAGACATTTCTCTTTTCCCGAGGATGAGCGGAGATTCTAACTGCGATTATGTGAACGTGATTCCCACGGCGGACGGTTGTATCGGAGTTCTTGCGGGATTTCCGAGTCCGGGAGTTTTAGAATCCGCATTCAAGGCAAGGCTGGAAGGAATTTTCTCCCTTGCAAACGAAGAAAGTGGAACCAGAGGAGAAGAATGGATTTTTAAGATCGGAAAAATTCTTTCCAAGATGCCGATTCCATTCTTAAATCTTTCCCTTTTTTATTTAGAGACGAAAACTGGAGAACTCGGCTACGTTTCGTTTCAAGAGATGTCTCCGTTCCTTTTTAAGAATGAAGAGCTTGTTCCGCAGGAAAAATCAAAGATCCGGTATTTTGATTATAAGGCGGCGGAATTGGATTTGAAAAAAACCACGCTCAAGATGGGAGAATATTGGATTCTCACTTCCGATAGAATTTATTCCGCAATCGGCATTCCTTCATACGAATTTACCAAACAGTTTCAGTCCTCCCTAAATGGAAAAAAATTTCAGAACTCGAGAGATCTCGTCTTAGATTGCGGGAGAATCATTGAAAAACGGTACGGGAAGAATGTTTTGGAAACCTCCGCGATTCTTGCCGTGACAAGAAAACATTAATTCGTTTTTTTCTCAGACAAAAAAATCCACAAAGATACAGAGAGAACAAATCCTACTGTTTGAAAAAATTTTTGTCTTGTGGTAGTTCCTACGATCCTCCGTCAAAACTTGGGCGCGCCCCCACCCTAATTGGGTGGTGGAGGAGGGTCCGCGGGAAAAAAACGGGAGGTTTTTCTATATCACATAAATTGAATACTGTCAAGTCAAGATTTCCGCGATTCGTGTAGGAACTCCTACAACAATGATTCTTCTTGACCAAAATTCTGAGACTCGTTTCACGGCATGTTTGAAAAAATCAAGGCCCGGCGATTTTTCGAAGAGACACAGAAGCGGTTTTGTATCCTTTCCGCTCATCATTAAAAAAAAAGGGAATGAGAATCCTTAGGTAGTGAATGTTTCTAAAGCATACAAATTCGGCATCCGCACATGCTTAAAATGTTCCATGCTTTTTTTCAAACTCTCTCCTTTTTCTCCCCTGCTCTGCCTTGATTTCCTCCTGCGTTTTATATTCAATTTTGTGAATTTTCTCAATTCTCTCTTGAAAAACGGATCGATAATGAATCAGAAGAAAATCAATTCTCAAAAGAAGTTCCTCTCTTAAGAATTGAACGTCGGAATCATACTCCTTCAACCAAACGTCCGGTATTCCACATAAGATTTCCCGAATATTCTCTCGCTCAACGTTTCGTAAGGACTCAAGATTCAAACCCTCTTTGTAAAATGGGTGATAACGAAGTCGCTCCCAGACGCTCTCCGGAGGTTTCGATTGCTTGGTTACGAGACAGATGATCTCCATCAGAGAAGCAAAATCTACCCAGGAATACACAAGGCCGTTTCCGAGGATGTTCGTGTTGTTGCGATCCCTGTCAAAATTCAGAAAGAGTACGTCAAAGAGAAAACAAAGTTCTTTTTGTTCTTCCGATATTCGATTCAATTGTTCCGAGTCACATTGGGAATAATCTACCAAAAACTCGATCCCCAGATTGAGTCCCTCGCTCTTTTCGATCATTTCCCGAATTTCGGTTTCTCGAACGGACTTCGCCAACTTTTTTTGTACGTTGATGATATACGTTTTCGGAGAATCGAGTCCGCATAGTCTCGCCAAATTCAAACCGATCCAATCGGAAATATTATTGATCGGCCCCTGAGCGGTCTGGGTCCATTTTGCAACCATCTCGCCTTGGCCCGTTCTTAAATGAACCGGAACCGTGGATCCCGAACGAATCACATGCAAAATTTCGAAAGTATCAACGGCTTTTACATTTTCTAAATTATAGCGCATTCTTTTTCTTCGGTGGAATTTTGATTTTACACTACAACGATTCTTTTTTAGAATCCGGATTTCTAACTTTTACATTCATACAAACCTGCAAAAATCTTAACGGTTTCAGATGCGATTCTTCGATTTCAGCGTTTCGATCCCTTTTTCGATACGATTCGTCTCACACACTCGAAGATTTTCTTCCGCTGTAGATTTTTTCAAAAAAAAAGCCCGGAACCAATCCGGGCGTTTTTCCAAGAGTAAGATCCAAGATTCTTACTTTAAGAATTCCAACTCTGATACAAAAGTGGCCCGAAGGCAGTTACGATCAACGTCAAAAACAAAACGATAATCGGAACGATCACCCTTTCGTATCTCGATAAAAAACTCTCGTGATGCAGATTCGGCTCTTTTTCAAGATATTCCCTTACGACGTGTTTGGTCAAAAGATGGTTGAGTGCGACCGGAGGAGTCAGATATCCCAGCTCAAAGGAGACTAACGCGGTCATCCAAAAGTTCAATGGATGGATTCCATTCGCCTTCGCGATAGGATAAAGGGTTACGGAAACCAAAATTACGGCTCCATACGGATCCATCAGCATTCCAATGATTACTAATACGAACGTAAGAATGATCATCGCGGAAAGCGGAGAACCGAGCTGAGTCGGAAAAAGATTGATTACGTTTGATCTTTCAAACACTCCTCCCATACAAGCGGAAAGTCCCATTAACATCAGAAGCGCACCCAAGTGTGAACCGGTATCATATGATGTTCTGGAAATCTTGATTACGTCTCTCGCCCCCGAAGCAGGATGATGTTCTTTTTGGCTTTGTTTGTGATCCCAGTAGATCAGGGCCAACATCGCGATCGGCAACATATAAGGGGCCGTGTGTTCGTCGAAATGTGTATTCAATCCGAAAACAAGCACGAATACGATCACTACCGCGATCAGAATGTAAAGGCTAAACGGTTTAAATACGGCCCAAGTTTTTCCAAGGGCGTTTGTTTCCGGTTGAATCTTCCAGGAACCCTTTCTCAAAAACCAGCTCACCACTAAAAAGAGAGTCGTCGAAACTCCAAAAACTCTCCAACCCCAATGAAAGAGTTCATCCGTTGTGACGTCCAAGTTCAAGGAAGCTACGATGACGACGAGCAAACAAGGAGGAAGTACAACTCCCAAACTCCCGCTCATTGCTGTGGCGGCTAACGCTCTTTCCTGCGAGGCCCCCGCCCTTCTAAGCTCGACGAAAATCGTGGCGCCTAACGCAAGTACGACGATTCCGGACGCGCCGCTATATGCGGTCGGCAAGGCGGCCGCGATGACTACGATGACTGCAAGCAATTCTGCAGGCAATTTCCAAGGTTTCAGAAGATCGAAAAATCTTCTTCCCAAGGAAGTATCCCTGAGTAGAATTCCGGTCCAAACATAAAGACCGATCTGAATATAGAGGGTCGCGTGAGCCGTCAACTTTTGAAGATAGATCGCAAGCCCGGCAGGATGATGTTCGATCAGAGTAAAATAGATTCCACAAATCAGTGCCATCCAGCAATACAAGGGTATCGCAAGAAGAATTTCGGAAAGTCGGCTCGTCGCCTGTCCTTCCGAAAGATGTTTAAATTCGGAATTTCGAATATTATTTATGTTGAGTCCGGTAAGAAAGAGTAACCCTCCGATCCAAAGGACCTGAATCTGGGTCTCCACTCCTTTGCTAAACGGAAGCATGTAAGAAGCCGAAAGGACCAAAATCAAATTGGCAACGATCTGACTGATCTCCGAAGCCAATTCTTCCTTCCGATTCTCCGGATTTTTCAGCGCGATATGATAACGCCTCGTTGTGGATACGATACCCGCAACAAGGAGAAGAATCACCATCGTCATCGGAATATAGTCGATTGCAAAAATCGTGATCGTAGAAAGTTTTCTTTCCGTTCCACAATAGAGTTTTTGTCCAAACGTTAATTCCATCGGAGTCAAAACGGAGGAAGCCGGAACGTTCTCTTTTTTAGAAGGATTGGAATTTCCAGATCCCAAATCCAATTCGTCCAAAAGTGCGGAATCCGATGCGCTTACCTCGACTTTTTCCAAGGAATTGATATCAGAAGC
The DNA here is from genome assembly GCF_003545885.1 of Leptospira stimsonii. NCBI lineage: Bacteria > Pseudomonadati > Spirochaetota > Leptospiria > Leptospirales > Leptospiraceae > Leptospira > Leptospira stimsonii. Next base: position 391,856 of record NZ_QHCT01000002.1, read on the forward strand.
GATACAACTGATCCGGATTTCCGCATAACGCGGCCAGATGGTTTCCCCCAGCTCGAGCATTCGAGCTTGGACCAATTGACCGAAACTTTGAACGAGAGGAACGAAAAGAAAGAGCAGAACCGCCCAAGATACGATTTTTTTTGCCATTGTTGTTTTTGTCTTATTCCAAGGAATCGGAACATTCTTCCGCGTTTGCATCGGCCTTACAACGGACGCCTTTCATTAATTTTAAAATGGACGCGTGATAAACACCTTTGTCTCTGAGTTTGATACGAACTTCTCTAAATTTCTCAAAGTAACCTTTGACTTCCTCTTTCGGAACCTCTAACCAATATTTTGCGGGAACTTCCTTCTCCGCTTTTCTCGTAAGTTCCAACATCGTCTCGAACTGAGTCGCCGCCCATTGTCTGGATTGATTTCCGTAGTCAGCCGGGAAATCGGCCGTTTTACCTACGATCTGAAACGTAAGTTGTCCGATCGGAAACTTTACGATTCCTCCGTTAGGCACAATACCCTTCATAAGTTCCAGAGGTTTAAAACCGACCGCAGGAGAATAGCACGCGTCCGCGCGCCCGTTGTTAAAAATTCCAGCAAACGTCGCGATCTCCGCTGGAACCATCGAGGAACCCACCACGTCGACCATTGTCGTCGCGGCTTGATCATAGGTAAGAGTCGCGATCTTCTTACCGGCGAGATCCTTAATGGAACGAAGATTCTTATCTCTCAAAAGAAGATAAACGGCTCCGCCCGGAAACATCGCCATCGTTTCATATTCTCCGGAAACGTTGAGCTGTCTCGCTTTCGGATTGGATAAAACATCGATCGTTCTTTTTAAAAGATCGTAAGAAGGAAGAGCTCCAATCGCCTCGAGCGAACCCGATTGAGGAACATACCCTCGAACACGAAGACTGGTCAGATAAGCAAGGTTACATTTTCCGGCCTTAAAATCCGAATTCGCCACTACTTCGTCGGTGTAGGCTTTCGGTTCCAGGCGAATTCCCCAGTTGAGAGCCTGAGCCTGATAACGAAGAGCGGATTTATAAATATCACCGTGTGTACCGGAAGGATCGAAGACACAGATCGTTTTGTTGATCGGATCTGCGGCAAAGACGGATGACGTTAGCAGAAGTGCCAAGGTCGCGATTAAAAAGATACGGATTCTTTTCATGGATATTCTCCTATCAATTGAATTCAAATTAGAATGGCGTAAAAAATCTCAGAGACCTTTCAGAAGATCGTCGTCTTCTTTCATGTCCCGTTTTCCTTGCGGAAAACTCCCAAGGAGCAAAGGACCTCTATGACCTTTTTCCTTGATCCAGATTTTATCGGATTCGTGTCTCGAAAGTTGCTCCGCGTATGCTTCCAGAAGTTGATAGTCCGATTGGGATTGACCTTTTTCCAAAAGTTTCGCGTGTTCTTTTACGGCTTTTTTGATCGCTTCCTGATTTCCTCGACCAGCTAAGGCTTGGATTTGAAACGAGCGGGAAAGACTTACTCCCGCCTTATCGCCTAACGCAACGGCACGATCTAGTTGTTGAAATGGATCTTTCCCCGCGGGAGTCGCACCCGGAATCGAAAGCCAAATGATCGCTTCCAGCGCGAGCGGGACACCCCACCACTGCTCAGGATCCAAACACTTGGACGCGTTAGACACGATCGAAGGAATATCCGTAGGAACATTGCCCACACCTTGAGCCGCTCGGTCGTGAAGAATCGCAAGAAGACTCGCAGAAAGTCCGATTAAATAGTAGAACTGGTCTTCCTTGGAAAGAGAAGGACATTTACCGTTCCATTCTCCGAAGTAAAGATTGAATCTTCGATACGCTTCCCCGTACCGTTTGGCGGCGAGCCCGTGATTTCGAATCTCCACTGCTTGGTGATCCGTCGCTTCGTCTCCTTTTCCCTTTCGAACCGCGGCGAGATACTGGAGTTCTGCTTCTTGCGCTTTCTTTTCCGCGCACATACCGGCGCCGAGCATCGCGACGAGAACAGGAAGATCCGGACTCCGACTCACCCTCTCAAAGGATGCAATCAGAGGAGATAAGCTGACACCCGCGCTACAAACCGAGTCCAAGTCTTTCGACTGAAGCATAAAAGGAATCAAATGATCTTCTGCATAAGAAGAAATCGTCCTTCCGGTTACATTGTAAACTAAGGAACAGGAGATCGCGTTTACTGTAACAATCGTTACAAATAAGAAAAAACCGATTTTTAACTTTTGAATTTTCATTCGGGACACTGGATCGCTTACGAGATTTTTATGAAACTTAATCACGGCGCCGGATCCGTCCATGATTTTTTTTTAGAATGGTCGTTTTATTTCAAAGACGATCTTTATAAACTGCTTATCTGAAGGCGATAGTAGAACATTCGTTATTCTTCCGTTAAAAAATTCTTACGGTAAAAAAAACGGATCCATTACAAAACGACCTCTTTCCTTATGCTCGACTCACGGCTCCGGAACGAATTCTTTCAATCAATGCGAGGGTTTCCGATTCGGGATCGACTCCCAATTCTTTCCGGAGGGATTTTCTGAATTCTTCATATTTTCGAAGGGCTTCGTTTTTACGATCGAGTTGCAAAAGCGCCTCAAAGTGAAATCTCCACGCGCGCTCGTCAAGATCATCGAGACGAATCCAGCTCGCCGAATCCTCAAGAAGTCCTTCCACTTCTTTTCGTTCCACGTCCTTCTCACAAAGAAAACGGAAAATCTCGATCAAACTTTTTCGAATGTATTCTCTTCGAATTTCCGATTCTGGAAAATACAAATCAAAATCAAAAAAATCTCCTCTGTAAAAAGCTCTCGCAAAACGAAACTCCTGGATCGCAAGTTCCAGATCGCCTTTTCGAAGCGCTTTGGCTCCACCTTCGTAGTGTTTTTCGAACATCTGAAAGTCCGTTTGCACAAGATCCTGTCTGAAAAAAAGACGATCTTCTGAAAACACAAGGGCTTCCGGATTTCCGATGATTCTTCTCAAACGAAAACAAAGTGCGTGAAGGCTGTTTAGAGCATTCTTATCCGTCATTCCCGGCCACAGAAGTTCGAGAAGCTCGTCCCGATGGATTCCTTTTTCAAATCGAACCAGAAGAATCTTCACGAGTTTGAGCATTTTCTTTTTACTGGATATTTCCGTTTGAGGAATTCTCACTCCCCCTTTTTCCAATTCCAGACTTCCCAACGCCCGAATAAAAATCTGTTCCCTCTCGTTTTGTATGGAACCGATCTTCGCATAAGTCGCGTTCACCTTTTCTTCTTTCGTTTTATCTTGATTAGACGAGGAACTCGGATTCAACGAAAATTCTTCCGGCGACACGAGGGCCTGTTTCAATTCTTCGCGGATTTCTCTTCCGGACTTATTGAGAGTGAGGAAAGAATCTACGGAAAACATCAGGATCAAAAAACTAAAATGTGACGTATATGGAATCGGAACCAGATCCATCGCGACCAAAATATCCAGGAAGGCGTTCGCGCAAAAGACGATCAGACCGACTAAAAGAAAAAGATTCCGAAATAAATTTCGTACAAACTGAGTGATTACCTTGAATAAGGTCCAAAAAATCATCAGGATCCCGGAAAGATAAAAATACTGAACCAATAAGGGTTGGTCTGTTTCATAGATTACAATACCCAGAGCGGGAAACTTTCTTTCGTGAGCCAGTCCGATATGATAGGAATTCGGATCCGCAAGAATCACTCCGGATAAAAGTACATTGAGAAGAATATAGAGATACACAAAGTCTTTGCTGAAAATTCTTCGATAACTATTCACGAAAAGAATCAAACTCATACCAAAGATCGGAATACATGCATTTTCAAATCGTTCCCAGACCAATGCTTCTTGCGCACTGATTGCATTGACTGTCTTTGTAAAAAATAAAAGGTAAAACCCGTAGGCGACTTGAAGAAATGCAAAGTGTAGAAGATATACTTGCTTTCTATTTTTATAAAAAAGGAATAAGTTATGAAGTGTCCTATATGCCAATATAGTCGCGACCAAGTAGCATGAGATTTGATAGAGCGTAATATTCATTGATTTTCAAATACCTTTTTTATCTTACAACTGTTCAGTTTAATTGTGAATAAATGCTCATGATTTTTTAATCAATCAAAATTCTTCCGCGAGTATTAGAATGCAGAGAATTCCGATTTTGAAATTAGTTTTTTAGAGAAACCTGCGTTTTTTTAGGAAGCAAAAGAATCAAAAACCGTTGTTTCGTTTTTTCGAAGATAGGCTTCCTCGTAAAAAGAACGATTCTATAAATGAAAGTGGGAATCCTTCTACGACTCCCACTTTGAAAAAACGCCGACCCTTTCCAGTGGTAGCAGGACTTGCCTTTATGGACAAATGATCAACGAACTTGGATCGTTCGCGGCGGCTCCAACAAATCTCATTCCGCCTAACATATATGGGTCCGAAGTATTTTCCGTAGAGAGCGTAAAAAATTGTATTACGTTACTTCTCGCATTGATCGCACACGCGGTGTTGTTTGTCGGGTGCCTTAACTTCGGGAAGTTGATCTGTGGAGGAAGCGGGACTTCTTTTAGGATGCTATTGATCAAGGGTACCACGAGCGAGGTCACTAAGGGTTCGATCACGCTGTAAATACCGTCCGGATCCAAACCAAACGGATTGAATGTCTGACCTTCCAAAACTTCCACAGTATAATCCAAATTCGAAGTGGAGAGAACTACCTGAAGTGCATTCAAATTTTGTAAATTAGGATCGTTATTCGGATTGGAAAAAGTGACAAATTTAAAATCCGCGTCCGCAGAAAGGCTGATTCGAACGGCGCCTAACGTATAGGAATAGCCGTTCGGCCTGGTATCGTTTCCACAATCGCTCAATTCCGCACCGCTTAGTCCCGTACATGTCGCGGGTTTTTTCGCGACTATCTTCAACTGCATCTCCGTAAAAAATAAACGAAGCTTCGGTATCCCGGATCCGCTCATCGGTTTGAATTTTACGCTCGGCGCCAAAACTGGTTCCATGATCATTTCGATATCGTCATACGGTTTCGCCGCGGGAGCTAAGGCGTTCGAACCGTTCAAACCTTGCAGTTTTTCGCGTCCAGGAGCTAAAATCGTAATGATCGGAGAAGCTTTCAGCAAAGTCGTTGTTAGCTGGAAAAGAGGATTCCCTCCCGAATAACTGTTTATTGTGTCGATGAATGATTTGTTCATATTGATATCAAGACCTCTTCTCTGCCATAGATGAAATGCGGCTTGAGAAATCGTGTCTGAATGTAAGGAAAGAAGGAATCCCGGATTGGCATTACTTTGTGTAAACTGATAAGTGGATGGGAACGGAGTCGCGGGATTTCGTGTGAGAATCATCCCCGATTTCGCTCCCTGAGTTCTGAGCCCTTTTCCTTGTGGATCCACATAATTGCTGGAGAACGAAAGATCCAAATTACTGACGAGTCCCTTGTTGATTCCGTCGTGTTTGATTACGCTTTCTTGTCTCAGTTTCAACTTTACTGTGAGTGGAAAATTTTTAAGCGGGGCAGGCAAATAACTTGGAAGTTGGATCGTGACGCCGTCGTCGCGCAAAGCCCCCACCACCGAATTTAGAACGTTAGGCGCAATCCTTTGGACTATGTCTTTCAGCATGTACTGAGTGATGATTCCTTTTACGTAAGGAACGGTCCCTCCCGCAAGATTCTGAACCGTTCCTCTTCCGATCAAAGGTACGAGGATATTATCCACCCCACCTTCATTGGAAGCGATGTATTCCATAGGAGCCGTATACATAAAATCCTTCGTATCCTCGGCTCCCGAATAGATTCCCATGGGAAGAAACGTAGGATTGGACCAAGGCAATACGAAGAAATTATTCGTTACCGAATCGATGTCCGCATTACTCGGTTGATTCGGGAAGACAGAATTGTTGACCGCGAAAGGAGCTCGAACCGCCATCCATACCGTCCCGGAAGAATCCACAGAAAGTGAATTTCTCGCTCTCGCCATTCTCAAAGAAGGAGTCGTGAGATAGATGTTCGGTAGCGCGTTGTTTCCTCCGTTTAGGTTCGGATCGACGTTTGGATCCCAATTCAAACGGGCGGTCGTTTTGAAATACATAAGAGTGCCCGGAGAAATAAAAATCGTATACCAGTCTTCGTAACGAGAAACGATAAAAAGGTCCACTTCTACATAACGGGAGCTTAGATCCAATCCGAGTCCCGGCGGTGTATTCGAAGTTCCTGGATTCACTTTGAGATCCGCCGCGATATTTCCAAGTTGAGTCCCGGAAGAATTTTTCACAAAGGAAGGAAGTCTCATGTCCGTAACGTAGACGTCCATCGTCATACTCGCCGCACCTAAGGAATCTTCGAGCGGTGCATTGTATCTACTAAATGGAGCGGCGGCTTTCGGCCATTTGTCAAACGCCCATTCTCCTTGATCTTCCGCGCCTTTCGGTCCTACGATGGATGTGGGATACGTTGGATACGTAGCGGATGGAACCCAACAGTATCCCCTTCCTTCGGTGCCTGGTTTCGCACCTAACACTGAAATAAATTCTTGATTCTTAAAGTCGTCGATTTTGTTCGTTCCTCCCGAGCCGGCTTGTCCCGGTCGAATACACGCCTCACCGATGTTCCATTGACCGTTGTCATAAAACTTCTTCTTGGAATGATCCGGAAGTCCGATTAAAAATTCTTGAAACGTTCGAGGAGTTCCGTTGTTATCCTGGACCTTAAACGCACCCGTCGTAAATTTTTGAATCACCTTTCCAAGAAAAGGAAGCATCTGAGCTTCATCCATAACTCCGTTGGAAATATTGGTTAGAAGCATATTCGGGTTCGTTAGATTCCCGTAATTGAAGCTGAAGTATTTCTTATAATTCGGACCGAACTTCGTCTGGATTTCATAGTAATAGGTGTTTCCTCCGATCACTGGCGGAAGAGCGGAGTTGGAAAGATTCAAACTGATCGGATTCATGGAACAAGTGGAACCGGGTAGTGCGCTCGGACAAATTTTGATGGAAGAACCACTTCCGCTCTTTCTAAGATAAACCGAATCGATATAGTTTTCTCCGTTTACCGGATTTTGAAACGTGGAATTGATCGTAACATCCGCAGAAGTATCCAAAGATATATCGTCGGTGCCGTTGAGGGAGCGCGTCATCGCTCCTTGACTGACCGAATTGTTAAGCGAATAATTCAATGTCGTTTTTAATTCTTGAGAATAGGATATCAGAGGTTTGTTGGATACCGTCAAAGCATCCTGACTAATGGAAAGTGTATATTTTTCTCCCGGTTTCAATTCTCGATAGGGATTCAGAATCAGTCGTTGCTCGCTCGCCCAATAAAACTCTACTCCGATACCCGGACCAGGCAACGGTCCGGAAGCCCCTTCCAACGTTATGCTTTCTTCCGTGAGTGCTCGGTTCATAGGTTTTGAAAATTGAATTTCCAAATCCTTATAACGATTCACGTTTTCGTAGGAATTGATGAAGAGATGGGCCTGCGGACCTGCTTGACCGAAATTTGCGGGCAACGTAGCGACTTGATTGTCCACGTTATTGTAAGCGGGAATCACCGAAGCATTCGGACTTTGTCCGCCTGAGCTTCCACCGATATCAAAAAGCGCCAAAAGGTCAAAGCCCGAGTCTTTCTTCTTGTCCGAACAATCGACGTAAAGAATACTCAAAAAGATTAAAACTCCGATGAATGTATTTTTCTGAATTAGCATGTGAAACTCCGTCCCGTTTCGTTCCTTTCTCTTAAAACAAGAAAAAAGAATACGGACCCGATCGATTTCAGACTTACGCTCTACTTATATTTTGGTTTTTTTTCGAATGTTCGAATAAAAAAGATGATTTATGTCAATCGTTCTATAACGTTTAAAATGCCTTCCTGCCTCGTCTGGAGAGAAGAGTTTCCATCGTGTAGGAAACAACCCGCATGAATGGAATTTTTTTTGGTTCTTTTCAAAGGAAGAATCGAATTCGTTCTTACAAAAGATGTCTGCCGGTTTCGAAAGATTTGTTTTTTTGAGTTGATGGATTCTCTTTCCAGGAAATGAAAAGAGAGATCGCGGTTTTTCCATCCATTTCCATCCAAGCGTCGAAACCTCTGAATCGATAGAAACCAAGTTCGTATCCTTCCTAGAAAATGATTACGGTGCGATTCTTCTCGAAAAAAGCCGGACGTTTTTAAGCGACCGGCTTTCAGACAATTCCGCTTTGAGAGATTTAGATTGAGGTAAATAAAATTCTTATCGAGTAAAGATACTGGTCAAATTATCCCAGTAAGTCGTAGAATCCTCATTCTTATTGAAGCGATCCCAGAATACGGCCCCATCCGGAAAAGGCTTCCTTCCCTTTTCCGTAATGTCCGCGAAAAGATTCATCAAGATTCCTGCGCTGTAAAGAAGCGAATGGTTTCCAGATCGACTCTGTATCATATCGGATCCGGTGAGTTTTTCCAAATCGTCGAAGATCTCCCGAATCGTGTAAGGCGTGCTCATGTCCGCTTCCAGGTAACTAAAAAATTCTCCCGTGAGAGACAATCCCATAAGAACCCCGTTGATACTTCGACCATAAGAAGCTGAAACTTGAATGAGCGATGGTGTGTCCGAAGTCAAAAGACCGGTCAGTAGAAAATCTCTGTTACCCGTTTTGTCTTGAAAGATCGAACCGAAAAGATCCAAAAGATGGATCATTTCTTCCGGACTCGGCTTTACTTCCAAAACAAGATCCATCGAAAAATCAAACATTGGAATCAGGGAATAAACGGAACTTCTCGAAAGATAATCCCTCAATCGAACCGCAACTACGCCCATATCGTCCCAAAGTGGATCATACACGTTAGTCGGTCTTGTATCCGGATAGGACGCCAAATCGTTTTCTAATTTTTCAAGATACGTCTGAAGATTGAATTGAACCGATGTCGGATTTTCGGAAGAAATCTTAATCTCGCCAACGAACGAAGCAAGTCCGGCAAAAAAAAGATCGGCGCCTGTTTGTCGGTTCGGATTTCCCATCTCGGCCAACATCTGAACCAGATTGGTCAAGAATTTTGTTTTGGAGACAAGATTGAGTAAACCGTCCTGAAATCCTCTTTCCTTTTCGATCAAAACGGAAAGAGGACTCCGAATCGGCTCTTCCGTTACGGGATCGCTCTGCCGAAAAAGATATTCTTCCGGACTTGCGAGTCGGTTTCGAAACCTCCCGTTCGGCAAGGAAGTTTTTACAATCGTGATCGTCGTTCCACCTGAATTCGTTTCCAAATCGGTCGCCTTCGTAAGAAGTGGACGTGTGAGCGCGGAGCTCAGTCCGGTAAGAAGTTGAAATGGATTTTTATTGTTCGAAGGATCACTTTGATCCGTTAGAACTTTAGCGAGAGTGACGATCAACGGAAGGAGTTTATTTCTCCGATTCCAGTAGGAATTCACTTGAGAAGGTGTTACCGAATCCGTGGTGAGAAAGGAAAGCCTTTCCATAACGGGAAAGTTGAACGCGAACACCGGAGGCAATACCCCATATTGGGAACTCGGAGGATAGAAGATATTATAAACATTAGAATCTCCTAAACTATTGAATGTGATCGGACTGTTTCCACTCGTTCCATAATCCCATGCCTCTAAAAAAAACATACTATCCCCGGGGAGAGAGGAAAAATTCTCCTCCAAAACCGGGGCTCCTGCGACTCGAAAATTCGGTTGTGTCGAGGAAGCGCATCCCGGTTTCCAAAGAGTTCCGAGTTGGATCCACTTCCCGTTGATTTTAGAAACGCAACTTCCTCCGTCTTGAAACTGGGGTTTCGCTCCCATCAAACCCTTGAGTCCGTTTGCGATTACGGTTACAAAAGCCGCCATCTTATAGGGAACACCGGGACCGAGAGAAGCACGAAGTGGAATCACGGCCACCATTCTTTTTTCGGAAAGGAGCCACTGAAAATTCTTAAAGATCACTTCTTCGTCGTTTTCCAAGGCTCGATCGGAAGGAGACTTTGCGATTTCCCAAATAGGAATGCTCCAACCCTTCGAACCACTCGCGTTTAGACCGGAGGACACCGGCGTAAATTGATTGTTCGAGTTGCTCGCGTTCGTCTCTCTACCTCCCGGACCGACCCAGCGGCACAAACTTCCGTTCGTACATGTGCCGGAACCCGTATCGGAAACCTTAATCCGAAATTCGGAACTGGACCAAGAAGACTTATAGATCAAATCGTTTCCAAAAGAGTCCATATACAGATTTCCATCGAGACTGTAGATATTTCCGTTTGCGTCCTTCCTGTTTTTGTTATAGTAAGGACCTCCTCCGGAGAACACAACGTTCGAAATCAACCTCATCATAAACGGAATCGTTTTTGTAAAGACTGGATCGGTCGCGGAGGGAACGGTGGAAGGATCAGGCGCCTCAAGAAGCGCTAACGTAGGAGTGTTGATTCCCATCGTAAAAGGAATCGGCGACGCGGCATCCCCGTTTCGAAAAACCGCTTGGTCGTTTGCACTTTGATTTAAGAACGCTTTGACGCCGAGATTTCCGGTCATAGCGGAACCCAATGCATAAATGCTGTCTCCGACGGTGAGAACGCCTCCGGTCATCGGACCTCCGTTACCCGCGCTCGGCTCCAAACTCATAATCGTAGTATCCGAGGGATTCTCCCAACGAAAGCCATAAGTATCCGCTAACGTTAGGAGAAACATCAAATGTTCCAGCGCGGAAATCTTGTATTCGAAACCTCCGTAGGCCCGGTCCCTTCCCAGATAATCCATACGAATCAATTCTTTCAAAGAAGAATCGACGTCTTCGATCGAAGTTAAAAAGCCGAGCTGAAAAAGATTCTTACTCAATTCCTTACCCAAAAGAACGTTAGGATCCTTTGTATAGATTCCTCCACTCGTGAACATCGGCCTTAGATAACGAAAGATCTCCGTTATGACGATCGCAAAATCGGAAGGATAGTCCGGATCGCGATAATCGTTGATTCCCGGAGAATCGTGCACAGCCCCACCGACCGTATAATATTTTTCCAAATTAACGATTAGATCTTTGAGTGCGGTATCGGAGGATTTAAAATCGCTGAAGCCGGCCCTTTGTTGAAATGTGTTTCCTATCTCGGCGATCAGATTGATCATTTGATTCTTAAGAATCTTGTCCGCGCTCAATGTTGGATCGATCAATCCTTTGAGAATGGATTCCACTCCGATTCTCGCGTTTGTGTTTTGAACCAAAGTCTTGTGAAAGACGATTTCAAGATCCTGAAACAATTCGATCATATCCGGATCGGCGAGCGCCGAAGCGAGTTCCTTATACTTCATCTCCGTATCAACGGTGTTCAACGTGTTGTAGAGATAGATCAAAGCTTTTTGACTGATAGGCGAAAGGTTCCGAACGACTTGTCCCGGATAATGACGGATTCTTTCCAACCAAGGAATGATTCCATCAAACGCTCCGTTCCGAGCTTCTTTGAGACGATGAATCAGAGTGTTCGCTTTCAGGAGGGATTCTCTTACGCGCGCTTCCGGTTTCAAGAGCATGTCCGATGAAACCCTCAAAAAACCGGTGATATCTTTTCGAGCCGGCTTTCGCATAGAACTGTCGAGTCGTATATTAAATTGTTCCGGTTGTAAGCTCTGAAACCCCGCTTTCAAGGAAGGGTATTCATCGAGAAGATTGAAGAGTTTCAATCCCCCACCGTCGGCGATATTGTCGTAAAAGGAAAGTGCGTCGAATTTCTTTTCCTCTGGTTTGCAGGAAAGAAGTCCGCAGAGAATCCAAAGGATCGCAGTGTATTTGCAAGACAAGAATTTCATTTTCAAATCTCCATTTCAAATCGCAGGGGAAAGAATACGGAGACCGGATACAGTTCTCTTATTTCAGGCTTATATTCCGAAAGAATTGGAAAAAAATCAAATGAGGGCTTCGGGAAAATCAAAACTTGAATTTTATATAACAATCGTTACTTAATAAACTTCTGAAGAAAATTGCCGAACCTTTTCTCTGAAAAAAAAAACGAAAAAGAGTAAATTCCGTTTTTTGAATCTTCCTTTTCTTGAATTTTCCCTTCAAAAGGAAATCAAACCTGTCTCAAACAAGAATCGAAGAATCAGAAGGTAGCGGCCTTCGTTCGAGAAAGGGAAAGTCAAAAATTAGAAACGGATTTCTCCCTTGGTGAGCAAAGAAAGGTCTCATCGAAAAAAAGAAAACCCTCTCCCAATAAAATACCAAACCCTGCCTCCTTTTGAATTCTATAGAATGAGAGATCCAAAAGAAGAGCAAAAACTCGTATATGAGAGACATAGGAACGATTCGGGATTCAAAAACGGGAAAAAAGAAAGAATCCGGTTTTGATTTTTCAAAGTTCCGGACACAAAATATGAGATTTTCTTGACATTTTTTTGACCATGACTACCGTGAGCGCGACTGGAATTTTTAGCTGCCTTTTCCCGGGTCAGTTGAGAACTTTTGAATGATGTAAGTAACCAGGAAAGGTCATCTCTCTCCCGAATCCCGCTGATTGATTGGTCTCCCTAGTATCTGATTCAAATTTAAGAGCCAGTAATTTTTTGTAAGGACCCTTTCTCATGAACATTTACATAGGCAACCTCGCCTATCAGGCAACCGAAGACGATCTCCGAAAAGCTTTTGAATCTTTTGGAGAAGTAACCTCTGTACGCATCATCACTGATAAACTTTCCGGCAAATCCCGGGGACTGGCTTTCGTGGAAATGGCGAACAAAGACGAAGGAAATGCGGCGATTGACGGCTTAAACGGAACTCAGATCCGTGGAAGAGAAATCAAAGTCAACGAAGCACTTCCTAAAAAACCTTTTCCGGAAAAATCTCGATCTAGATACTGATCTTTTTTAAGGGGGAGAAGGGAATGCTTTTCTCCCTTGACAGAGTCGCTCGCACCGATAGCATTCGCTGTTGTGTTCGAATTCGGCTTTCCCTCTTCGCAGTCCGTTCACTTTCTCCCAAATACAATTCATTTTATCTTTTACTGGATGGGAATTTTTGGAACCTCTTTAGGATCCTTGATGTTTCTCGGACAGATCGTCCTACTTCATAAGAATCGTCTCAACTATCTGCTCGGATTTTTATTCTTAGGAATGTCTATCTTGCAAGGGAGTTCGATTTCGATTCTTTCTTCCAATGAAAGTTACCATTCCTGGTTGATTCTTCTGCACATTCCGGCGCTCTATTCCGTGGGTCCCGTATTGTATGGAATCTACAAGACCAGCACGGGAGAATCCTTTCCTTCTTCAAAAAAGAAATTCGTTCTTCATAGCATTCTTCCCGTCTTAGGCGTTCTCCTTTATTGTGCCGTTTTGTTTTTTTATCCGGACATTGGATCCGTCCTTCGCAAAGCCTTTGTAGAAAGAATTTTTCCGAGTCCTTTGGATTGGATTTTACTTCCCACGGTTTTTGGAATCGGGATCTACGTTTCTCTCGTTTTAAAAAGTTCCAAAGATCTTTGGAGATGGGAGGTTTGGAAATCGGAACCAACCGCGAGGATTCTCAGTTTTCTCGCGGTGACGTCCCTTCTTCATCTTTGTTTAGGCGCCTGCTTCTTTATTACAAAAATTCCTGACTTCCTGATCTTGACAACGGGAGGAATGGGGTTCGCTCTTTGTGCGGCCTATTTGATCGGACATAGAAATCCCGGATTCTTCCAAAAACTAGAAGAAGTTACAAAAGCGACGAGAGAGAAATACGCACGTTCCCTTTTGGTAGGAATCGATCGAGAGGTTTTAAAGGAGAATCTAATTCAACTGATGGAAAGGGATCGTTTGTATCGGGAAGAAGATCTCGGCCTCGGTGATCTGGCGGACGAACTCGCGCTTTCCACCCACCAAGTTTCCGAATTCTTAAATCAAGAATTGGGAAAGAATTTTTCCGTCTTTGTAAACGACTTTAGAGTTTCAGAAGCCTGCCATCTTCTAAAATCGGAACCCACTCAGAGTATTCTGGAGATCGCCTACTCCGTTGGATTTCGGACGAAGTCGTCCTTCAATCGTGCCTTTCAAAAACATACCGGAATCACGCCGAGCGAGTTTCGCTCAAAATCACAGAAAGAAAACGCAGATTGAAATTTTAAGATCGAGACGTTCCTCGCTCCCGTTCCCGGATTCGAATTCAGAAAGAGAGAAAGAAAACCTTCGTAATTCGTTTTCATTCTTCCCGCGAAGGATTTGTATTTCCGGAAAAAAACCGTCGGAACAACGACAATCCTCTGGAACGATCGCGCGCCCCACCCAAATTTTGGGTGGAGGGGAGCGGAGGCGGGAAAACCTCGAGCAAGACCTTCCTCTATCATAGAATTCTACTTTTGGCAAGCAGGGTTTTCTCTTCGATTCTTTGTCGGAACTCCTACAGAATTCAATCTCCGTGCGAACTCGAAACGATCGGACGTTTCCTTGGCGCTACAAGCGTTTCGAAGGAGCATTCTATCGATTCCTACTTCGGCTCAAGTCCGAATCGATAGAATGGGACGACACATTTCCAAAAAGCGCTTAGGATACCGATCACTCCAAATGAAAAAGAGGCACAGATGAAGAATACTCTGACACTTGCGAAAACGGAAATCATACCCAAAAGAAAACCGAAAAAATGGGAAACCCTCGAACTTCGAGAAAGAAATAGCAAGATCATGCGTTGGATTCGATTTCGAGATAGAAACCTTAGAAAAAAATTCTCCATCTTAAAACACCAAGATTTTTTAGGCGCTCTGATCACATTCGGATCTGCGGCTTTGATGATTCTTACTGCGGGACTTTATATCGCAAATGTGATCCCTGCTTGGGCGACGATCGTTACGAACGCGATCCTCGCTTCCCTCTTACACGAGATCGAACACGATACGATTCATAATCTCTATTTCAAAGACAACGAACGAGTTCAGAATCTCATCTTCTGGACCGTCTGGATCTTTCGAGGAAACACGATCAGTCCCTGGTATCGAAGAATGATCCACACTCTACACCATAAGGTTTCGGGAAACAAAGACGATATCGAGGAAAGATTGATAGGAAACGGAATGAAGGCGGGACTAACTCGTTTTTTGGCGATGATCGACGGAAACATCTCCGCGATTCTCAACTTTAGAAAGTTGGTCAAGGACGCACCGAAGTTTAAGAGAAAGGAAATCGTGAGAGAAAGCTGGCCCTGGCTCGTCGTCTATTACACGCTCTGGTACAACTTCCTCGGATTGAATCTGATCTTCTACGGTAAACAATTCTTTGGTTCTTCGGTTTCCCTTCCCTTTCCTGAACTTTTAGAATCGACTCGCTCCTTTCTCAATGTCGTTGCGGTGGTTTATATGATTCCCAACTGGATCCGTCAATCGAGCATTCAAATCGTCTCTTCCAATATGCACTACTACGGAGACGTAAAAAATATCAATCAGCAAACTCAGGTCTTGAACGCTTGGTTCTTAGCCCCACTCCATATCTTCTGTTTTAACTTCGGAAGCACTCACGGAATCCATCACTTCGTCGTAAATCAACCCTTTTATCTCAGACAGATGGTCGCTCCCTTCGTTCATCCCGCGATGAAACGATATGGAATTCGATTTAACGATTTTGAAAGTATGCTCCGAGCCAACCGTTATTTCCCGATCGAATCCCAGGTCGCCTAACAAGAAGGAACCTTTCCGTTTTCTTCGGAATCGGAAAGGTCTTTTTTACAAACTCAAAACAGTTTCTTCTCTTTTTCGTTTTTCTTTTGTTTTAAAAAAACCAATTTTGTTTTCCAGGAGAATGCTTTCTCGTCTTTTGGTTGAAGAGTCAGCATGTCCTCCGAATCCAAAACAAAAACATTCCTGGAATTCCAATTCGCGATGCTTCTCATCAGCGGAAATATCCTCTTCGCAAAATTGATCGACGAAAGCGTCTGGATGATCACGTTCAGTAGAACCGTCTTCGCGAGTGCGGGGTTGTATCTCTTCTTAAAATGGAGGGGAAAGCCCGTTTTTTTTACCGTTACATCGGAGAATCTGGCTTCCCTGGGAAGCGGAGTTCTTTTGGCGATTCACTGGATCAGTTTTTTTGCTTCGGCAAGACTCGCCTCTCCAGCGATCGCCGTTCTCACCTTGTTTACACATCCGGTGATCACGGTCTTTATCGAACCGATCTACTTTGCAACTCGTCCGAAAAAGACGGATCTCTTTCTTGCACTTCTCGTTCTTTTAGGAGTGGGAATTCTGATCCCGGACTTGAAACCGGGGAACGATTTGTTTTTAGGAATCCTCTCCGGACTTTTTTCAGCGTTCACTTTTTCTTTTCGAAATCTGATCACCAAGAAATTTCTTTCTCATCACGGAAGCGCTCAAGTGATGTTTATACAATCGCTTACGGCCGCGTTTTTTCTCGCGCCGGTTTGTTATTGGGATCCGATTCCTACGAACTTTCATTCTCTCGGACTCATGATTCTACTAGGAACGTTTTTTACCGCGTTCGCACATACACTTTACGTAAAGTCTATGTTTCAACTAAAGTTAAAGACGGCGGGCATCCTTTCGAGCATCCAACCCGTATATTCCATTCTTCTCGCATGGGTGATATTAGGCGACATTCCCGGTTACCGAGAAATTACAGGAGGTGTTTTGATTCTTGTCGCGGGAACCTTGGAAACCATTCGTTTCAAAAAGGACGTTCCCTAAGATGAATTTGGATCTGGCTTTGATCGATTCCAGCGCGCCTTTTTTCGTAAAGGCTCCCGGTAAATCGTTGAACTGGTCCAAGGCTCCCATCGGTCTTTTGGAAAAAAACCAAGAGTTCAGAAAAAAAACTCATAAGAAGATACGAGAGAATTTCGATTCGTACGTAAAAAAAGTGAGTACGATGGGATACAATGCGATCTCGATCGATGAACTTTCTTTTCTTACCGACTTCCCTTTTTATCCGGAGAACCTTCGTTCCAAAATCCAATCCTATCAAAAATCCTATCGTAAACTTTTTAAGACCGCGAAGAAGAACGGAATGAAAGTTTTTCTCACGAGCGACTTTCTCTTTTCAAACACGAGCATCGAACAGGAAACAGGAGGAAGTTTTGACAAGGTCGTTTCCCTTTTTTATTCCGCGCTGGAAAAACTCTTTTCCGAATTCGAAAACATAGACGGAATCATCTTAAGAATCGGGGAATCGGACGGAGTCGACGTAAAGGGAGATTTCAGAAGTCGACTTTTTTTAAAAACTCCGGAGGACGCGAATCGTCTTCTAAAGGAAATCCTTCCCTTATTCAAAAAACATTCCAAAAAATTAATATTTAGAACCTGGACGATAGGCGCTTATCCGATCGGAGACCTCATTTGGAATAAAATAACCTATGAGAAAGTTTTTTTAGGCGTTCCGACGGACAATCTGATCATTTCGATGAAATACGGAGAGGGGGATTTTTTCCGCTATCTAAATCTCAATTCCCTCTTCTTTCAAGACGACAGACCGAAGCTCGTGGAATTCCAAGCGAGAAGAGAATACGAAGGTTTTGGAGAATTTCCGTCTTTTGTAGGTTGGCAATACGCGGCTTACAAAGAGGAGCTAAAAAACGCGAAAAATTTGGTGGGATTCAGCGTTTGGTGTCAAACAGGAGGTTGGTCCTCCTTCAAAAACATTACGTTTTTAAAGAATACTTCCTACTGGAACGAGCTCAACACCTTTGTTTGTATCGGTCTTTTCCGAAAGAATTGGAGCGTAAAAAAGAGTCTTCGTAAATTTTACGGCAAAAAAAATCTCACGGATCTGATTCGATTCTTACGCCTTTCGGAAGACGTGATCTTAAACCTTCTCTACGATCCGGAATTTGCGAAACAACAACTCTATATACACAGAGTTAGGATTCCACCGCTACTTCATATCACGTGGGATCGTGTCACGATCAGCGATCATTTTAGAATTCTCTACTATTCTTTTTGTGAAAACAGGGAAAGATCCGTGGAAGTCGGATACAAGGCGATCGAATGTCTCAACGAAATGGGAAGAATCGCAAAAAGAATTTCTTTACCGTACGACTTTCGTTTTCAGTACGATACGTTTCAGCTCTTTGCCTTCTGCAGAGAACTACTTTATCTTCCGGATCCAGAAAGACAACACTACCTCCTAGAAGAGACGATTCACCTCGCGAATATCTACGCGGAAAATTATCCAGACGCTTATAAATTTAGAATTCTTTCTCGTAAAAGAATTCCGGGATTTATGTCTAAACTTTTACTGAAATTATTCATTCGAAGAAATAAAGACATGAGAATCCTAGATCGAATTCTTTTTTCTCCTCTTATGAGACATTTCTATTTATTCTTATATCAAAAGATACGTTCGAAGCTTCCTTCGTTTATCAATCAACAGGCGATGCCCGTCTCCGAGCTCTTAAAATAGAAATCGGTTTGACAGATTTCGGGTTACTTAATAATATTTTGACTATGAACTCCGGTAGAAATTCTTCTATTCTGTATTCGAAAATTATGATTCTCTTTAAAACTATCGAGACACGTTTTGTCTCATTAGAAAATTCTAAATCGATCGTTCTTGCCGCAACATTTGCAGTATCGATTCTTTTCGTTCATTGTTCCTCTGGTGACAAAAAGATATCGCCTAACGAATCGGCAAGCGGCGCGGGAAGATCCGCTTATCAGGAGGACGAACCTCAAAACAACGAAGATCAAGAAACGTCAGCCGGGGCGGCCAACCGTTCCGCAAACGTGGATCCGAACGCAAAACAAACCCAGGGTTGTATCGAAGGAAATTGCACTTCCGGAATCGGAACGTATGTCTATGATAACGGCGACGAGTATAGGGGTTCTTTTCAGAACGACCTTCGAAACGGATCCGGCAAAATCAAATATGCGAACGGCGACAAGTTCGACGGGACGTTCAAGGATGATTTGAAAGAAGGAAAAGGAACCTATATCTTTAAGAACGGAGCCCTTTTGGAAGGAACCTTTCAAGCGGGAGCGATGTTGGGACCGGGAAAGGTTCGTTTCCCCGATACGAGCGTCTATGAAGGAGACTTTCAAGACGAAAGAAATTCTGCGGAAGGAACGATGAGCTCTTCCTTTGACGGATCCAAACAAAACTGTAGAATTCAAAACAAGATCGTTCTTTGCGGAGGCGGGCGCGGCGCGGAATCCCCTTACGGAAAAAACTAAGGGTTCTTTATCGATTCAAAACGAATTTGTCTCTTTGATTTGATAGGCTCGGTTCATAAGAATGCCGATTCAAAGAGACGTCTCCTTTTTTTTTTGGATTCTTATCGGCTACTAGTTCCTTTTTTTAAAAGAATCGCGTATTTCAATCTTGAATGTCCCCTTTCCTTCCCGAGCCGATTGTGAAGGAGAAGGAGAAACACTCATAAGAAACTCAGATCCTAGTTTGTTTTATAAAGTCATTCAATCGTCGCTCGAAGAAGAAGTACCCGAACCGATTCTTTTTTGATAGATCCGGATTCTTTCCTCGTCCATCCCGACAAGTGTATGAGAAATTTTTAATTCTTTTCCCATGGCTTCCCCTCCGGTTCTTAATTCCACGACTCGATACCAAATTTCTCCCGGAGGAATATAAAACGCGTGGTTGATACAAAGACATTTGAACTTGAAGCCGAGGGAACTTTCCGGAGGTTCCATCGAATGTGGGGCCGCAAAAAAGTAAAAATCACGATCACTCTTGTTCCGCACGACCAAGACGAATTTTTTTTTGGAACCGGGTTTGAGATACAGATCGTATCCGGGGATCGGGACGGAAACAGGCGCATCCGAAAGTTCTTTGACCGTTCCAGTCGACCAGAGATCGACCGGTCTTTGGGAAGCTCCTTCGAAAAGTTCCATCTCGAACGGGAATCTTTTTTTCTCCCAAAGAATCGAAACCTGCATTTGTCGATTGGGATCACTTTCCAACGGTTCCAATTTTTGTGAATCGGAACCGGAAGATTCTTTTTTGCAATCAAAGATCAGAAAAAAGAAAACGACAAATGCGCTTACGATTCGAAACAACTTCACTCCAGGGCCATCTCCAAAGTTTTGAAGTCGAGTTTGCGACTTGGACTCGTGTTTTGAACGTAAATATTTCCGTTTAATTTTTTGATCGTGATAAAATCCTGAAAGATGATTTCCTTTTTATCCGGGTCGGTTTCCCCCATGTTACAATCTCTTCCACAACCATTGCAATCCATGTCCCCGTATTTTTCCTCGAAGGAAGATGAGTATTTTCGCATATACCCGAATACCCTAAGTTTCAACGAGTCCGCGGAAGATTCTTTGACTTCGTAATTTCCGATCGCGTAAAACTTGCTCGTCTTATTCACATAACCCATATCATCGCTTTTTTGATCCTGGGTATCTCCTTCCATAAAAAAGGATCCGTCCGAACGCATTCTCAAGGACCAATTGGATTCGATTCTTACACCGTTCGTTTCCTCCGTTGTTGAGGCGCCGGCTACCGGCTCCGCTTGCGCGATCGTTTCCGTACTTTGAACTTCTTCCGGAAGTGCGGAAACCTCAGAACCTCTTAGCCCGTGATTGAGTATCGTATCCAAATCGGGAGGAGTGAATTGAAGATGATTCTGCCGTGCGATACTCTGCGACCTCGAAATCGGATTGATAAGAATCCAATTCTTATCCATTCCAAAACGAATCTCGCTGAGCACTAATCCTTTGTACATTTTTCCCGCGTAGATATCATCGACCGTAAGACGAAGGGAAGCGCCTTCGAAGGTTTTTTCCAGAGCGATCTCTTGAGGACCGAGAATATCCTGCACTTTGATTTTCTGAACGTAACCGTTGTCCCCCGTAAGAGTCGCGGCCTTGAGTCGTCCGTTCGAATAGCAGTGTTGATCCGATCTTTGATAACCGTTCCAAATCTTGATCGAATTGATTTTTTGCGGTTCTTTGAATTTGAAATCGAGAATGACTCCCTTTCCCTTTTTATCCGAAGCCCAGGCGTATTCGTAACGGGAATCGAAAAGATTCATCACGTCATAAGACAAAACCGGATTGGCGGTTTCGGATGCTTTTGCGGAACCTTCCACGATCTTAGGAAGTTTGAGGGAGAATGGTTTGTCTCTTTCGTCATAAAATCGAATTTCTCCGATACAAAGATCTTTGTTCTTTCTAAAGTTGATCGTGACCGATCGGGAATAGACTGGTTTCTCAAAGGAGACGATCGCCTTGGTTCCGCTTAACGTCGCAGAGGCGCTCAGCTCATCGAAGTTAATGTAAGCGGTGACCGCGTCGCTGAATTCACCTTTGCAGGAATCCACTTCCACTTTTTTCAATTGAAAACCTTCGTCAGGGTAGAAATGCATTTTTACGAATTCCGCTCCGTCCTCGGGTTTCCAGGAACTACCGCCTAACGCGGCAAAAGCGAGCTTATCGCTCAGGGAAGTGGAAGTCGCCATGGAAACGCTCAATTCTTTTTTACAATTCCAAAGACAGAATGCGAAAAGAAGGATCGAAATAAAAAAAGTCGGGATACGATTCATCGATGAATTCTCCAGGAAAGAATTTGCACGAGTTTAAGTGTCTTCCCCGCTCTGTCAAATGCAAAGGAATCCGAAGATGATTTCGACTCCCTTTGGTCGGGAAGAAATTCTTGACGCACTACTCGCATTCTTTTGTATGGCTAGATTGATATTGAGAATCATTCTTAATATCAATGAATATAGGGACTTATGAAATTCAAAACAACGCTCTTCCTTTTTAGTCTTTTCTGGATCTTGGGCTGTGGAGAAAAATCTTCAGGCGAAAACACTCTCGCCTCCTTGGGTCTGGCCCTCGGTCCGGTCAGTGCAACTCCTTCCGCTTCCTTCGAGATCCTTTCCCCCAAAGACGGAGAAATCGTTCCGGTCTATCAATTGGAACCGACGATTTCGGTCAACGAGCCCGGATCCTTGGAGGTTCTGCGTAACGACGAACCGGTCGCTTTCGTAAACGCGGCTTCACTCGATTCTTCTTCCGAGAAGAATTTGGTGAAAATCCCGGCTTTCAAACCGAAGAATGGTGAAAATTCGATTCTCTTCCGTTGGAAGCGTTCGAACGGGGAGATCCTACAAAAGGAAATTCGTGTTTACTTCGGTACAAAACTCACCGCGGGTGCGGCTCACTCCGGATTCTTAAAAGACGGAGACGTCTACACGGTGGGCAGAAACAATTACGGTCAATTAGGAACGGGAGTTTCGACCGGAGACGGAATCAACGACCTTATCACAAAGTTGAATTCGATTGGAACCGTTTCGAGTCTCCACTTTACACAAAACAATTCGATGGCGATTCGAAAGGACGGTAAGGTCTTTACCTGGGGAACGAATGCAAACGGACAATTGGGAATCGGAAACAACAATACGGACCCGCCCACCCCTTCCAACGCGGGAACCAGACTTCCTCCTACGGAAGTGCCCGGCATCCAAGACGCGGTCTCGGGCGCTTTCGGTTTTGATCACGCGCTCGTCTTAAAATCGGACGGAACACTCCTTGCCTTCGGATTAAACAACGTCGGTCAGTTAGGAAACGGAGCAACGGGAATGTCCGCGACAACGATTTCCACCTCTCCTGTTGCCGTCGTCGGTTTGAACGACGTGATCCAAGTCATAGCCGGTTCTCAACATTCCGCGGCTCTGACGTCTCAAGGCGAGGTTTTTGTCTGGGGAAGAAACCAGTATGGAAATCTCGGAAACGGTTGGATCGACACTTCGACCACAATCCATTCCACTCCGCAAAAAGTTCCGGGACTGAGCGGAATCAAACAAATCGCGAACGGAAGGGATCATCTTCTTGCGCTTCGTTCGGACGGAAGGGTTTTCGCTTGGGGGCTCAACGCGAGCGGACAACTCGGAATCGGCGGAAGCGGCTCTCCCGGACCTACCGCGACTCCAACCGAAGTTTTGAATATTCAAAATGTTGCATCCGTATGGGCGGGCGGAACTCAAAGTTTCGCGGTGTTAAACGACGGAACCGTGAAAGGCTGGGGAGCCAACGGAACGACCGCCAATCTCGGTATCGGCGAAACGACCACGGCCAAACTCTATTCACCGGGAAATGCGGTCATCGGCATCAAAGGGTTGGTCCATTTCGGGTGCGGCGCGACTCACAACTTTGCTCTCTTGGGAGACGGTTCCGTCTACGGCTGGGGTTGGAATTTCAAAGGATCCCTGGGAAGGCCCGATCTTCAGACGAACTGGGGAGCTTCGACACCCGTTTCCATCAGTTTTCCTTAATATTTTAATTTTCGAATGTATATGAAACTTAGAATCGATCCGGACCGAATCTTCTCTCTGACCTTTTTTTTGGGGAGAATCCGGTTTTGCTTTTTTATTTTGCTCTTTTTTTTCTGCACAGGATGTGAGTCCCAAAAGAATGACGTTTGCTCGTCCGATTCTTCTTGTTTCGAGCTCGGAGCCGTTTTATTAGTGCTTTCCAATCTACCCTCTTCCCATCCTTGGGATTACGAAGAGGGAGAAGAATACCAGGGCGGACTCAAAATGACGAACTTCTTTTCCGGAAGTTCCTCCTTTCGACAATTTGCTCCGAATTCTTCTTTGAACGTGATTTCGGAATTTACTGTCGGACAAGCGGTTTTCGAAGTTCCCTGGACTCCCGGATTTTCGTCCACGCTTCCGGATCGGGACGGACTCGGACCATTCTTTCATTCCAATTCTTGCGTTAGCTGTCACTTCGCAAACGGAAGAGCTCTTGAGGAAGAAGATGAACCGTTGACATTCAGTCTCGTCCGTTTGAGTACCGGTTCCGATTCTCATTCTCCCGATCCGCAGTATGGAGGTCAATTCCAACCGAATTCGGTTCCCGGCGTTTCCAAGGAAGGAAGTGTTACCCTAACTTACCAGGAATTCGAGGGAAAATTCAAAGACGGAACCGTCTATCGTCTTCGTTCTCCTATATTCCATTTTTCGAATTTAGGATACGGTCCCCTTGCGAACGACGTCAAAACGTCTCTTCGAGTTCCGCAACAAGTCATCGGGCTCGGACTTCTGGAGGCGATTCCCGAGGCGACGATTCTTTCTTTTTCCGATCCGTCCGATCAAAACGGAGACGGAATATCCGGAAGACCGAATTGGATTGCGAACCTCAACGACACGGGTTTCGCATTGGGAAGATTCGGTTGGAAGGCGAATAACCCGAGTTTGATCCGTCAGAATTCCGCCGCATTTTTAGGAGATTTTGGAATCACGTCCCCTCTTTTTCCCGTTGAAAACTGCACTCCAAATCAAACTCAATGCCAAACCTCTGTGAACGGAGGAAATCCGGAAGTTCCTCAGTCAAAAATCGACGCGATCACAAACTACATGAAGTTGGTATCCGTCCCAGCGAGAAGGAAAGCGAACAACGCGAGCGTTCTCTCCGGAAAGGAAATCTTTTTCAAGGCCGATTGCAAGAATTGTCATATTCCAAAAATATTAACTTCTACAAATGCCGGTTTTCCTGAACTATCAAACCAAACGATCCGACCTTATACAGATCTATTGTTACACGACATGGGTGAAGAGCTCGCGGATCAAAGGCCGGACGAAGAAGCGACAGGAAGAGAATGGAGAACGCCTCCTCTCTGGGGAATCGGTCTTTTTGAAGTAGTGAACGGCCACACTCGTTATCTTCACGACGGTAGGGCTCGAGACTTGAGCGAGGCGATCCTTTGGCATGGTGGAGAAGCCGAAAAAAGTAAAAATTACTTTTTAGGATTGGACATCCGCGAACGGACACATCTACTCAACTTTTTGAAATCCCTATAAACGATCCGGAAGCCTTAAAATCCCTTTCGCGCCGAAGCAGGGTTACGGGGTCGTATATTGGTAGAGGGTTTCAAAAAGAATCTCGGAACCCAATTTCAAATTTTCGACGCTGATATTTTCGTCCTTTCCGTGAAGAGTTTCCGTATCCTTCGAAGTCAGGATTGCGGGGTTGAGTCCGTAACAACGAATCCCGATTCTTCTAAATCTCGCGTTATCCGTCTTTCCGGAGGACATAAATGGTGCGGCGACGCTCCCCGGAACCTTGGAAACGCTTACGCTCGCAAGAATCTGAAAGAGTTCGTCTTCCAGCGGAGAATCGTCCGGACCGATCTCGTCTATGATCTCCGCTTCGATCGAATATTTTTTTGCGATCCCTCGAATCTTTTCGAAATATTCTTTCGTATCAAAACCGGGAAGAACCCGAATATCCAATTTTCCTAATGTTTCTCCGGAAAGAACGTTATATCCTTCCCCTTCTAAGGTTTGGATTCCGGTGATCGCTTTTGTGTTGCTCGTCATCGCGGAGAGATGTTTGCTCTTTTTCAGAGTTCCCGTAAGAAAAGGACGGATCAAAGGATTGGAAGCGTTCTTTAAAAAGAAGGAGACGGGAAAAGAGGCGACCGTTCCGAGTTGGTAAAAATATGCCCTCGTTTCTTCTGTGATTCTCACTCCGACGTCGTAACGCAAAACTTCCTCATAAAATCGGATCAGGTTCAGGGTCGCGTAATCGGAAGTCGGAGCGCTTCCGTGACCGCCCTGCCCTTTCGCTTTGAGTTTTATCCAGAGGTTCCCTTTTTCCGCATATTGAATGTTAAAGATCGTAGAGCCCGGGATCCCCACGTCCTTCGTGGCGACGCCTCCTTCGTTTAACATCGTATCATAATCTTCGAATATTCTTCTATGTTCTTTCGCCATATAACGGGCGCCCCAGAGGCTTCCGCTTTCTTCGTCCGCGAGAGAAAGAAACATTACCTTCCGATTCAACTCGACATTGGAACGTTTCAATTCCAAGAACGCGACGAGTTGCATCACAGCGAGACCCTTCATATCCAAAGCGCCCCTACCGTAAATTTTTCCGTCTACGATTTGTCCGGAAAAGGGAGGAACGGTCCATTCCGAATCGTCCGCTTCCACGACGTCGCTATGATTTCCTAATATGACTCCTTTGAGGGAACTTGGCTTTTTCGGTTCCAAAACCGCGACCAGGTTTGCGTGTTCCGGATGTTCTTTCGAAGCGTAGATCTTGGAAGGAATCCCTTCTTTCTGTAAAAGCGCTTGCAGATAACGAACGACTTCGATTTCGTTTTTTCTTTCCGTTCGAATACGGATCAAATCCTGAAGGATTCGAACCGCTTCCTTCGTTCTTTCCTCCCAGTTTACCGAAACCGAATTCTGTTTGAGGGGAATCGTTCGAATCGGAGAAGAATAAAAACAACCGATCGAAACAAAACATAAGATCCACAACGGAAAACGAAGGAGAATCATAACTCACCGTCCAGCTTTTATAGAAGAGACAACCTTATCTTCGTTCGAATTTTTATCGATCTAAATTCTTCAGCGTGTCAAAAGACCTGCGTCTAAAACGAGTTGCGCTCCCGTTACATAACGGCTCTTCTTAGAACTCAAATACAGGACCGCTTCCGCGACGTCCTCAACTTCGATCCAAGGGACCGGGAGCAAATTTCCAGCGGAACGTTCCGCGATTTCCTGCGGTGTGGCTCCTTCTAAAAAGGCAAGGCCATCGTTCATCGGCGTATTGACTCCGGTCGGATGGATGGAATTCACCCGAATTCCGTGGGGCGCGAGTTCGATCGCCCAAGATTTGGTAAGACCCGCAAGTCCCCACTTCGAAGCGGCATAGTGAGACAAACGATTCATTCCTCTCAGGCCCGCGATCGAAGAATTATTGATGATCACCCCGGACTTTTGAGCTATCAGAATCGGAATGACTCGTCTCGCCACAAGCCACGCTCCCTTGAGGTTGATATCGATCATAGAATCCCAAGCTTCCTCCGTAAGTTCATGCGCGAGTCCGTAGGCGCAAATCCCTGCGTTGTTAAATAGTATGTCGATTCTTCCAAAAGCGTCTAACGTTCCCTGAACTGCCTTTTGTATATCCGCGTCATTTCTTACATCGCCTTGAAAAACGAGAGCTTTTGATCCAAGTCCTTCGACTTCCTTTTTCAGACTTTCCAATTCGTCGGTATTGCCTAACGTATATGCGGGATAGGAAAGTTGTTTTGCGACGTCGAACCCGACGACGAACGCCCCTTCTTTTGAGGAACTCCTCCGGAAGTTTTAAGAATTTCTACCATAGATTATCCGTCAAAGAATCGGAAGATTCAAACTTAGCAAGAAAATATTCTTATATAAAAGAATTTATTCTAATATAACAAATTCCTATCCGGATCCTTTCCCTGCTTCGCCTTCGATCGAGAGTTTGATCTGAGTTTCCCGTTGACAGAAAGATAATTCTGGGTAGAACGTTTGGATTCTAAATTCCGTCAGGAATTCATTTCTAAATTCTCCAACGAGGTTTTATGGCATTTCGAAGAACGATCGGAGCGAGCGCTTCCGAAGACAGGCTGGAAAAATTGATCCAGGACCGATTGCAACCCGGAGCGGACAAGGCGAAAGTCGATCAGAGAATCTGGGACCTATTCGGCGAAGAATGGTGCGTGATGTTCACGGATCTTTCCGGTTTTTCCAGAGGAGTCGAACGATTCGGGATCATTCATTTTTTACAAACCATTCACGAATCCGAAAGAATTCTTATCCCGATCATCGAAGATCACGACGGAATTCTTTTGAAGTCCGAAGGCGACAGCTTTCTCGTGATCTTTCGAAACGTCGGAAAGGGAATCGAATCTGCGATCAAGATGCAACAGATTCTCGTACACTACAACCAAGACAAGATTCCGGAAGAAAAAATTCTTCTCTGCGTCGGACTCGGCTTCGGAAAGGTTTTAAAAATCGGAGATTCGGACGTATTCGGATCCGAAGTAAACACCGCGAGTAAACTCGGAGAGGATACCGCGGATGCCGGAGAGATTCTCGTCACTCAATCGGTTTTCGAACAGGTCCGTGAAAAACACCTTCGATTTGAGGAATTACCGGAGGCACCGGCCGGAACCCCGAAAGCGTATCGACTCGTTTACTAAATCTATATTCTAATTTTAGAATGTAGATTTTTGTCTCTTCCCGACATAGGGTGAAAGACCCTATGTCAATCTTCGTTAGAAACCACAGGGAAGCGGATTCTTCCTTGACTCCTTTCTCGAATGAGAATTTGATCAGAGAGTTCCAGGATCGTTTTTCTTTTGTCTCGTTACAAGTGAGTTTAAAATCGATCTTTCGGAAAACCTTGATTCATTCGGAATTCAGTAAGGACTTGAGAATGAGAATTTTCCTCTCTCTTTTTTGTATCTTCTTTATGATGACTCTTTTCGCAAATTGTAAAACGAAGTCGGATTCGCAGGTCGCCTCGCTTGTTGAATATGCAACCGTACTTGGCGAAACCAAATGTGAATGTGAAAAAGTCGAAAGAGCCAAAGGCGCTGAATCGGAAGAAGTTTCCATTTGTTTGCGTAAACTGGAAGACGCGCAAAAACGATACGGTGTAAACATTCGTTTGTTTCCCGACCTCGCCAATAAGGGAGAAAAATTAATCCAAGGGTCTTATAACAAACGGTGCCCTCTCTAATCGGGAGAAACGTCCAAAACACTGAATATTTTTAATATTCCCCTCACACTCAAATCTCAAACTATGAGACGGCATAGGGAAACCCCCTATGCCACTTTTCTTTTCTCTCCAACTCGGATACAAACGTCGTTCTTACGCGGATTCTACGACCGAATTCGTTTTCAAGAACCGTTCTCAGAAAGAATGTAGATTTTCCGGTCGCGAGTTTCTTTTTTAGGAAGAATCACAAGCGGATCCCGTCTCGACAAACACGCGTTTTATGCCGTTTTAAAACTCCATTTCTAAATTCTCATAAAACGATTCAGCGTTTTTTCGTTGCAGTCTTACGAGGATCGAGGAGATTTCATCACCCTATGGTCCACTACGAATCCAATCCTGCGATAAAGTCCTCAAAAACATCCTCTTCCGGAAAACCGCCGATCCTTTTCGTTCACGGAGCCTGGCACGGAGGCTGGTGTTGGACGGAGAATTTTGTGCCTTATTTTCAAAAAGCGGGACACGACGTTTATACCCTGGATCTCAGAGGTCATGGCAAAAGCCCGAGTATCGGTTCATTTCGTTGGACCTCGATCGGAAACTATGTTCAAGACGTCCGAAAAGTTTTGGATCAACTCCCGCCCTCCACGGTGTTAGTCGGTCATTCTATGGGCGGGTTGGTCGTGCAAAAAACATTAGAAACAGCTCATGTTCCGAAAGCCGTTTTACTTGCGAGCGTTCCTCCTTACGGCGTTTTTAGAATCACGTTGGAGCTTTTGTTCAAACATCCGATTCGTTTTTTGCGCGTGCTCGCGACTCTTTCCCTATTTCCGCTCGTCGAAGATCCGAAACTGAGTCAGGAACTTTTCTTTTCGAAATCGTTAAGCGACACAAAAGCGTTCCACTACGCTTCTCGTCTTCAAGACGAATCCTTTTTTGCCTTTTTAGGAATGTTGATTCTTTCTCTTCCTAAAACCAAAAAGATCAAAACTCCTCTCTTGGTGATTGGCGGAGGGAAAGACAGATTTTTTCCGCCTTGGGAAGTGGCTCTCACCGCGAAAGCATACGAAGTGAAACCGGAAATTTTTGAGAATATGGGTCACAATCTCATGCTCGACGAAGGATGGGAGAATGTTGCAAAAAGAATCGAGTCCTATCTTTCACCGGAGACGGTTTCCAAAACGAAAACCGTCTCTAAAAAAACGAAAAACAAACCTAAAAAGAAGGCAAAACCGAAGAAAAGAAAATAATAAAAATTCCGATGCCTTTGTTTTTGTTTTTCTCTTTGTTTTTGCAAAGAGCATTGCCTGAGGCTCTGAATCCGTTACGCCTCTTTTGCCGCGTTTTTTTCGAGGGACAAGTGAATCGCCTTCGCAAAATCGGCAAACGCGTTTCGAAAGGTTTCCTTCGTTTCCGTATCCACGAGTTCTTCCTGCTCGTTCATTTTTTTACGCGCGAGTGTAACACAAAAAGAGGCAGGATCTACAACCGTTACATTCATCACACGAAGGGTTTGAAGCAGAGAGGCGTGCGCTTTATCACCACCCATATAAGAAGGAGACGCGCTTAAAGCCATCACCGGTTTATCCACGTATTCTCCCGAGCCGACCACCCAATCCAAGGAATTTTTTAACACACCCGGAATTCCATGCGCGTATTCCGGAGTGCAGATCAAAACACCGTCCGCGTTATGGAGCGCTTCCCGGTAACGCACCACCACTTCCGGTGAACGTTCTCCGTCGATATCCGGAGAAAAATGAGGAAGTTCACCTAATTCTTCGTAGGTGATGATTTCCATTTCGGGAGGAGCCACTTTTGCGATGGCACGAAGTAATGCGGAGTTTGTTGATTGAAACCGGAGGCTTCCGGAAATCGCGAGAATTTTCATAGTGTAGTTGTTAGATTGACTCAACAGAATAACGGGCTAAAAAATATTTTCAAAAGTTACGATTCTTTCCTGTCAGATTTACACTCCCATTCATTCCGTCTCTTAAGTGATTGACTCGGTTTCGGGTTGTTCGATCCAAATCGCGTGTTCCGTGTCTAGATATTCCTTTGCGCTTTGTATCTTTCCGTTTTCGATCGTAAAAAGAAAATGGTAGTGATTGTTGTAGAGTTTTCCGTTCGAATGCCTTCCTTTCGATTCCGCTGTCAGAGAAACACGATTTTCTTCGGCAGTAAAGTCGTGGAGTATAAAATGGAAATCGGAAAACGTCCTGTGTAGTAGTTTGAAGCCGAGTTGGACGGTTCGTTTATCATTCTTACCCGAAATCTTAGTTCTACCTATAATCCACCAGATCAGATCGTCGCTTAACAATTCTACTGCTTGAGAAAATTGTTTGTCGTTCATTCTTTGAAAGTAGTTTCTTACGATCTGCTTATTCTCTTCAAGATTCATTCATTTCCTCTTCGTTTTCCGAATTTCATTTTACAATTTAGAGAAAGAGAATCCGAAAGATTGTTCCCTGATTTAAAACACTTTCCACTTCGATTCTTCCTCCCATCGCTTCCACCTGATTTTTTGTGATAAAAAGTCCGATTCCTTTTGAGTCACGATTATTATGAAACGTTTTGTACATTCCAAAAAGTTTATCTCCGTTTTTATTCAGATCGATTCCAAGTCCGTTGTCTTGTATACTCAAAACAAGACGATTCATTTGCCGCTCTGCGTTGAGTGTGATTTCGGGATTTCTCTCCGGATGTCTGTATTTGATCGCGTTGGTCAAAAAATTTAGAAGAATACTTTCCATGTAGGACGTATTGCACTTTACTCTTACCGATTCCGAAACCAGGTTTTGAATCCGGACATTGTATTTCTGTATCTCTCCGCTGATCGTTTGGGATACCTTCTCTATATAATCGCGAAGAGAAATTTCTGTATTTTGAATATTCTTATTCGTCTGAATCGAAACGACTTCGTTCAGATTCAGAACCGTATCCATCAAACTGTCCGAGGCTTTTTCGATATAACGGATCATCTCCTCCTTTTCGGATTCCGTCGTTGCCTCATCCAATATTTTAAGAAGCATCGTGATATTTCCCGCGTGAGAACGGAGATTGTGCGAAACAATATGAGCAAAATTTAATAGTCTTTCGTTTTGATCGTTTACGATTTTCAAAGTTCCCTGGAGCGCCAGTTCCCTTTCTTTTTGTTCCTGTATATTTTGAAAGGTTCCGGAAACACGGATACACTTTCCGTTCAGGTATTCCGGTTTCCCGATCGAACGGGTCCAAACAACGTTCCCCTTATCCGTAACGATTTCTCCTTCGAAATCGAATGGTTTTCCCGTTTCGATCGATTCGGCAACTATGTCCGCGAATCGTTTTCTCTCGGATTCATTCTTAAAAAAACGGGCCACATCCTCACTGGTAGGAATATGGTCCTCCGGCAATTCGAAAATCTTCTTAGTCACTTTACTCCAGACTCTTGTATTGGTTTCCAGATCCAATTCCCAGGAACCGATTTGCGCCGCCTCGTTTGTTCGGGTTAGAATTTCCTCCAGCCGACTTCTTTCAAACTCTTTGTATTTCAGCGCACTGATGTCCTCGGTGTACATTAGAATGCCGCCCACTTCGTTCTGTGCCCGATACCAGGGGCGAACTTCCCAGATGATCCACTGAGAACTTCCGTCTCTGCGAACGAATAATTCTTCATCTCTTCGTTGAACCTTTCCGTTCAAACATTCCGCATGGATCTGTTTCCATTCTTCTCCGATCTCCGGAAAAATCTCATAATGAGAATGTCCGATTATTTCGGTTCCGATTAATCCGTAGTCAGCCAACCATTGTTGAGAGGCCGCCATATAACACATGTTCGTATCGAACATCGCGATCGCCGAAGGCGCTTTTTCGATAAAGACCTTTGTTAATTCGTAACTTTCCTTCAACGCGGTTTCCGCGTTTTTATGTTCGGTGATATCCCAGTTTGTTCCAACCATTCGAAACGGTTTACCCGAAGCCATTCTCTGAACGATTGCGATCGCCTTGATATGTCGAACGGATCCGTCCGGCCAAATGACGCGGAACTCCATATCAAAATCTTTGATTCCTTCCAGGGCATTTTTGTGTTCGATTCTACAGCGTTCCAAATCTTCGGGATGAAGGCCTGACTCCCAAGCCGCATAAGCGCCGGAAAAGGTATCTGCTTTCACACCATACAATGCATACATTGCCTCGTCCCAAGAAAGACGGTCATCGATCAGATCCAAATCCCAGATTCCGACTTTCGCGGCTTTCGTTGCAAGCGCGAGGCGATCCAAAGTAAGTTTCAATTCGGATTCGATTCGTTTCGATTCGGTGATATTGAAATACGTTCCTAACATGAGAACCGGCTTTCCGTCAGAGTCGACTTCCACAAGTTTGCACGTGCATCGAAACCAGACGATCGATCCGTTTCGATGTCGAAAACGAATATCGGTCTCATAGAGTTGATTGGTATTTGCTCTGAGATAATTTTGGAATTCGTCTCGAATGAGATCTATATCCTCAGGTAATATAAGCGACTGCCAGGCACGAATCGAATCTTCCAATTCAAAATCTTCATAACCGAGCATGGATTTCCAAGCCGGTGAAAGATAACTCGTGTCTTTCAGAAAATTCTTTTCCCAATACCCAGCGTTCGCCTGTTCTAAAATGGTCTGAAGGATATGGATCATCGTTGCTTTCAAACTGAAGATTTCATTCCGTTTTCCTTTGCCTAATCAATAAAAAGGACCGGTTGAAACGCCGTAGATTCTCGATTCGATGGAAGGAACGGTCAAGCGCAAAAGTCCAAAGAATTCGTTTTCCATTGCTTTC
Source organism: Leptospira stimsonii (assembly GCF_003545885.1). Taxonomy (NCBI): domain Bacteria; kingdom Pseudomonadati; phylum Spirochaetota; class Leptospiria; order Leptospirales; family Leptospiraceae; genus Leptospira; species Leptospira stimsonii. The sequence continues at coordinate 425,015 of NZ_QHCT01000002.1, forward strand.
GCACACGTTTTTAGAGAAAACAAAATTCGACTCGAAGTTGCAAAGTATCAAAAGATTCCGGATCTTTTTTCCGATTCTCGTGAGGACTTGGTCGATCCATTTGAACCTTTCTTAACTTAATAAGAATGGACGCAGAAGGACCTCCTCCTTTTCCAAACAAGATCTTTCGTTCTTTGATCGTTCTCTTTTGCGAAGAATGTTCGTGCAAAGCGTTCGAGATCCACGAAACCAAAACAAGAATCGAATCCTCCTCGCGTTTCCAAATTGTGTAAAATCGGATTCCATTTTCCATACAATGGAAGCACGTTCTACGCAAGGAGATACGTTTGAACATAGAAAAGAGTTCGTTTTGTGTTTCTAAAAGAAAATTCTTTTCACTTTCCTTTTGAACGAAGAAGAAGGCTTTCGAATCCTCTGGTGAATGTAAATCGAAAACGCAAGTTTCGTCATTCCGCAAGGAATCTTCTTACGATCAGAGCTTGCGTCCAAAGAAAGAATTTCCACAAGAAACGATTCAATTCTTAGATAACGAAAGAAGCCTTCGTTATAAATTCATCAATAAACAAAGAAAGAAACAAATTCCTTTATAATAGATCTTTATTCTTCTTATAAACGTTTTCCTTTCTCAAAACGGAAACAGATGAATTATAAAACGGAAAGATCCGCATCCAAAAGAAAAGAGAGTATGCGATTTATATAATATACTATTCATCAAACTCAATTCCTCAAAAAAATACATAAACAAAACAAAACATTTAAAAAATGATTTTCATTTTGAGAGCGGATAATAAGCATGAAAACGCATTCAAGGCGATTATTGACTAAAAATTTAAAGACTTAAAGAATCCATAATATATTATACAAATGTGCAATATTCTATGCATTCGATTTAAAGAATGAAGTCGATATGGTTTGTCTGTAAATAAGAAACTCAATGTTCAAAAAAAAGTCCGAACTGGATTTTTAAAATTAGGAGACATCGGCATGGCTGATACGACCGTACAACATTCCCTCGGCGATAACGCCGCACGCAAATTAGCGAACACAACCAAAACCGCACCCCAGTACGGAGCGATTACGCCACGCTGGCTCGTACGATTCTTAGACTGGAAGCCGCTTGAATCCGGAACACTCAGAGTCAACCGAGTCAAGGACAACACGAGCGTGGACGTTCTGTGCGGACAGAAGGACGAACAACCTCTACCGGAAACCTTCGTGAACTATGAAGAACAACCGAGGGAATACACTCTCAGTGCAATTTCCACAGTTCTCGACGTCCACACGAGAGTATCCGATCTGTTCAGCACCCCACACGATCAAATCAAAGAGCAACTTCGCTTAACAATCGAAAGCGTAAAAGAACGTCAGGAAAACGAACTCATCAACAACGACGAATACGGTCTTCTGAAACACGCATCCAAGAATCAAAGAATTTCCACTCGCAAAGGACCACCTACCCCGGACGACTTGGACGAACTCATTACGAAAGTATGGAAAGAGCCTTCCTTCTTCTTGGCACATCCTTTAGCGATCGCGGCGTTCGGGAGAGAATGTACACGCAGAGGTGTTCCTCCCGCTACCGTTTCCCTTTTCGGAGCTCAATTTCTAACTTGGAGAGGACTTCCGATTATTCCTTGCGATAAACTTTTGGTGAACGGAGAAAGCAAACCGAAATCGACCGAAGGAAAGACAAACATTCTTCTTCTGAGAGTGGGCGAGAAAAAACAGGGTGTGATCGGACTATTTCAACCCGGCCTTCCGGGAGAACAAACGCCCGGACTCTCGGTTCGTTTTATGGGGATCAACCGTTCCGCGATCGGATCCTATTTGATTTCTCTTTATTGCTCCGCGGCCATTCTTACCGATGACGCTATCGGAGTTTTGGAGAATGTCGACGTAGGCAACTATCATGAGTATAAGTGATCCTTTCTCCGTAAATCTATCTGACTTTTCCAACCTTGGAGGGAAAGAGTTGCAAGGCCCGATCGATCCGAGCGTCTTAGCATCGTTAGCTGGTGAACTCTTCGGTCCGCTTCCGACGAACGGAGGTGGAGTGGAGGAATTGATTCTTACGAATCAAGTCTCTTCTTCGAAACCGCAGGCGCAGACTTCGACTCCACTCGATGCGGGAAAAATTCTACAAAACGGTTATGGTTTAGATTTTAAGGAATCGGATTACAAAAGGATCCCGGAAGAATTTCTTCCGGGAACGAGCCTCCCTTCTTTTCCAGGAGGATTGACTCCGACAAATGCGGGTATCCCAGCGCCTACCTTTTCAACCTCGTTTTCCTTTTTAGAGGACATCCGTTCTTTTGTTCCGCAAGCTCAAGGGATTCAGATGAACGATCCGTTTAGTTTTCAACCAAACGGAATTCCTAACATAGAGATTTCTTCCGGGAAGTTCGATATCGCTTCCTTAAAAATAGACTTTCCGATTCTCAAGGAAAAAGTAAACGGAAGAGATCTCGTTTGGCTCGACAACGCGGCAACGACTCACAAACCTCAGAGCGTAATCGATCGGATCTCAGCCTTCTACGAACACGAAAATTCGAATATCCACAGAGGTGCGCACACGTTAGCCGCAAAAGCGACTGACGCGTACGAAGCCGCAAGAGAAAAGACCTCCAAATTTTTGAATGCGTCCTCCACAAAAGAGATCGTCTTCGTAAGAGGGGCGACGGAAGCGATCAATCTCGTGGCTCAAACCTGGGGTGTCAAAAATATCGGAAAAGACGATGAGATCATCATCACTTGGTTGGAACACCACGCAAACATCGTCCCCTGGCAAATGCTCTGCGCACAAAAGGGAGCGAGACTCAAAGTGGTTCCGGTGGACGAGTTAGGACAAGTAATCCTGACCGAGTATGAAAGGCTCTTGAGTCCGAGAACAAAACTCGTGTCACTCACTCAAGTTTCGAACGCGTTAGGCACCGTTACTCCCGCCGCTCAAATGGTGGAACAGGCGCATCGATATGGAGCGAAAGTTCTTTTGGACGGAGCTCAGGCCGTCTCACACATGCCGATCGACGTACAAGCTCTCGATTGCGACTTCTACGTATTTTCAGGACACAAAGTTTTTGCGCCCACTGGAATCGGAGTTTTATTCGGTAAGTCGGAAGTTCTAGACTCCATGCCTCCTTGGCAAGGAGGAGGAAATATGATCGAAGACGTGACCTTCGAAAAGACGGTCTATCAACCTGCCCCATTCCGATTCGAAGCGGGAACCGGAAACATCGCCGACGCAGTCGGACTCGGGGCCGCGATCGATTATTTGAATCAGATCGGAATGCAGAACGTTGCGGACTACGAACATTCCCTTTTGGAATACGGTACGACCCAATTGCAAAGAGTTCCCGGCCTACGTCTGATCGGAACCGCCAAAGAAAAGGCCGGAGTTCTCTCCTTCGTCCTGGACGGATTCAAGACGGAAGACGTAGGACGTTTTTTGAATCAGGAAGGAATCGCTGTAAGATCCGGACATCACTGTGCACAACCGATTCTTCGTCGTTTCGGTTTGGAAAGTACGGTAAGACCTTCTTTGGCTCTCTATAATACCTGCGAAGATATCGACGCGCTCATAAATGCGCTCTTTGATTTGCGGGGAGGAAGAACGGCGGGGCCACTTTAAATTTACCTAATATAGAATCCGTTCCGATCGAATAATCGGAACGGATTTCGTTTTAGACGATATCAAATCGTAAAATCGATTACGTCGTCCAATTCTTTTGAGGTACGCACGCGAACGTCGTTTTTCTGATTCACGATAGAATATGGTGGAACGCCGTGAGTAAGCCAAGCGTTTCCGCCGATAATACTATTCCTTCCGATCACAGTATCTCCTCCCAATATGGTAGCACCCGCGTAGATAATCACATTCTGTTCGATCGTAGGATGCCTTTTGAGAAGAGCCATATCTTTACTTACGGATAACGCGCCTAAGGTGACACCCTGATAAATTTTAACGTTGTCATGGATAACCGAGGTTCCGCCGATCACAATTCCAGTCCCGTGATCCATAAAAAAGGATCTCCCTATCTGCGCACCCGGATGAATATCGATTCCCGTCTTCTCGTGCGCATATTCGCTTAACATTCTAGGAAAGATCGGAACTCCGATCCGATGAAGAACGTTAGCAACACGGTGAACCGCAATCGCATAAAAACCGGAATACGCGAGGATGACCTCCTTGACACTCTCTGCCGCAGGATCCCCTTCAAAAGCGGCGATCGCATCATGCCAAATCATCTCATAAAGGGAAGGTAGTTCGTCCTTGAACTTTTCCAAAACTCCGTCGATCGTAAGATGTTCAGAAAAAGACGATTCCTGACTGGAAAGATAGGGATAAAGTTTACTTTTGGTTTGAAGAAAAAAAACGGAAAGATTGTCTTCCACGTGAGCGATATCTCGAAATACAAGATCCGAAAAATACCCCGCAAAAATGATATTAAAAAGTTCGCTGATAAAATTCCGCGCAACTTTCCGACCGCCATAACGATGCGGATCCTCGTTTTGCTTTTGATAGATCGATTCTACGAATCTTTTATACCGAGTCTCTTCCGGAGATATTCCAAAATGAGAAGGACTGAACTGATTTTCGGCCATTGGAATTGATTTCCTTTTGTTAGAACACTTGTCAAACAACGAATGATTCGTAGATTCCCTTGTGAAATCCCATTTTTCACCAATGAAAAAGATCTTTTACATTCTCTGAAAATATTTTACAAATTTTGAATGTTTTTTGTTCTCCTCTATCTTTCTCCTTTTACTCGAAAATAAGAAACAGGTTCGATATAAATCGATCCTCTACTTTTTTTTCGCCGGCTTTGTTTTCCGTTTTGTATCTAAAAAAAGAAGTTTCACGTCTTTCGGTTTGAGTTCCCTTCCATCATGGGACCTGACTTCGATCTTGCGGATCGGTTTTTGATTGATTTCGTCCACGAGAATCTGGTTGGTCCCTTGAGAATCGAAAAGATATCTTTCACCCCATTGTCTGAGAGAAACAAGAATGGGAAAAAGATCCTTTCCTTTTTGTGTAAGGACATATTCCTGATAGGCGCTTCCGTCCGACGCGGGAGCAATTTCTAATATACCGTGAGAAACCATTTTTTGAAGACGGGACGTAAGAATGTTCTTTGCAAGTCCTAAACTCTTTTCGAATTCACCGAATCTTCGTTTCCCTAAGAACGCATCCCTTAAGATCAGGAGCGACCACCACTCTCCGATCTCGGAGAGGGAACGTGCGATCGGGCAATCGTCTTCCTCTAGATTTTTGCGCTTCACGTAAATGTTCCCTCCCTTCTCCGAGTTTAAGATAGAACTAAGAGATTCAACTTACTTGGCAAGATAAATCGGCGCGCCTGCCGGTAGACTACTGGACCCGCCGTCCACGACGATCTCCGCTCCTTGAATATAAGAAGATTCTTCCGAGGAAAGAAACAAAACCGCCTTCGCAATCTCTTCCGCATCTCCGATTCTATGAAGGGGAATGGAGGCGCTGATCTTATCCAGCCTTTCGTTAGCCGCTTCCGTTTTACCCCAGATCGCGGTCCTTGTAGCTCCGGGAACGACTATATTAATACGAATTCCCTTCGAGCTCAACTCAGCGGCAAGAACTCTCGTCATCGAACGAACGCCGGCTTTACTCGCCGCGTATGCCGATGTTCCGGGCGCACCGATCGTACTGATGATGGAACCGTTCAAAATAATCGAAGAACCTCTTTTTAAAAGTGGAAGCGCGGATTGTATCGTCATAAACACGCCGGTTACATTCACACGAAGAATCTCATCAAACGTATCTTCTGCCGTTGAACCGATCGGTGTCGGTTTCATAATTCCCGCGTTAGCAAAGACGACGTCTAAGGTTCCGAATTCTTCTCGAATTGCATTGAATAGAACGTCTCGTTCATCCTTGTTAAGAACGTCGGCTCGAAACGCTCGCGCCTTTTGTCCCAATATCTTCACGGAAGAATCGAGTGTCGACTGGTCTCTTCCGGTTATGATCACTCTCGCCCCTTCTTCTACGAATAACTTTGCAGTCGCAAAGCCGATCCCGCCGTTTCCACCGGTGATTAAAACTACTTTATCCTTAAATCTCATATCATCCTCGCAAATTCTAGTTTAAATAAGCAACTACTTCGTTGAACTCATTCTAGTTTAATTTTGCAACCACTTTTCTATTCTTTTTCGCCTTCCTTAATAAAAAAGCGAGGGAAGGCGACTTTTATGGAAAATAAAAGCCACCTTCCCTCGCAAAAAGGACCGAATTCAATGAAAAAGATAGGATCCTAAGTCGTCGTGATTTCCCCTAATTTGAGTCCCACTTTTTCTGCGAGTTTGGTTCCGTATTCGGGATCACAACGATAAAAATGTTTTACGTTTGCCACGAGCAATCCTTTCGGAAGTCCTTTCATCGTGGAAGCGATCGTAGAAGTCAAACGATCCCTTTCTTCAGGATTCAACATCCTGTAAAGATCTCCGGCTTGCGTATAATCGTCATTAGTCGAATGCGCATCGAAACGATCCGCGTCCCCAGAAATTCTCAGAGGCGGTTCGGCAAAGGAAGAATCTTGAGAAGGTCCTTCGAATCCGTTTGGCTCGTAGTTGTCGTAATTTCCGTCGGATTGAAACTTTACGCTCCCGTCTCTGTGATAGACGTGGACCGGATTTTTAGGTCGATTGACCGGAAGCTGTTGATATTGAACTCCCAAACGATATCTCTGAGCATCGGGATATGCGAAGAGTCTTCCTTGCAACATTTTGTCTGGGGACGCTCCTATACCCGGCGGCATGTTCGCAGGCGAGAACGCCGCTTGTTCTACTTCTTCGAAATAATTTTTAGGATTCGCGTTCAATTCCAAAACCCCGACTTCTATGAGAGGATAATCCTTATGAGACCATACCTTCGTAAGATCGAAAGGATTGACTTTATAATTCTCCGCCTCGTTTTCCGGCATGATCTGAACGCAAAACCTCCACTTTGGAAACTCTTTTCTTTCGATGGCTTCAAAGAGATCGCGCGTTGCATAATCAGGATCCGTTCCGGCTAACGTAGCGGCTTTTTCCGCACTAAGATTTTTAATCCCCTGCATGGACTTAAAATGAAACTTAACCCAAAAACGTTCTCCTCTCGAGTTCCAAAGGCCGAAGGTATGACTTCCGTAACCGTTCATAAAACGATAACCGTCCGGGATTCCACGATCTCCAAAAAGAATCGTCATCTGGTGCAAAGCCTCCGGTGACTTCGCCCAATAATCCCACATACGAAACGGATTCTTGTAACCGGTCACAGGATCTCTTTTTTGAGAATGGATGAAGTCAGGAAACTTGAGAGGATCCCTTTCAAAAAAAACGGGAGTATTGTTTCCCACAAGATCCCAGATTCCTTCCTCCGTATAAAACTTGATCGCAAATCCTCTCGGATCTCTTTCCGTATCGGCCGATCCCTTTTCACCGGCTACCGTGGAGAACCTCAGAAACAGCGGGGTTTGTTTTCCAATTTTCGAAAAGACGGAGGCTCTCGAATACTTGGAAAGATCTTGAGTAATCGTAAGTGTTCCGTAAGCTCCGGCGCCTTTTGCGTGGACGACTCGTTCCGGAATTCTTTCCCGATTGAAATGTGCCAATTTCTCAACCAAATGTGTGTCTTGAATCAGGACGGGGCCTCTCGGTCCAGCCGTGAGAGAGTGTTGGTTTTGAGAAACCGGATGACCTCCGGACGTTGTGAGAATTTTCTTACTCATTGTCTGCCTCCTTTAAGTGCTGTTTGAGTGAAATAACGAAACCAAGAATTGATAAACGAAATGAACCGGTAATACGGGTTCCGCTTTTTTTCCGAAAGAAGTTCGCTGACTCGTTTGCGGCCGAACATCTCTGAAAATTGAAATGCGTTTTGTCCTTTGGAATTTTTGTAATTCTTATTTGCCCCGGCATTCAAAAGAAACTCTACGATGTTTTCAAAACCCTTGAATGAGGCTCCCATAAGAATCGAATTTCCAGAATCATCCGTAGAGTTTACGTCTGCTCCTTGAGAAACGAGAAAATGTACGATCTTTTTGTGGCCGTTATAAGCGGCTAACAAGAGTAAGGTGTGTCCTTTTGGATTTTTTCTTTCGAGATCTCCGAATTCAGGAAGGCGAGAAGAAAGTTCTTCGAGATCCCCACTTCGTGCGAAATCGAAACAAGAATTTTCCAGGTTCATCGTCTTCTTATAATCTCCCCAGGCATTCGAATAAGTTGGAGAAGAATCGAGTTCTGCCTTCGAACTCCGTTTGGAATCAATCAAATTCATGGCTCCCCCTAAAAGTTGTCAAAAATCCGCCCGAATAATCGACCAACAATTTTATATTTACTTTAAATTTAGACTTATTCTAAATTCTAAAATTTTTAGCACAAGTCTTTTTTTAGAATTAGTCTAAATTAGTGACAAAAAAAGGGAAATTTGAGAGGTTGCTTCTATGAAGGATTCTTACGAGAAAAGTAAAAAAATTCTGGAAGATGCCGGGATCAACGTTACGGTTCAGAGATTACAAATGGCGAATCTTCTCCTCTCGGAACCTCAACATTTGACCGCGGACCAAGTGTTTCAATTGATAAACGAACACTTTCCGAACGCTTCCCGCGCAACTATATTCAACAATCTTAAACTATTTGCGGAAAAAGGAATCGTAAATCTCTTAGAACTCAAATCCGGAATTACACTCTATGATTCTAACGTAAAAAATCACCACCACGCTCTCGACGAGGAGACCGGAGAAATCATCGATATCGAATTGGATTCTAAACTTCAGGAGAAAATTCTTTCAGAGCTGAAAAAAGATTTTGAGACAAAAACGGGAAGTACTTTTGAGGAATGTAATCTTCTGATCACGCTCAAAGGAAAAAGAAAGTAAGGCGCTGATCTTCCCTGCTTCCTCTTGTTTCACTCTCGGTTTGAAAGCCGATCCTTACCCTTTAGAAACCAGCGTTAGCTGGTGAGATTTCAAAGAATCTCTCTGAAAACGAAAGCAAACATAACTTCTTCAATCCAAAACGACCGTCCGATTGTTCCCAAAACTCACAATTTGAAATCCGACAAGAAAAGACCGAAAAATTCATCGGAACTTGATTCTTTTCCTTTTTATGTCTTCAAAAGTCTCATGAAATTTTCAGAATCCACCGATCCTTAGAAAGGTAGAGGAGAACGGAAATGCTTAGAGGAATGTATACAGGCGCAAACGGGATGATCATTCAACAGACAAGAATGGATGTGATTTCGAATAACCTTGCGAACGTCGATAAGACGGCTTTTAAAAGAGATACTACCGTATTTAAAACATTTCCTGAACTTTTACTCCATCGTTTCGACGAAGACGGTGTAGGAAAGGTTCCAATGGGTTCCTTCGATACTGCGCCAGTGGTCGGCAAACTTGGATTAGGTGGAGAAGTGAACGAAGTCTATACTCGTTTTGAACAGGGCGCCGTTAAAAAAACGGAAAACCCTTTCGACATTATGCTTCAAGATAAACCAGGAAACGAACACCCCGCTTTTTTTAGCGTGATGACAAACAGAGGAGAAAGACTTTCTCGGAGCGGAGCCTTTGTAATGGACACGAACGGATATCTCGTGAGTCCGCAAGGTTTTCCTTTGATGGGAGAAAACGGACCGATCCGGGTTGCTCGTGGAAATTTTCTCATCAAAGAGAATGGAGAAGTCTGGATCAACGGGGAAATCGGAAACGATCCTGTGAACGGCACTTCTTTGGAAAAGAATCGTTTCGAAACTCCCGTTCTATTAGATAAACTTAAAATCCGAACCGTCGAAAACCCACGCCATTTGGACAAAGAAGGAGATTCCTTCTATGCCGATACCCCAGAATCGGGAGAGCCGGTCCCCTTCGAACTAAAAGACGAACCGTCCGTTCTCCAAGGTTATCTCGAAGCGTCTAACGTTAGCGTTGTTACCGAAATGGTAGAAATGATCGAAGTCAACCGCTCCTATGAAGCAAATCAAAAAACGGTGCAAACTCAAGATAGCTTACTTGGTAAGTTGATCAATGAGGTTCTGAGATAAAGATCCCTTCCTTCCGATCCCAACTGCTGGACCTGACGGCCCTCGGGGATCGGAACCAAAGGATACTCTACCCACCCCTCTTCCCTCATCAACTTCCCCAACAAGCATCCCTCTAATCTCACAAATCACATCCAAACCAAACACATGAGCATTCTTGAGAAAGGAAAACTCATTCAAGTAACGAGTAGAGTTCTCAGGACGAATGTAACAGTAAGAAGAAAAAGCAGATTTGAGTAACCGATGATTTCCCTCTGCCACTTGTGAATGAACTCCATTCTTACTCCATCTGTTTCTTGCCCATTTGTAGCGAGCATCTTTAGAATGTGCTGAGTGATTTACACTTCTGTGGTTTTTGTAGATGCCCCAAAGCCAAGGGTAGCCTTCATCAGTCATTAAGGGAGTTCGTAAAGGAAGATGATCCTTGATGATTGGTCCAAGTGTGTTTGCTTTTTGATTTGGGACTGAGTGAAAGAAGACAGGTCCATTCTTAATCCCAATTGTATGAACTAAGGTTCCAACTTGTCTTCCTCCAAGTTTGTCGGAGAGATAAATAGAAGATGTACTACCCGAGTGGCGATAGCGTTTCCTGCCTTGGTTAGCTCTCTGACTTGCTGAATACAAAACTACTGTATCAGCGCAGACGTATGGACGGTTTTCCATGATTTCAGAAATATCAGTATCTTCATTAGGTGGAAGTGAGAAATCTTTAAACTCTCTGTCGAGTGCATCAAAGGTAAGTTGTTTGTATTTAGGAAGTTGTTGAGACGCGAAGACTTGAAATCGCTTCTTCAACATTGCCGCGCCTTTGTATGAAATTCTTAGTCTCTTACTGATCTCAGTTGATGTGACCACCTTCGGATGCTGAATCATGCTCTCGTAGAAAACGTATGAGAACATCCAGAGCGGGAGCTTCATATGATGTAAAGGAGTATAACTCAGACGTGACGTTAGATACCTACATCCTTCGCATCGGATCAATTCAGGCTGAGTAGAGATCTCTTTCGTTAGTAATTTGTTTTCGCAGTAAGGACAATATTTTGGGTAGAAGTCATTCAGGATTTTCTTTGTTAGGTTCGTAAAGAAGTTGATGTTGATTGCTGGGTTCTTACGTTTCTCTTTCAGTTGTGCTGACGTTAGTGGTTGAGGGCGTGATCGCTGAATGGGGGTGGAAATTTTTGCGGTACTAAAATTCAGATCTGGAGCGATCCTCATTTTAGTAGGTTTCTTACTTGGTGGCTTGGGTTCGGGAACTAAGGTAAGTTTGTGATCACGGTTGTCTTTCCACTGATGAGATAGATAAAGAATTACTCAAACTTTTCCCCAACAGACCTTGATTTTCTGATATAATATCGAGACCGAGAACTCTGGCGTTTTTGAGAAACGAGAATTCGTTTAAATAGAGCGTCGAGTGTTTCGGAGAGATATAGAAATTGTCAAGTCTACGTATCTATTGGGACCGGGCATCGTAAATCCATCCAAGTCAAGTCGATTTCTTTTTGCAAAACACATTCTTAGCTTATAGACGTAAGAATGAACCGAACCACATTCAACGATCGATTCTTCTTTGTAAATCTTCCGGATATCGCTCCCCTCGAGCTTGAATTCTTGAAACGTAGGTTTCGATCCTTTGCAGTTCATCGGATGAAAGATCGACCTCGTCCGATTGGATATTCTCGTTCAGCCTCCCTATCTTCGTCGTTCCGGGAATCGGGACGATCCACTTTTTTTTAGCAAGAATCCACGCGAGCGCTATTTGAGCCGGAGTTGCATTCTTTTCTCCTGCAACTTCCTTGAGGAGATCGACGAACGCTTCGTTGGCGATCAAATTCTCTCTTTGAAAACGTGGAACCATCTTTCGAAAATCACCGCTTTCAAACTCATCCTCCGTCGAAATTTTTCCTGTCAAAAATCCTTTTCCAAGAGGACTAAAAGATACGAATCCTATACCGAGTTCTTCCAGAACAGGAAAGATTTGTTCTTCCGGCTCCCTCCACCACAAAGAATATTCACTCTGAAGCGCAGTCACCGCTTGAACCGCGTGTGCTCGACGAATATTTTTGACTCCTGCTTCCGAGAGTCCGAAGTGTTGAACCTTTCCTTCTTGAATGAGATCTCGAACTGTCCCGGCAACATCTTCTATCGGCACTTCCGGATCAACTCTGTGCTGATAGAAAAGATCGATAGAATCCACCTTCAGTCGTTTTAAGGATGCTTCACATACTTCTCGAATATGAGCCGGTCTACTATCCAATTCCTTCCAAGCATCCTTCTTAAAACCGAACTTAGTAGCAATGACTACCTTTCCTGTGAACGGCGCAAGCGCCTCTCCGACGATCTCTTCATTCGTATAAGGACCATAGACTTCGGCTGTATCGAAGAACGTCACTCCTCTCTCCACAGCCGCTCTGAGAATTTGAATCGAATCTTTTTTGTCCAATTTCTGAGAATATGCAAAGTTAAGTCCCATACAACCGAAACCAATCGCCGAGACTTCCAATCCGCTATTTCCAAGTTTTCGTTTTTTCATTTCAGTTCATCGATCCTCTGTTTGATTCAATTTCGCATAACGTTATTTGAAATAACCTTTTCCAATTTAATTTTTCAAAGAAGCGATATCGATAACAAAACGATACTTTACGTCGCTCTTCAGCATTCTTTCAAATGCTTCGTTGATCCGTTGAATTTGAACCATTTCTATGTCTGACGTGATTCCGTGTTTTCCGCAGAAATCAAGCATCTCTTGTGTCTCGGCAATTCCCCCGATCGCGGAACCGGTCACTGCTTTGCGACCTAAAAGTAATGGTACGGTATTCAACGCCGGCTCCACATTTCCAAGATAACCGACGAGTACGATCGTTCCATCCAGTGTAAGAGTCGGTAGAAATGGATTGAGATCGTGAGCATTCGGCACAGTATCGATGATGAGATCAAACTGCCCATACACCTTCGACATTTGTTCCGCGTTAGTTGAAATCACAACTCGATCCGCGCCTAAACGTTTTGCGTCCTCTTCCTTCCCTATTGTCCGCGTAAACAACGTGACCTCCGCGCCCAGTGCCTTAGAAAATTTAAGAGCCATGTGACCTAATCCGCCCAACCCGATGACTGCGACCTTACTTCCTTTTCCGACCTTCCAGTGCACCAAGGGAGACCATGTTGTGATTCCAGCGCATAACAATGGCGCGGCGCCCTTAAGATCCAAACTCTCCGGAATCTTAACTACGAAATCTTCAGAGACTACGATTTTCTCAGAATACCCGCCGTACGTCGGCGAGCCGTCGTGACGATCGCGTCCGTTGTAAGTATAAGTCGGATATTTCTCACAGTATTGTTCTAATCCTTTTTCACAAGCCGAGCAACTTTTGCATGAGTCCACCATACAACCCACGCCAACTGCCTCACCAACTTTGAATCGTTTGACTTCGTGGCCGACATTGGAGATTCTACCGATGATCTCATGTCCCGGAACCATCGGATAAATACTTCCACCCCAGTCGTTGCGCGCTTGGTGCAGGTCGCTATGACAAACGCCACAATAAAGGATATCGATCACGACATCGTCTGGACGAAGACCCCTACGTTCAAATTGAAATGGCGCCAATGCAGACGTAGAAGACTGTGCTCCATAACCTAAAACTTTGATTGTCATTCGAAATTCTCCTTGCAAATTAGAACATTCTGTTTTACTAATTCTTCTTCCATGTTTAGAAGAGTATAATTCGACAAATCTCTCTTCGCAAGATCCGATCCTATTTATTCTTGCCTAATTCTATGATTCCCGTTTTTAATTCGAGTAAACTCACTTCGGAGCGAGATCTCCGTACCAATACACTGATGTAACTCCTCCATCCATCAGAAAGTCGCTCCCGGTTATAAATGCTCCCTCCGACCCCATTAAGAGAGCGCCAAGAGTACCAACTTCATCGGGAGTTCCAGCCCGTCCGGCAACGGAATGTTCAATCATACGTCGATATCCGTCCCCCCTCGGTCCAGAGAGTTCGTCGTTCGCAAGAGGAGTAATGATGATTCCAGGACTGATCGTATTCAATCTTGCTCCGCGTTTTCCCCATCGTACTGCCTCACACTTGACTCGGAGAGAATTTCCTCGCTTTGAGATTTGATACGCACGCAATGGATCCGAAATATTGCGAAGCATCGGAAGCTCCAATAAGAGCTCGACCGGCGTAGTGGCAAGGGCATGATCTTCTTCGGGAGTCAGAGAAGGTAGTCGATGACCGGATTGGGACGCGATCACGACACCGGCGCCACCAGGAGCAATTTCGTTGCCGAACTCTTCGAGAACGAGAGCGGTCCCATAAAGGTCAACCCTAAGAATGGTTTCCGGTGAGGCTTGCGAAGGAGAAACACCGGCGGCATGAATCACTCCGGAAATGTTTCCGAGAGAAGTTGCGGTTTCCGTAAGGGCATGAACCGATTTTCTTGATGAAACATCCACAACCGCCGTACTAACTTTGAAACCGGCGTCCATTAAGACCTTTTCAGCAACGTCCGCATTCTCTTTACGAAGATCGGCGAGAAGTATGTGCTTTCCAGCGCTGATTCTTCTTGCTATCGCTTGACCGATTGACCCTGCACCAATCACAACAATGATTTCCGTCGATTTCATAAGTGGCTCCTAATTCGTTTGTTTTTTTATACGCATGGAACGAATCATCGAACCACTCTTTTTACTTGTCATCGCATTTGTGATTTCAGAACAAAACGACCTTGTACAGCGACCAGAACTTCACACGGTTCTGCCGAGGAACAGGCATTGATAAATACGATGATTCTAAAGATTCGAATTCCCGATTGCAAAACGAATTCAGGATACGGCAAGTCTCAAAACGACAAAGAGCATCGCAGTTAGGTATTCTTCCGTTCTCTCCTCCATAAAAAACTCGAAGAGGAAAGATCGATATTCGGTCTTTCGTTCATTTATCAAAAAAAATGCAAATAATCCGATTCCCTGAAAATCTTGGGTAATATAAGAATCGGGAGTTTACCTTTCATTTAAGAATCTAAAATACTCCGAAATGAAACGTTTATCAAGATCCAATTCTATTTATTCTTGCCTAATCCTGTGATTGAAGATAAAAATAAGATCAACGAAATCGATCGAATGGGTCTAAAAAAAGAAAGGAAAAAAGCGATGAAGACACAAAGCGAAGAGAAAAGATTACGACTGGTGGAGCTTCTAAAAGGTCTGGTACCGGAAGAAAAGATACTGCCTTCCGTTGTAAAAGGTGTAACTCTATTTCGTATCGATCATTCCTCTCCTCGCTCTCAAAAGGCGTATGAACCCGGAATCATTCTCCTCGCACAAGGCCAGAAGCGAGTTTTTCTCGGTGAGGAAATTTATACTTACGATCGGATGAATTACTTAGTCTTATCCGTTCCGCTTCCCATCGAGTGTGAAACGAAAGCGAGTCCCGATGAGCCGATTCTCGGGGTGTATATCACAGTAGATCCCTCTTCTATCGGTGAAATCTTATTAGAGATGGAAGACATTCCCTATGATGAGGAATCGCTTCCCAAGGGAATTTATTCCGCTCCTATGAACCCGATTCTTACAGATGCGACCATAAGACTGATCGAGTGCCTCTCCACTCCGAAAGACGGGAAGGTAATCGGACCGATGATCGTGAAAGAAATTCTCTACCGCGTTATTTCAAGCGAACAAGGAGGAGCCTTACAGGCACTTGCTTATCGCAATCGACGTTTTTTCAAAATTGCACGTGCCCTTCATCGGATTCACAAGTCGTATCAAGAAGCGCTGGACGTAAAGTCTCTTGCTATGGAAGCCGGTATGAGTGTCTCCACATTTCATACGAGTTTCAAAGCCGTAACCAACGCATCGCCCATTCAGTATATAAAGAACGTACGATTGCACAAAGCGAAACAACTCATGACCCAGGAAGGCATAAACGTATACAACGCGGCTTTTCGAGTCGGATACGAAAGTCCTTCTCAGTTTAGCCGCGAATACAAACGATTTTTTGGAATCACTCCGGCAAAGGATGCAGGAAATCAACAACACGAAGGAAGGAACGGTTTACGAGAAGAGAATCGATCCGTTTTGAGCGTGTGAAGATATTTTTCAAAGAATTCGAAAAAAAGGGGAATCCATATTTTACTATTTGAATATTATAGTTCTCGAATTTACTTAATTCGATTTTAAAAGAATCATCGCCAACTTTTTGTTACTTTGTGCGATTTCAGGCGGACTTCCGGCGATAGCCATTACCGTCGAACCGATATACAAACTCAAGAATTGAGGAAGAATCTTTTTCACCTGCGTCGGCGGAAAAAGAGATCCGAGACGCTCTTCGATAAAGTCCGATACCTTTTGAAAATGAGATTCTACTTGTTTTCTAAGTTCCGCATGATCGTCCTCCCGAAAGTCGGAGAGACCTCTGATAAACGGACAACCGAAAAAATCCGGCTCGCGATACCATTCTTCTAAGGAATCGAAAATCCCAAGCAACTGTTTCAGAGGATCATCCGATTTATCAACCGTATAACGTTTGAGACTATCCAATCGTTTCTCTTCTTTAAAGCGCAAGTATTCGGAGATCAGTTTCGCCTTTGAAGAAAAATTATTGTAAAATGACATTTTAGCCACTCCGGATTCGGCGATAATTCGATCGATTCCGGTTTTATGAATTCCGTGTTCGTTAAAGAGTGCGATCGCAGTATTTAAAATCTGTTCCTTTGCTGTCTTTTTATCAGGTTTTGAATTCACTTTACCCGACCTTTTTGCTTCTGATTCTCCCAGTTCAACCCACTATACAGACCTGTCTATTATTTTATTGACATTAGGTAGACAGTTCTGTATAATGGGTTGTTCTCTTCCGCCGAAATCCGAGCGATTTCGAGAAGGGTTATCTCAAAGTTCTTTCTTAAGGGGAAACGAATGAAAAAGAATCAAATCAATTACAATACGGAAACTGTGGACGGAGTCAGGATTTTTTACAGAGAGGTCGGATCCCGAGAATCGCCTACGATTCTTCTTCTTCACGGATTTCCAACCTCCTCTCATATGTTTCGAAATCTCATCGATAATCTTAAAAATCGATATCACCTAATCGCACCGGACTATCCGGGTTTCGGCTATAGCGATGCTCCCTCGCCGACAACGTTCGAATATAGTTTCGATCGACTTTCTCAACTCATCCAAAAATTCGTCCTCCAGAAAAAATTGGGGAGCTTCTATCTTTATATGCAGGATTACGGTAGCCCGGTCGGATTTAGGATCGCTTCCGAAAATCCAGGATGGATCAAAGGGCTGATCATTCAGAATGCGAATGCATACATGGAAGGAATCGGAGAACCTCTCGCCAACCTCTTTATGCCGTTTTGGGAAAATCGCAACGAAGCGACCACAGCACCATTAGTGGACTTAATGAAAGTAGACGGAACGAAATTTCAGTTCGTTTCGGGGGTGGAAAAGGAGGAACATATTTCTCCGGATTCATGGATGCACGCCCAAGCCTGTTTGGATCGCCCCGGTAATCAGGAGATTCAACTTTCTCTTTTTTACGATTACAGAAACAATCCCGCCCTTTTTCCAAAATGGCAAAACTACTTTAGAGACAACCAACCTCCGACTTTGATTCCCTGGGGTTCCGGTGACCCGTTCTTTACGGAAGCGGGAGCAAGGGCATATCTGAAAGATCTTCCGAAAGCAGAACTCCATCTTCTCAAGACAGGACACTTTGCATTAGAAGAAAAACACGAAGAGATTTCCGATTTGATCGCAAAATTTATCGGTTAATCATAGAATTTCTTTGTTCTTTCGCCCGTTTAATCCGCTTCCTACCTTTCGCATTTTCCTCGAGCGTTGAACCGTTTTTTGGGGATCGGATGTTTTCAAAAAAGAATCATTCGATCCCAAAGATAGTTTCCGTTTTATAAAATTACCGATAGGACTTTCATATTTCTTTTTTAATAATATTCTCGGATTCGAATATTCAAGATTTTGCTTTTATTTTATTCGTTTTTAAAAGAATCATTTGTCTTCCTTTCTAAACACTGCCTACACTCAAGTATCAGAAAATAGGAGTTTTCCCGTTCCGAAGTGAAGGTGACATTTTTCGTTTTTCGAAAATTGGTCCGTCCTCTTCTTTTTGAGGTCCCGTTTTCGTTTGATAAGAATTGGATCAAGTTAGCTTTTACCCAAGAAGATTGCGGGAAACGAAAATCACCGGAGACGTCAACCAAATCGGAGAAATTGGAATGTACTGCAAAAATTTAGGAACAAAATCTCTCAGAACTGAGAAGGAGCTTTTTTTTTAATCTTCACATTCATTTTTAAAGAAAATTTAATAAATTTTTTATTTCTATTTTCGCAAAGGACGGTTTTCGAGCTGTTACAGTAACTAAGAATTGACCATAAGGATTTGAATTCTTTTTTATAGTAAGAAAACCATCTTACAAAAAGAAAAATGATTTTTAAATATGAATTACAAAACGAAAAATACGATCACAATAAGTATCATCAGCCTTTTCTGTATCGCTAGTATCCTGGGAGGAAGTTACCTTTTTTATAGACAAAAGACTGGGACCGTCGCGACGGCGAGTGTAACCGATTGTAAAAAAATTCGTCGTGCAGAAATCTGTAGCGGCTTCTGGACTTATAATAACAAAATCCAATTTGGAGAAGTGGAAAACGCAAACTCCGATGATTTAGGCGCAAAAGTTCAAGTTTTAGTGACACAAGACCGGGCCGTGAAACCGTCTCTGAGGCTTCCGATCGCTCTTTTTCTCATCGCCTTCGGGATCGCTTTTATGGGAGTGCGGTGGTGGAAAACCGAGGCGTATCGCGAATAGAGTTTTTTGATATTTCGAAGAATTTTCTAAATTTCTAATATTCTTATCGAATTGGAACCGCGGTCTGTCAATGGATTCGTGATTCCAAACTAGCAACCGATGGGAAACTTCCTACTCGAGACGAGAAGGCCTCTAATTTTCGGTAATTCCCACTTCCAGCTCATCGAACCAATCCAGAAAATTCTGCACCTGCTCTTTTTGAAAGAGGGCTCCGTGTTGGGGAACCATCATATCTACTTTGAGATTACGGATTTCGCGAATCCATTTTTTCTTTGCTTCATTCGAGCCCATCCATCTTTGATGAAACTTCTTCATATATTGGGTGTGTTTATCGAAGTCCGTCACAAAAAGATCCTTATAATCGGAAGGCAAAAGCGACGCACCGATATCGCCGCTGAATAGAATTCTAGACGTAGGATCGTACAAATTAAAATTTCCGGAAGAATGTAAATAATGAGCAGGTATGGCGCGTAACGTATGATCGCCGATTTTTACGTCGATTCCTTGATCCGGAATCTGAATAAACGTGTCCGCTTTTCCGCCGAAATGCGGAACAAAACTCGACCACAGCCAACTCAAATAACATTTGATTTCCGGATTTACTTCTAGCCAAAGGGAAAGAGAAGATATAATATCCGGATCTTGGTGACTGGAAAATATTTTCGTTATCTGAGTCGGATCGAACTTCTCACAGATCGCAGAAAAAACTTCCGGAAAAATTTCACTCCCTCCAGGATCGGTAAGCAACCCTTGCCCGGAAGAAACGATCAGGTATTCGTTCGTATCGATGATATATCCTGGTTTGTCCGGATCTCTCGCGATTACAGACCAGCTATAATCCTGATTGGAATAAATCGTTTCCATTCTTTTCATTTTTCCATCCGTCCAAAACTTTTTTAGCTAAAATCTCTATCGAGTCGATCGCCGCGGAAAATCTCTCGGCCACATCTCCAGCTTTCGCTTTGTCGACTCCGATGTATTCACTTTCAATCTTTGCCTGAAGGCTGATCACCTTTCCGTCCAAACACTGACGAATTAAATTTTTCGTCCGATGGATCATCGCAATCTGAATCGATTCCGTCGCCTTTTCAAAAAGTCGATCCTTAGATTGAAAGGAATCTATCATAAAACGAAGAGCTTTCGATTTGTTGCCGTAATTCTCAATCTTCTTCGCCTTCTCAAAAGCGATTCTATTTTTCACTTGAAAACTGGCTTCCCGACTCAAAGAATACATTACCTTTGTTAGCTCCTCGGTCGTTTTCGAGGTTGCTTTGCTAAAAACGATAATCTCTTGAGCAACAACTCCGAATCCTCTTGCGGCGTTTCCAGCGTGAACGGATAGAATAATGGAGTTCAAAGCCTTTACACGAATTCCGAAAGCAAGCGAAGAAATTGCTTTCACATCTTCGTTGATCGAGGCGGTTTTTCTGAGTAATTCCTTTTCCATTCTATTTCTTAAGTATCACAGTCGTTCGAATTTGAAAACATTCAAAAATAATAATGAGACCATAGATCAGACGGGACCGAATCAAAAGATCAACCCGAAAAAATTTCCGAACGGATCCGAGCAAAATACAAACCAAAAAAACATAGTTTCAAATTCACTCAAGAACTGGAATGGTTTCTTCCAAAACGGGGATCGATTGAGATTCAGAAAGAGAGCGTCCTTCTCCGAGAATCGATCCTTCTTTTCTCAATTCTGACAATCGACCTCCCAAGAAGAATCAAACATTTCCCGATGAGGAATTTGGAACATTCATACAAATCTTTGAAGCGATTCGTGAAGTTTCAGATCAAACCGTGGACGGAAATTTTAGAATATTCATAATATCGAATTTTTTTCAAATAAAAACCGATTTTTGGAAAAGTTCGTCCCTCTTTTCTTGAATTCTTTCTTCGCTTTCCGTTTTTGCGGAAGAATTGGTTCTTTGTCGCTGGAGTCAGGCAAGCGGAGATTTTCTTCCTTCCTACGTTCTCCTAAAAGTTGAAATCGTCCGTCCCGAATGTTCAGCGCAAACAATCCTAAAATTTTTTGTCCTTGCCTGATTTCCCAAAAGATACGTCTGCAAGCATCGATCCCGATTGTTACACCCTGCCCCTGCGGCCGACTCTTGTTCCCGAGGTTTCATAGAACGACGATTCCGCCGCCCACCCCCACGTTTTCCAAAGAGCCTCCGTTTGGCTTGGCGATGCTTTTTGTATTTCAAACTCGGTTGTCTTCGGAAAAATGAGAACTCGTTCCGATTTGTTTTCCTCTTGGCGTTCCGTTTGAATCTTTTCGACTAACAAAACGAAGCCGAAATATACCGGATTTGTTGACTCCGAAATTCCAGTCGTTTGTTCCGAAAGTGGCCTTCCCGACCTCAAACCCGTCTTTTCCACGCGCGATCCCTTCCGTGTCTTTGTTGAAAGAGCATAAAACAATCATGAGCCTTCTTCTTAATTTTTAATTAGTTAGAATATTTTATAAATAGAAACCGAAAGTCCGTGAAAACCGATCGTATATTACAGAATTATATTTTTCTTAAAAGAAAAGAATGTCCCATTGCGAAAGTTCAGGCAATCCTAACGCGTTTCGTATTCTTATTCTCTTTTTGTATTCTGTTAACCACTTGCGTAAAACGACCAGTTAGGCCTGGTGCGATCGAACTTTTTCCCTTGGAACGAAGCATAGAACAACTCAATACACCGGTTCAGGTTTCCGTTCAAGTTTCCGGTCTTTCGTCTGGAATATTGATCGTAAACAATGACATCGGTGAATCTCTGAGCTTCACTCAGGATTCTACTCAAACCTTTCCTACATCGGTTCGTATCGGATCTCCTTATTCCGTTAGTACGATCGGTCCGAATACGACCCCGTCCCAAACCTGCAGAATTCAAAATCCAAACGGACCGATCGTTCGTCCACAGACTACGATTTTTATTACCTGCGGTATTTCCTTCTACGACGTTTCGGTTCGAGTGATAGGCTTGGATCCGGTGACTGCGAGCGCTTCCCCTTTGATCGTTCAAAACATGACGGACCAACTTTCCTTTACAAACGACACGACACAAACGTTCGCAAGTAAGGTCGGAGATACAGCTTCTTATTCTATCTCTTTTATCTCCGTTCCACCAAAACACACTTGCGTTTTTGTTCCGGTTCTTTCCGGAAACGGAAATCTATCGGGGGGTCCGGTCACCGTGCTGATCGATTGTATCAGCCCTTTGCAATATTCTCCGGCTTCGAAAGTTTTGTTTCCGAGCGAAAAGATAACGATTCGATTTTCTTTTCCTGGAATCGATCCGGGGAGTTGCGGTTACAACACATCCGCAGTAGTATTAGGAAAATCGAATGTTGCAAACACAACTTCTCCAAGACCAGCGATCACGTATCCTTCGGCGCCGAACAACGATACGGTGGTTCTTGTCGCAAACGGTCCCGATTTTTGGGGGCCATTAGGCGACGCCTTTATCCAACTCGGAGGATGCACCGCGGGCGGACTTCCGATTCAAGGTGGAAACGATATTTTCTTCGATTTCACCAATCAATCTGCTTTGAACATTCGTATGGTTGATATCATGAGCGGAAATGATATCACCGGTTGTGGAACGGGAGGTCCGCCTTCCGCTTATTGTCAGAGTATTGAATTCGGAGTCACTGAGTGCGATCTCGTTGGCGCCCCCTGTTCGGTGTTAGTCGCCTCGGGAACCTATATTCCAGCAAGAAGAATTTCACTCACGAGTCAGACATCGTTGATCGGAGGTTTTACCGCAGGATTTGGAAGTCTCAATCCGGACCCGATAAACAATCCTACAATCATCCAAGATCCCGGAATCGGAGGAGGTCTGTTTTGCGACGCCAGTTTTTGTAGCGTCATCGACATCGCGACATCTGCTTTGACCGCCGCGAATAACAATCTAATCGTAAGCGGATTTCAAATCTTGGCAAACCCGAATAACGTTTCGAGTACGGGAATCACGGTACAGAATTCTCGTTTTAATGCAGGGCAAATTCGAATCTTAGACAACACAATTTCAGGAAATGAATCTTCCACAACTCTCACCGGTGGAACAAAAGGAGCTCTTTCGATCTCCAACTCGGACAACATTCTTATCAACGGAAATTGGTTACGAGGAGGAACAGGAATGAGTTCTTCCACGGGACTCACGATCGACGGTTCCGGAACTCCTCAACCGATCATCGTGAAAAAGAATCTGATCGATGGTGTACAAAGAAGCGGCGGTTTTTTGTCAGCTATGATTCTTTCCGCCACAACCGCTCTGATCGTTGACAACAAACTCAACGCCTATCAATACTTAAATCCGACTTTGATCCCGAATTTTTCACAAGGGATCTTAATCGATGATTCCTCGGGTTTACCCGGTTTTCTTTCCATTTTTAACAACGACATCTATGTCGGAAATTCGCCGGCCGCGGCCCTGGGAGACGCGATCGGTATTTCACTTGGCTTTGCGGCACCGGGAAAGGTCTACACGATCGCGAACAATCAAATTTTTACTCGATCCTCCACGACCAATCGAGTTGGAATCTTCTATGCGGACGCCTACCCCGACCCTTCTTCCGTAATACGTGGAAATAATTTTTTTCTTGATGTTCCGATCTTAGATGCGTTCGGGGGAAACGTGGCATACCAATTCTGCGGTGCCGTCCTGGCTCAAGGTTGTATTCTTGGATTTCCGATCGGCTCCATCTCCGGACTTGGAATCGGAGATTATTCGAATAATTACGGTAAAAATCCTCGGTTTAAAAGCGCGACTTCGATCCAACAGATATGGAATTATAACGTCCCGGCCGGAATCCCGACCTCTTTGAATTCCCCTTGTAGTTCATTGTTTGGCGGAATCGATGTACTGGTCGGTCCTCTGATTGCTCCGATCTTCTTTCCCTTGTTTACAAGCGATTTTGTTCAAAGTGCAAGGACGAATACGGTTAGTCCCTTTGCTCCTCCCGGTGCGGATTCCATTTCGATCGGAGTTTTGGAAACGGACGGAAATTGTTTTTGAATTTTCTAGTTTGAATTTCCTTTTTTGTATTTTTGCATAGAATCGAATGTCGCATTATTACATTCTTTTTTTCTAAAATTCTCATCACAACAGATTAGAATTCATTTTTTATTATATTCTACTGATTGAATCTACTTTTGACTTCCCGAGGATTGTAAACAGATCGGTTACGCAGACAGAGATTCTGAGAACGGATTTTCTTCAAAGCGCAATTAGATTCAGAAGAAATTTATGTCCGGAATCGGAATGGAGTGAAGTTTTTTTTGAACGGAAAAGACTGGAAGGATGGCAAAGAATCCATTTCGAAAAGATTTTCCATCCGTTCCTATCTTTGATTTTAGAACTCAACAAACAAAAGAAGAATCAGTTGAGACCGGATGGCCACAGAAAATGGTCAAACGCGTAAAATCGAACTCTCTGACGGTTGCTTTTGTCCGTACAAGCGCAGTTGTTCCCTCCCACCAGCGCGCAACCTTGACAATATCTTCGATTGGTATCCGGTGCTGGGGTTGTTACGATCCATTTTTTTCCGTTCGGATCCGTATAAAAAGAAAATCCTCCCGAATGTCCCGGTTGATAGGTCATCGTATATGTGGTCAAAGAATTGTCCGGGCCCAACTTCGTCTGGTTTCCTTTCCAAACTCGAATTCGGTTCGGGCTGGATGAAAACAAAATGCAGGCCTTATACCATCCTCCATTTTTATAATATACGTCGCAGTCCTGAACGCCGTCTTGTCCCGCGCTGTTGATATTGTTGCCGGTCGTTACGTTGCTGTAACTTCCACAGGTTCCATCCGTATAGTTACACTGTCTTTCATAGTATTGGTCATACGAATAATAACGAGTTTTCGCACTGAATGTCGCATTATTAGGAGAAGGTATCGTTTGTCCCACGAAGCCGACGGAGTGGTCGAAAAATCCTTGGTTCTGAATCGTGCCCGATCCGTTGAATCGATACAATTGTGATTTCATATCGATCCCGTTGCTCGTAAAACCCACATAGGCCCAGCCGTTGTAATAGAAGATTCCGCTTGGATGGTCGTAAGAAGAACCTGCGTTGAACTTTTTAACCAATCTTCCGTACTTATCATGGACGAATAGATAGGCCGTATCGTTTCCATTTGTATCCATGCACGAGGTATAAAAGAAATTTCCGTCGAACTTGATTCCTTGAGAATGACATCCGTTTTGATCCGAACCGATTGCCGCCGTCCCCACGTCTTGTAAAAAATAATCCACGTTCTCGACCGGATAATCGGCCGCGGAAATTAAGTTTTGTAAATCGATCCCTTCCACTGTGGGGTTGGATACGATCCAAACTAAAGACACGATCGCCAGGATCCTCGTTACGAACCTCGCTTTTATCGATTGTTTCTGCATAATTTTTGATTCTCCTCTATTCTCTCTTTTTCTAATTCAGAACTAATTTTTTCTTTGTCCCGTTTCATTTGAAACGTTGCGGATTCTGTTTTCTTTTTCATCCAATACCCGCAAACGGATCCACATCTGAAAAAGAAATTTCCTTTTCTCAAATCCAGGTTGGTCCGAATTTTTCGGCGAAGTCTCGGATAAAAATAATTTATTTCAACCGATTTTTTACCGATTCGATCGAAACAAAGAACTTACTTATAATGTAGTGTCTCAAAAAATAAAATCTCGCTCTATGAACAACGGTTTGTTTTGTAAAAAAGTAGGAACGAAGAAGAAGAAACCTTTACGGATATAGATTCGTTCTTTTCCCGCGTGAGCGGTCCGGAAGGCGCGAAGCGTCCTCGCAAGAGGACGAAGCCTGGAGGGACGCGACCATTTCGCATTCGTTTTTTCTAATGCGTTTTCCAATCCGAAACCATTTCGAATGGGAAATGGTTTCGCCCAAATGAATTTTTTAGCGATTGAAAATATAAACTGCTCACAAATTGCTCGCGGTCGTGTCATCCTGACTCACTCCCACAACGAGCGCATCTCCGGTGATTCCGATTTCGGATCCGAATTGATCGTTGTTCGCGGCAAGATGTGATTTTAGATAAGCTTCTTGAACCCAAGTCGTTCCCGTTCTTTTGAAAACGTAAACCGCTCCCACTGCGGTTCCGGCGTTATCCGTACTCGCATCCGTTCCGAATCGAAGGGTCGTATCCAAGCTTTGTTCTCGCGGAGCTCCTATGACGATTGTATCTCCATCGATTGCCACATAACGTCCAAAGTTATCGCCACCGTTTAGATTCGTTGGTTTGAGATATGCTTCCAGATTCCATACCGTTCCGCTCCTTCGATAGACGTAAGCCGCTCCCGCATTCGAAAGTGTTAAATTAGAAGTCGGAGTAGTACTGATGGACTGTTGATTCCCATCCTCAAACGGAGCCCCAACAACGATCGTATCTCCGGAAAGCGCAACGTTTAAACCGAAGACATCGCTCCCAGTTCGAATCGGTGCGGTGATAAAAGCCTCTTGATTCCACACCGATCCGTTTCTTTTGAAAACATACGCCGCTCCGGCAAAGCTCGTGTCTCCATAAGCACCGGCGACTAACGTATCTCCGTAGAGTGAGAGACTCACACCAAGTCCGTGATTTGCAAGAAGATTGGAACCCTTTAAAAAATATTGATTCTCCCAATTCAATGCCTTTGCTTCGAGGGAAATTTGTTTCTGCGAAACATTGCCTTCTAGATCGAAAGCACTGACTTGAAACGAAGTTGGAGCAAACGCTACCAAGGGCGTTCCTGAAATTTCTCCGTTACTCGGATTGAAACTCAATCCGCCGGGAAGCGCCGGTGAAATGGAATAGTAGTCTACGTTCTGGACACCCGTCGGAGCCAAGGTCGCAATCGATTCATTTTTGACGAACGTATAAGAAGAAGCCGAATAAGTAAATTGGATTTGAATCGGACTTGCATTGGTATTGGAAGAATCTCCGATCCTTGCATTACCGAGTGGAATGATAAAATCGTTTCCCTCCCGGTTTTCAGTAAGACAATTCAGGAAAAAGAAGATAGATAGAAAGAGAAACGAAAGTATCGAATATTTTTTTCCAATCTTCACAAAATTCCCCTATTCTCTTTCGATTTTTTCCCGAATGGTTCCAATCCCTTTGTCAGATTGAAAAAGACGGAAGGAAAAAACCGCTTACTAGAAGATACGGGAAAGACGAAGAAGATTCTTCCTCGTTTATAATGGGCTAAAGGCCGTTTATAATAAATTTCACTATGACGGTCCTGCAAAAAGAATGAATCCCCATGGATGTTTCCGCCTGCATTGGGAGAAAGATTAGAAACTGCGTTCGATAAACCAATACGTTCCTAACGCGGAGAGCAGGGAGAGTAGAATCAATGGACCGAACTCTAAAAATCCGGATTTTATTTTCGAATGCAAAACTCTCTTCAAACCGAATCCAAGGAGAACGAAGGATAGAACGAGAAGTAACTGTCCGATTTCCACTCCTAAATTGAAACCGAAAAGCGGCTCGGCCAGCCGATTTCCTTCCAGTCCGGTTTCCAATAAGAACCCGGCAAAACCGAATCCGTGAATCATTCCAAACGCGACCGTCGCAATCCCAAGATAAAAACCCCTCCGATTCCGCTCATTCAGGTATGGTTGAAGTGAAAGATAACAGATCGTAAAAATCGATGCTCCCATATATGCGAATAGGAGATGAGTTGCTTGTTTATTCAAAAGCCATGCAATGATTCCTACCGCCAAAGGTATCACTGCGATTCCAATCGAAAGTTTACCGAAGTTTTGGCTTCGCGTATTGACATATTCCGCGCATACAATCAAAATCGTAAAGCCGATCAAAGCTTCGATGCCGGTTGCATCGGGTTTGATCTTTCCTAAAACCGCGACGGAAAGCGTTAGGCTATGTCCGATCGTAAATCCTGTGACGGAGCTCAATATCTCCTTCCAATGCCCTGCGGTTAACAATAATGCTAAGAGAAATGCGATATGATCGATTCCGGTTCCGATATGTTCAATTCCCGCGACGACGAACGAGAAAAAATCAGAGTCGAAGCGGGAAACGTCCCTCTCCTGTTTTCGCAGGTCCAAATCAATGTCCTTGGATTGAAATAACTTTTCGACCAGATGATCCGAACCCGAACTCAGCCTCGCATAATGTAGATGGGAAGGAGAATATTCGAATAAAGCCGTATAGGTCATTCGGATCGGCGGAGCTCCACCACAATCAAAACGAATTTCCGAACGAACAAAGGTCGGATTCGAACGTAATGTTCTCGGCGAAGAAATCTCACACTCCGCTTTCTCCGAATAAAAAGAAACATGGTTTCGAATGTAATCCGCAAAACGTGCCTCTAACGATCCGGAATCGGTCTCTCCGAAAGGGATCCGAGTCGCCTCTTGAATCGGCAAAGTAACGACTCCGGTGACAGTATTCGAATCCACTTTCCAAACAGAAAAAGATTCACTCCGATTGTGAGACTTTACTTCCGCGAAAGCGATCAAGAATAAAAGAACATAGATTCCGACTTTCATCGATCTGCCTTCATTCTCCGAGATCCGCGATTTCTATTTTCGCTTTTGAACGTAGCCAATCCAAATATTCCCTGAGCGCTTCGTCCCCTTTTTCGTGGATATAAGACGCTTCCACTTCATTCCTGATCGAATGAAATGCGGGAACTTGACCCGGCTCTTGTTCGATGAGTTGGATGATCGAATATCCTCCTCCCGATTGTACAGGATCGGAAACCTCTCCCGGCTTCAAACGAACTAAAACTCCAACCAGATCAGTTCCCAGGTAATCCAAGATTTTTCGCAAAGGCAAAAAACCGCTCGGCACTTCCTTCACTTTTGAAGAAAGAGAAATAGGAATGTTCTTGCGAATCATAGCAACTAATTGTTTCGCTGAATCCTCGTCCGATTCCACGTAAACGACGACTTTATATCTCGCAGAGTGAGCGAATTTTTCTCGGTTTGAAAAAAAATAAGTTCGAAGTTCGAGTTCGTTTGGTTTTCTCGATACTTGCTCGGAAATTACCGATTGGATCACCGCATTCACGATCTTGGACCTTATGGCGCGATCTTGATTCGCATAACCTAGTTCCAATCCTCTCTGAACCAAAAGTTCCTCTTCGATCAAACGATCTAAGATTCTTCTTTTTACCGTTTCGTCCATCGGGTTTCTGGTATCCGAAGCATACCCCGATAGTGCGCGAAAATATTCATCTTTTTGAATTCGGTTTCCATTGACTTCTGCGATCGAGTCGGTTAACAAATTTTCTCGTTCCGGATAAATCAACCCGACTACTGCCAAAAGAAATCCGAAGACCGCACCCGTAGTTAAAAATAGCTCGGGGTTCCGCCAATGGCTTACCTCTTTAAAAAACATTCTACTTTTGAGCCGGATGAATCAAATAGATAGGAGATGACCAAGCCCTCTCTTCCACGTTCGCAAGACAATCGTCTTTTGGATTCGTACGATAATCTCCGTAACAAGGTTTGACTTTAATACAACGACCTTGTTCGTCGTATTCGCATCGCAACTGGCCACCGTTCACTGCTGGAGAAGCCTCTTCGATCGCCCGCACGTAATATACCGCATTCCTTCCCGATGACGCATAACTTGGATCTTGAAATTGAATTTCACATCCGGAAGGATCGGGTTTGCACTGAAACGTTTTCCAAGGATCCTGGATCAGTTTTGAAATCGTTTCGCCGGGAGCGATTTGTGGAAGAATTCGAATGACTTCGATTCTAGTGATGAGTTTTCTTTCGGAAGATGGATGATAACATTCTCCCCTACAGAGTCTTTGCAAACGCTCTTTTCCGATACCGGAGATACTCGAATCCGGACATCCGTCTTTCTGACGAAAAGCGCCGATCGCTTTCACTCGGAAGGAGGGATTTTTAGAAAACGAAACCTCGGAACCCATCGGTGCGGCTCCGGATTTTTCTTTTTCGCCTTCGTACGCGTTTTTCAAATCAAACCAGAGAAGAATCCGATCGCCCGAAGTCGCATATGCCTCTCTTTGATTTAAAGAATCCCATATCGAATCTCGATCGCGTCCCTTCGAATGTACTGCGACCAATCCCGCTGTGAGAAAGAACGACGCTTGTCTTTCAGTCTCTACGACGTCGAAGCCTGCAAGACCGCGAGGATTGATGGGCACGGAATAAGACGTAGCTTTCTTACGATTTCTGGCCGGTTCCATGATTCCAAACGTATTCGGCTTTTCGGGACCTGCCGCTTCCGTAAACCCCTTTCGCCAAATTTCCTTGTAACCGTTTCCGGCTCTCGCGGTATGCGAATCGCTTGAACCGATAAATCCGAATCTAAAATTACGAGGATGATTCGGATCATCAAAATTAGTAATTGCTAATGCGTATTGAACCGAATTTCCAGGTCTGTAATTGAATGCAGGCAGAAAACAATCCGGACACTGTCCCGCATTTCCCCAGTCTTCCGGAGAGGCTCCTGGGACGGTTAAAAATCCGGAAACTCCGGCGAATGCATGATTTGATCTGGCTTCGAACGCCCTTTTCTCACATTCCGAAATCGATTCTCCGTCTCTAAGACATCGACCCCGAATGATTTCGCCCGCTCTCCAACAAGAAGGTTCGAAACCGAATGCGGGTTCGTTGCATACGGGTTTCCCTTCTCTATCGAAAGCGACTTCCTGCCAAGGTCGATACTCTTCGGCGTTGCCGTGACCCGAATAAATCTCGACTAACCTCTGTTTGCTTTCATCGTGATCCTTACCTTTTAATTGTTTGTCATAGGTGATTCCGGGCGGAGTATAGAATCCCCAAGTAGTGCCGTGAGGGATTACCAGTGAGGGTATATTCCATTCTTCTAATTTTTTAAAAAGTTCGGAAGGAGTAGATGCCCATTCCGTACAATCTTTCGGAAGCTCTTTCACCGGTATTCCAGATGGACAACGGGGTATGGAAGCTCTCTCGGAAATAAAATCCGAAAAATCGGAATAGGCTTTCCGATTTCCGCCGGGAGCGAGGATCCTAAGAATCGTTCTCTGAATCCAACCTGGACCGGCAAAGGCGTCCGCAGTTGGTCCGGACGCGCCGATCGGTCGCGAAGGAACTTTGTCTTCCTCCGTATCCTTAAAGATTACGTTCCTATGGCCGTAGTGGTTTTGAACATTCGTTCCGATCTGCGTCCATTCCCAACCGAGAAAGGCAACCAAATCCGGATTTTTCGGATCTCCGGCGCGTGCGTTGCACTGACGGATCGCGTCCTTCTCTTCTTGCCATTGTGCGGGAGTCATTCCTTCCGCGTGATCATTGATGGACCAAAAATCTAGGGAGGAACAATATCTCGCAAAATCACAGGCGTCCTTGGGCGGATGTGCTCCTTCTCCATTCAACATGGGAAGGCTGATCGCGAATGCGTCCGGAGAGAACGTAGTATGAACGTGTAAATCTCCAAAAAGAATTTGTTTATCTTCGTTGGACGTACGTTGAGCCTCGAAATTCGAAGAAGGACCTTCGGTCGATGTCAATGAAAGAAAAGGCGGAGAGATCCAACCTCCATTTACGGATGCAAACGCAATCGCCAGGAATGAAAGCGCAACTAACGTAAATACTCTTTTCCTCATTTTTCCTCTTCCCCACAATTTTACTGAATTAAAAACAAAAGATCGAGTATCGTTTCTCGAAACATTCAGAAACAAACTAAAACGTTGGTTATAAAATGCAATATATTTTCAATATAACGTACTATTTTATCGTTTAAGCAGAAAATTAAATTGATAAACGAAGTACCTACCCGGCTTCTTGAGACAGTTGTTTACTATAATGAATAACGTGTTTCCTCTGCCTTCCTCCGGATTTGAAAAAAATACGAACCGGGCATGGCAGATTTTACGAAAAAGGAGAGTCATGCAGACCTTATTGAAACGGATTTCCAAAAGAACGTTAGTGTTCCTTCTTATCCCCGCTTTATGGATACAATCTACAAATCTTTTCGCGATTGCGAGTAACGGTAGAAACGCGATCAACGCGAGATATGAGGGGCTTGCCGGCGTGAATTTTGCGTTAGGAGGTTCTCCCATCGATGTCGCATTAAATCCGGCGAATCTTTCTCTGACAAAGGGAAAGAAAATCGAATTCGGACTCGGCGGCACTTACGCACAAGTGAAATTCCAGGATCAATTCGTCGACAAAGATCCGAATCTTGATTATACGAATTCGAAAACGAGAAGTTCGGGAGGACCGGCGCCTTACATAGCGTTAAAACTTCCCGTTACGGAGAACATCGACTATGGTTTTGCAACCTACGTTTACGGAGGAGTCAACGGTGCGGCGGAGAAGATCAATCGAAACACCCCTACCGGAGAATCCGTCAATCAATGGGCCGGAGTGGACTTACCGGGACCACTCGGCTCGAGCTCGCGCATCCAAGAAACGTCAATCAATCGAGGAGTTTTTCTAAAAGCAGTAAACGGTTTATCGTTTCGAATTGGAAGGCTTTCCTTAGGAGCCACTCTTGAATTGAACTATGCATCCCAATTTCGAAGCGTTAAATACTACGACGCATCCGGAACCGTGGAACTACCCGGACAAGGCTATCGATATGACAGCAGACAGAATGCCTTAGCACTCAGTGGAATTTTAGGATCCAATTACACGATCACCGATTGGTTGAGAGTCGCCTATGTATATCAAACCAGAACCACTTTCCCGTTTGACGGATCTTATTCCATAGGATTAAACAATCCTCGTTACTACAAGTCGACAGGAGCTTCCTATCAATTCAACCTTCCGGAAAAACACGGTCTCGGTTTCGCAATCGGCCCCGAAAATTTCAAAGTTGGAATCGACTTCGTTTACTCAAACTACAGTTCTTATCTTAAGAATGTGAAACAAAATTTGCAAGATCCCTGGTTCCCAAGTCCACAAGGCCAAACTGCAAACGTAGTCGGTCACTTGAATTACCGAGATCAGTGGGGTGCTTTGATCGGCTTGGAACACAAGATAACACCGGAATGGACGTATCGACTCGGCTATAGTTATAATTCTCCCGTAGTATCCAGCAACGGATTGAACGGCGCGCAAGGAATCGTACTTACCTTGCAACACGTGATAGCCGCGGGCTTTAGTTATGGTAACGGTCCATGGAGTTTTGATTTT
Organism: Leptospira stimsonii; assembly: GCF_003545885.1. Lineage (NCBI taxonomy): Bacteria > Pseudomonadati > Spirochaetota > Leptospiria > Leptospirales > Leptospiraceae > Leptospira > Leptospira stimsonii. The sequence continues at coordinate 457,996 of NZ_QHCT01000002.1, forward strand.
GGCGCGAGTTACTTTCTTCCCGGGAGACAAATCGAAGGCGGAAAGGGAACGGATTGGGCCCTCACTCATGTCGTAAACGGACCGAACAATAAGAATCTGGTCGGCTATTCTTATAACACACAAGCTCTCCAATCGATAGGTATCAATTTTGGCGCTACAAGGTCTTTTGAATGATTAGAAACGGTTTCAAACAAACGCTTCTATTATTCTTTTTTGCGGTTCCTGCATTCGAGCTCCTTTCTTTTCAGGTGTTAGTCACTAAAGAATCCGAAACAATCAAAGGAACAATCGTATCGGAAAACGCAGATCAAGTTGTGTTTCAATCCTTGGAAGGAAACAAAAGAATCTACTTTAGAAAGGACATCGCCTATCTAATCTACAAAGACGTTTCCGATGAAGAATATAAGAAGTTATCGGAAGGGTTGTCTATTAAAGAATTACAAAATTCTTATTTAGCTCAGGAACCACAACGATCGCGATGGGACATTGTTTGGAGAAGCGCCTTGATCCCGGGCTGGGGGTTATTTCACGCCGGCGAAAAAAGAAAAGGATTTTTTGCGTTAAGCACATTCGGACTATTCATAGCGCTCGAGGTGCAAGGTCACAAAGATCTCGAATCTCGAAAAGAAAAATACGATCAGTCTTCCGATCTTTTGAACGCGTATCTTTTTTCCGCTCACAATTCGGACCCTTTGATCCTCGTCGGCCTTCAGGCACAAAAGGAAATCCAAAGACTCCATTATGAGAATGCGGAATACAAAGCAAACATCAAATCCTTCCTTCTTGCGATCAAATACCTGGTTCAGTTAGGCTTCGCCTATTATTACGGAACGAAATGGGAAAAGGGCGAGATCGGAACCGGATTTAAATTTGAGATCGGCCGTGATACGGCAGGAATTCCGCAAATCGACAACGGATCCATTTTCGGAGTTTCTCAAAAATACAATCTATCATATTCAATCCGGTTTTGATCGAAACACATAAGGAAAAAAGAATGAAATACATTTCCTGGATCCAAGGTCTTCTTCTCGTTTCGATTCTTAGCTTCCCTTTCGGATGTAAGACAAGCATAACAAAGAATTCGAACGAACATTCACATACGAAATTGGAAGAATTCAATAAGGAATTCGAAAAGAAAGTATATGAGGTGGTCCCAGGCGTTTATTCCGCGGTTGGATATGGTATCGCCAATTCGATCCTTATAGTCGGCAAGGAAGGCCTTGTGATTGTAGATACGATGGACGACCTCAAATCGAGAGAAGAAGTTTTCAAAGAATTTCGTAAGATATCTGCCCTTCCCGTGAAAGCGATCGTCTATACACACAGTCATCCGGATCATATTTTCGGCTCGGCTTCGTTCTTAGACGGTGGAAAACCGGAAGTCTACGCTCACGAATCTCTGCAACCAACCGTGGAACGTCTCGCGAGTGAAACGACTCCGATCATCGGTTCCAGAAGCGCTCGTATGTTCGGAAATTTATTGAAGGGAACAGATTTTATCAACGCAGGCATCGGACCTTATCTCGGTTACAACAAAGAAACTCGTCTGGATTATATTCCACCCACTCGGGTATTTCGAGATTCACTTTCCGTAAAGATCGCTGGTATTTCCTTAGAGTTAATTCACGCACCCGGAGAAACGGACGATCAGATCTATGTTTGGTATCCTGAGAAAAAAGTAATCTTTACGGGCGATAATTTCTACAAAGCATTTCCGAATCTGTATACAATTCGAGGAACTTGGTTTAGGAGTCTTAAGAATTGGTATCAGTCTTTAGACATCGTTCGAAATCTTGAGCCGGAGCACGTAGTTCCCAGTCACGGACGCCCTCTTTCCGGTTCCAAAGAAATTTACGACGTCATCACCGATTACAGAGATGCGATTCAGTATGTTCACGATCAATCCTTAAGAGGAATCAATCGAGGACTGCATCCGGACGACCTCGTGGAATCGATCAAACTACCTCCTCATCTAGCGAGATCGCCGTATCTTAAGGAAATCTACGGGAAGGTTTCCTGGTCCGTTCGTTCCCTATTTAACGGAAACCTTGGTTGGTTTAGCGGAGATCCATCCGATCTTCACCCTCTTTCCAAAGACAGAACTGCAGAATTGTTAACCGAACTTGCCGGAGGAAAAGAAAAACTTTTGAATATTGCTAAATTAAAATATTCGAAAGAAGATTTTCAAGCTTCTCTCCAACTCACTGGCCACATTCTAAGAATCGACCCGAAAGACCCCGAGGCGAAAAAAATCAGGATTCAATCTTTAGAATCATTGGGAAGACGGGAAGAAAACGCAAATGCAAGAAATTACTACCTGACAGAAGCTCTTGAATTGAAGGAAAACTTCGTCGCCAAACTGCAAGTAAAACCGAGCAAACAGTTGCTTCGGAAATATCCGGTATTCGTAAGTCTGTCCAGCCTAATAACGAATTTGGATCCGGTAAAGGCCGCCGATGTAAATCAAAAAGTAGGCTTTCGTTTCCGAGACACAAAAGAAGAATTTACGATTCACGTCAGAAACGGCGTAGCTGAATTGAAGACGAAGCTACTCGAAGACGCGGACATCGTTGTGGAACTCGATTCTCAAGAATGGAAAGAAATGCTTTCCAAGATTCGAAATCCTTTGACTACGATCGTTGGCTTTCGTTATCCGAAGGGCAACGCCGTCGCCTTTACTCGATTTCTCGGAAACTTTTCACCACTGACTCCCAAACTTACTTTTGAGAAACCGTGATCGAATTCTTTTCGAACCGGATCTACTGTTTTCGGAGCCACTCGAGAAGTTCGCTTACGCTTCCTGTGGCAAGAGCGATACTCGTGTCCGCGGCTCCGTAATACAAATGAATCGTATCTCCGTCCGGTAGAAGTGTGGTGCCGCAAGGAAAAACAACGTTATCCACATCGCCGATGAGTTCGTAAGATTCTTCCGGCCCAAAAATCCATTCTTCTCCTCTTTTTAAACAAAGCTCGGGAGTATTCAAATCGAACAAGGCAAGGCCGATCCTATATAGAACTCCAGATGCATTTTGTCTGACGCCGTGATAGATCATCAACCAACCTTCTTTCGTTTCAATCGGAGGCGGAGAAAGGCCGATTTTATTGGCGTCCCACCATCCGCCTAACTTCGCTTCCATCATAAGCCTATGTTCTCCCCAATGTTTGAGATCGGAAGAGTAAGATATCCATATATGGGCTCCATTCTGACCCGATGGACGATGAATCAATGCCCAAGAATCCCCTATCCTGTGTGGTAGCAAAGTTGCGTCCTTATCTTGAGGATGCATAATTATCCCGTAACGTTCGAAATCCTGAAAGTTCTCGGTAAATGCGAGGGCGACTCCCGGTCCTTCTTTTGAGTAAGCAGTATAAACGATCGAATACTTTTTCATCTCCGGAATATACGTTATGCGCGCATCTTCGATTCCCCACAACTCCTCCGGGAAATTTTCAGGATCCGAAGACATCGTAGGTTTAGAGTCGATCGTCCATCCATCCACTCCATTGGCGGATCTCGCGGCGCATAAATGCGACTTACCGGTTCGATCCTCCGCCCTACAAAGCAGAAGCGTGGTTCCGTCTTTTAAGAGTGTCGCTCCAGGATTAAAAACGCTGTGCACCGGATAAGGCCAATCGGCCGCGGTTAAGATCGGGTTTGTTTTGTGCCTTCGAAATAATTCAGGATATTGTAATTTCATTTTGTTCCTATTTCTTCATTCTCCAATTCATGCTCCGCCAACCGGAGCTCGAACAAACTATGAAGAAAAGAGAGCGTTGATTCCGCTCCCTGATTTTCATTCACTCTGTCCGGATGAATTCCATCCCTACATCCTCCTGTAGTCGGGTCATATACGGATACGTTCAGATCGTTTCTTCCCAAAAACCATTCAAAGGCTCGTCTTGCCTCTTTTCGCCATTTTGGATCTTTGGTGCATCGATACGCTTCCAAACAGGCCGATATCGTAGCTTGAGCCTCGACAGGCTGTTGATCAAAGCGAGCTCGTTTTCCTCCTTTCGGATAAAATCCATCGGATCCGATCGGAACAAAATGACCTCCGTCTGAACGTTGTAATTCGGAGAGCCAATAGAGAGAGTTGATTCCGATTTGAGTCATCGTTGAATTTTGCATCGACCTGCCTGACAACAACATCGCGTGTGATAAAGTCGCATTACAGTAGGTCAACCCTCCTTCAAACCAATGCCATTCTTCGGAGTCGTTCTTTTGATATAGGGATTGCAATCGTTTCGCTAATTCCTCTTTCACCTGATTTGTCATTCGATCACCCTCAAACCTATGCAAATATTCGTGAATTCCGATTAAGGCAAAGGCCCAAGCTCTAGGACTTGTTGTCGCAAGGATCGCCGGCAAGGCTTGTTCAAACAATCTTCCTGCTATCGTTGGTAACTGCGGTGCCGTCGCTCTTCCGAGCACGGTACCTAATGCCCATAAGGCTCGACCGTGACTGTCATCGGATCCATTTTCTTCCAACCAGTTTCTCTGATAGTCCATAAAGTTTCGAAATCTTCCCGTCTTCACGTTATACGCATACCAAACAAAGGCTAAATAACGGAAGGTTAGTTCAAAAACTTCTCCGTTCCCCTGCTCCTGCATAAACGTACTAACCATCAATGCCCTCGCGTTATCGTCGGTCGTATAACCTTCTTCATAATTCGGAATGGTGAAGAACGCATGTTGCAACATACCTGTATCGTCCGTCATGTGTTTTAGATGATCTAATTTTAAAGGTGGAAAATCACTCGGACGACGATCCAATGGCCTGATTTTCAATCCCGTGGGCGTATAATGTCTTCGCTCCGCGCGAGCGCGTTCAAAACTTTGCATATACCTTCTTGCGACTTTCGACCAAATCATGGCTCGACCGTAGATATATGCCTTTTTCCTCATAGAATGTCTTTTTGTATCGTCGTCCAGTAATGCGATCACTTGTTCCGCGATCGCGTTCGAATCCCGAAAAGGGACGATCATTCCTCTTTCGTTCGCTAACATTTCCTGCGCATACCAATACGGAGTCGAAACGACCGCTTTGCCCGCACCGATCGTGTAAGCCAAGGTCCCCGACGTAATCTGCGCGGGATCCAAATAGGGTGTGATATAAATATCTGTAGCGCCGATAAACTCGTTCAATTCCGAGAGACTAACGAATCGATTGTAAAAGATCACACTTCCTTCGACGTTTTTTTCATGAGCCAATCTCTGGAGAAACAAACGATACGTTTCCCCTTCGTTTCGGATAACGTGTGGATGAGTAGCACCTAATATGATATATACGACGTTCGGATATTTTTCTAAAATTGCCGGTAAAGCGGAAATAACGTGTTCGATTCCCTTGTTCGGAGAAAGAAGTCCAAAAGTAAGCAGAACCGTTTTTCCTTCGACACCGAAAAGATCCTTATGGAAACTCGGATCTACAAAAGCGACATCCGGAATTCCATGCGGAATCAAGTCAATCTTACTAGATTGAACTCCGTAGATCTTCTCTAAGAAATTCGCTCCTCTTTGGCTCATTACGATCAGACGATCGGACAAGGCCGCCACTTGTTTTAGAACTCTTCTTTGATCCGGACCTGGGTCCGATAGGATCGTGTGAAGAGTGGTCACCACCGGCATTCTCAACTCGTTTAATAAGGTTAGAATATGACTCCCGGATCTTCCTCCGAATATGCCGTATTCAAATTGAAGACAAACTAAATCAACATTATTGACATTCAGAAAATCGGCCGCTCGGTGATACGATTCGATATCTTTTTCCGTAAGTTCAAAACGCACTCTGGGGGGATATGCATAACCGGTTTCTACGTCGTTTACCGGAAGAGCGATACAGGTTTTTTCCGGAAACGAGTTCGCGATCGACTCACAGAGATCCGTCGTGAACGTGGCAATCCCACACTGCCTCGGAAGATAATTTCCGATAAAAGCGATTCGATTCAAGTTCGATGTCTCAAAAACGTGTTCCATAGATGACTTCCTTTCAACTTCGAATATTCCAAAACGAAAAACGAGTTCGCGAAGAATTCATTCTTTGCAAATAAATCTTATTTATACTTCAAAGATTTATAATATATTACTTCATTCTTTCCCCAGAATTAACTTTAAACGAAATTCAAACAGAGGATGATCTGGCTGAAACGGGAGCTGAATGATTCGGTGATCTGTGATTCCGTTGGATTTAGAATCACTCAGAAAGCGGTATCAGAAATTGTTTCCGTAAAAAATGAGAAGCAGAGGATCTTTTGTCGACTAACCAATTTATATTCTCGCAAAAAATTCGAATTGTCGATCACAATATACGATTCCTCTCTATAAATTAGAAAAACTAAAAAGAATGATGTTCCATCGGTTCGATTTCGCGGATGGGAACCGAACGATCAAGGTGATTCCGGAAACTCGATCGTTACTTTAGTCCCATTGGAGAGGTCGAAAAAAATCTCACCACCCAATTGACTGACCATCAGATTTACGAGCTTTAATCCTAACGTCTTTGCCTCAATTAAGTCCGGAATCTTCTGAAATCCGATTCCGTCGTCTGTAACGATCAAAATCATTTTTGAATCCACTTTTTTTAGTTCGACGGAAATGTTTCCTTTCGGTCGATCTGGAAACGCGTATTTTATGGAGTTGGAAACAAGCTCGATAAGAATCATCCCAATGGTAGCGGCATCGCGCGCCGTCATCGTCAATTCTTCTATAGTCCTGCGAATCACGATCGAATCTGAAAGCTGAAGCATCGAATCGATCACTCGATTGCAGTAATCCTTGATCTGAACTACGTTAAACGAATCGGTCTCGTATAACAAAGAATAGAGATCGGAAATCGACTGAACTCGAAGGGTCAACTCTTCCAAGACAACTTTGGTTTCGAGGTTTTCGCTCGAATGAGCTCGCAGATGTATCAAACTCGTGATCATCTGAAAACTATTCTTAGTCCGATGTTGAAGCTCTTTTAATAGGGCTTCTTTTTCTTCTATATTGTTTGTAAGAATTTTTTCATATCTATTCCGATCCGTGATATCACGAATATTGCATTGGATTACTTTTTCTCCATCCACTAAATAGACATTGCTTACGAATTCGACCTGAATCAGAGCTCCGTCCACCGTCTCCAAGGGCAGGTTCGTATAACGGACGTATTCTTTCTCTTGGAGTTCCTTAAAGAGTTGTTTAGAATAGTCTATGTATTTAAAAGCATTGATATCCCAAATATTCTTTTTTAGAAACTGTTCCTTACTATAACCGAGCATTTCAACAAGAAACGGGTTCACGTCTACGATCATTCCGGAATCAGCGTCCAAAATCAATATACCGTCTTTTGCGCATTCAAAAAGACGACGATATCTTTTTTCCATCAGTTCCAATGCGATCTTTTTGGATTCCACTTCTCGTTTTTGAAACTTCACGTTCAGATAAGAATCGTGGAGCCGAAATGCCATTTTGATCGACGCGTCTAAGATCGTGATATCGGAGCTTTTGACGACATATCCGTATGAAGTGATATTTTCTGTTTTTTTGATAATCGCCGGTTCCGTATGACTTGAAAGAAACAAAAGAGGTATATCGTGGTCTTTCAAAATCTCCAATGCGACTTCCGTTCCGTCAATCCCCGTACCGAGATCTATATCCATCAACACGATATGGATAAGAGTTCGTTTATCATTCAAGGTTCCGATGGCCTTAATTCCGTTCATCACATGGAGCACGTTGTAGCCGTATTTTTTGAGTTGCATGGACTCAGTCATTCCTATGATCGGATCATCCTCTACGAGAAGAATCGTCTTCTGTTCCGGTTCGTCTGCGGTTACGTTCATAAATTCCCCTTCTTTACGACGTTCCTACCCCTGGTTAAAGAATTTCAGACTCCAACGAAAACCGAGATCTGATTTTTCTAAAATCTGGATCTCCAAAGGCGCAAAGAGGGGAATAGATCGTCTATAGTTAAGATTCGGAAACTTAAAAGTTGAGAATAGCAAGGAATATTCAAAAACCTAGGTTTTTTATTATAAAATTTGAATACGAATGGTTCGATATTTTTGTTCTATTCTAATTGATTCAATTCTGATTCATATCTTCGAAACGGTTTAATCAAATCGGTTATCACTTGATTCTCAATCTCATATGAGGCGAAGGGGGAATTCAATTTCCAAAGAAGAATCAAGATCCGTTCCGTTTTCCATCCGATAATTCGAATAACAGACGTAAGGCTCTGCCTCCCTAAGGTAACGTTACATTTTTTAAAAATGGATGAATACAACTTGAAAGGAATCGATTCTTCCTTTTTAATCAATGTATCCGAATGTAGGATGGCTACAATCAGGATAAGGAACAAACATGCCACATTGTATTCTATGGATTGATCAATCGGTCGCGAAGAAATTTGTTCTGAGTAAGGACACCGTGGACACTCAGATCATCCACCACAAAGGAAGACCGGAACACCACGACCATCATCCCGATCGTTTCAACCTGATCCAAAACGAAGACCTCAAACATTTTTTCGAAGATGTGGCGAAAAACCTATCCCCGGAAGAGGATTTGTTGATTGCGGGGCCCGGTTTGGCAAAGACTCATTTTCTCACCTACTTGGAAAAACACCATCCACCTTTGGCGAAAACGGTTCTTGCAGAAATCGTAATGGACCATATCACTGATCCGGAAATCGTTGCCGAGGCAAAAAAATACTACGAGAAAAAACATATTCGACTCTAAGCAAACTTGCTCCGAACGATCTCCTGCCTCAATGAAATCCGATCTCTTCCTCTTTGTATGGGATCGGATTTTTTTACGATTTCATCTTTCCTTTGCGCTTTTTTCCCGTTTGTGATTTTGTGATCGATCGGTTTCAATACTTCCATCGACCATATGAATTCTTCGGTCTGCAAATGCGGCGTATTCAGGGTCATGCGTTACGAAAAGGATCGTCGTTCCATTCTCCGCATTGGTGCGTTTTAGGATTTCCATCGCCTTGTCCCCGTTCGCCGTGTCCAGATTTCCGGTCGGCTCGTCCGCGAAAATAAAAGTCGGATTCATTATCAAGGCCCTTGCGATCGCGGCTCTTTGTTGTTCTCCACCGGACATTTGAGAAGGAAATTTGTCTTTACAATGTTCGAGATCGAATTGCTTTAACAGATTTCTTGCATATTCCTTTTTGATTCCTTCCATTCCCGTTTTCCTTGCCGGCATAAGAATATTCTCGATAGCGGTCAATTCCGGAAGAAGATAATGAAATTGAAATACAAACCCGATGTGTTGATTTCGAAAACTATGGGTTTCCTTACTCTCTAATTGGAAAAGATCTTTCCCATCCAGAAAAACTTTACCGGATGTCGGCCGATCCAGGCCGCTTAACATATACAAGAGAGTCGACTTTCCGGAACCGGATCTTCCCGTAAGAGAAACAAATTCTCCCTTTTTGAGTTGGAACGTGACTCCTCTTACTACCTGGGTCGGCGGCTCCCCGAACGATTTGATAAGCGAATCACAGGTCAAGGCATTGGATTCTACCTTGTCCTTGTTTTCCATTCGATGATCTGGAAGTTTATTTTTATTCACGTGCTACCTCGAATGATTTCCACGGGCGATAACTTGGAAGCGGAACGAGCGGGAATGTAAGCGGCGATTCCACTCGTAAGGACCGAAAGAAGAAACGCATTCACGTAGATCATATAATTCCAGGAAATTTTCATTACGTTGATCATCGGACCTTTTTGACTCGCGCCTCCCAACGGATAACCGTCCAAGGAGTAGCAGGCCAAAGCACCGAGGATCAAACCGAAAATCGCGCCGATCAAACCCAAAAGAAGTCCTTGTATGATAAACAATCGAATCGTGTCTCCTTCGTCGAAACCGACCGATCTCAGAATCGCAATTTCTTTCTTCTTATGATTCACAACCATATTCAAGACATTGTAGATTCCGAACGCAACAACCAGAATGATCGTAAACGTGGTCGTATCCCGAACTATATTCTGAGTTTTGAATACGGAAAGAATACTTTCATAGGCTTGGTCCCAGCTCTGAACCTTGTCCCTCGTAAAAAAAGACCACTCCGTCGCGACTTCGGCCGCCTTGGAAACGTCCTTCAATCGAATCGCAATCTCCGATACGATTCCGTTCGCCTGTGTGATTCTCTGAACCGTACGAAGCGAAGCGTAGACGGATACTTCGTCGATCATCCGATTTCCTACTCGAATGATCCCACCCACTTTCACGTTCGATATTGTTCCGTTAGGTGAAATCACTTGAACGATATCTCCCGCCTCGGCCCCCAAACGTTCCAGAAGTCCGGCTCCGGCGAAGATGATATCTCCACCCCGATCTAAATCCTTTAGATTTCCCTTTTCGACGTATTTGCCGATCGTAGTCACGCGCATCTGCCTTACGGGATCGATGCCTTGTAATTTTCCAGGTAGGGTTTGTTTGCCGAATTTGAAAATCAATTGTCGATTGAGCTGAGGAGCATAGGCTTCCACTCTTTCGTCTTGATCCAATTTCAAAAACCAACCCTTTACGTTCGTCAATTGAGTGGAATCGGTTTTTCCGGAAGGAGGTTTGATCCAACGAACCGAGTTTCCCTCAAAGAAAACTCCTTTGAAACTTTCTTCCTTTAAAACTTCATCCCTCGGTGAAATTCGAATCTGCGCGTCGTTGTTCACGAGTTGATCCGTGATGTATTCCTGAAATCCGAGCATCATCCCGGAGAAAACGACGTACCCTGCCGTTCCTAAAAGAATACCTAAAAAAGTAAGGAAGGTTTGTTGAGGTCTACTGATCAACTGCCTGATTGCTAAAAAAAACATATTCTTAGATTAACGTCCCCCGTCCAAATAAACGGTATCCGTTTCTAATACGACATTCTCCAGGACTTCACACCATTCTCCGTCGACGGCTCCCACTTTCGCGTCCAGAAGAAGGACCTTACCGTTTCGTCTAACGCGTATTTTTCCTTTTTCCACCGATTTAACCGGAATCAAAAGTGCGTTCTCTTTTCTTGCGACTTCCACCGCAACGTCCGCAGTCATTTCGGGAAGCGTTCCTTCGGGCATGGACTCAACGTCAACTCTTACATAAAATTGCCCGTCGGAGGGATAGACCCTGTTTACTTTACCCATCACTTTCGTACCTCGAATCGTTTCAAAACTCAATTCGGCTCTTTGACCGGGTCTGATCCGAAGAACGGAATCCTGATCCAAGGATAAAAGAATATAGGTCTTTTTTAAATCCATCATCGTGAGAACGGGAGCGCCGGGCATTACGACCTCTCCTTCTTGAAACGGAACAGACGTGACGGTTCCCGAAAATGGAGCGCGAAAGTTCGAGCCGGAATCGGAGATAAGAAGTTCTTGGCCTTCTTTGACGATTTCACCTTCTTTCACGAAGATCTTTCGAATGGAAGAAGTCACTCCGAGTTTGAGGTGATAGACTCGATCGGATTTAACGGTTCCAAGAGAATAGACGAGTTCTACAATCGGACCTACCTTTGGAGAAACTTCAGTTCGCTTTTCACGAATCACAAGATAAGATCCGAAAGCGAGCAATACGATCAGAACGCCGATCGAAGCGATTCTACCAGGACGAGAAGCCCAAATCAATTTGATAAAAACCAATGCCTTGTTCATTTGAATGAATCACACACCTTTTCAATCTATAAGAATAACGAACTCTTTCCATTCCACAAAGGATAAACGTATTACGAAAACAATCCGGAATTGCGGAGGGAAGAACTGACAATTGTCATGGAACCGACTTCCATCAACGGTGTTTTGGAAACCTCGGCTCTCAAAAGGAAAATGGAATAAATCAATCTTCCGCGATTTTGCCGATTCCTTCGATTCCTTTTTGAACCGTTTCTTTGATTCCTTTTTTTCTCTTCGAATCCACGGTCTCTCTTAGGTTCAAGACGTTGTTTTCGTATTCGATAATCGTTTTGAGTTTTTGAAACGATGCACGAAGCGCGTTTATCGAACAGTTTTGTTCCGAGGATTCAGATGAATTTTTTGTAAACTCCGGTTCTTGGATCTCGCTAAGGTCTTTTGCAAATTCTGATCCGTTTTGAAAGAGTTCTCTGGAATCATTATAAGAATCATTCGTGAACACCATCTTATCATACAATTTATCAACGATCGAAGAATTTTTATCCGAAAGAAAGGATCTACAGCCCAAAAGAAATCGATGTTCAATAAATAACTTTCTCTGCACTTCGAACAAACGAGCGTCGTTATTCAGCTTGCTTTGTTCTTGATTGGTTTGATTGACCCCTTCGTTGATTCGATAACCTCCGATCCCGATCGCCAGAAGAAGGGAAACGATTTGAAAATACTTACTGATCTCCGTGTCACCACCCGCGATTTTTTTGATGCTCGTGTTGATCCATTCAATGAACATAAGATCCAAATCGAGAATCCCGTGTTCTCCGAACAAAAAGGAAAAGATAAATTTTAGAAAACCCAAAAGAAGAACGATCGATGCGAGAATACAAACGACGAAGGCACCGATCAGAGCGAAAAGAAAAATATCGTTCCAGAGAACTCGAAAAAAATTGGATGAATTAAGAATTGAGTTCCAAAACCGAACAATCCAATTTCGATAATTGTAATAGTCGTTGAGATAAAGATACGCGACGGAAATGGAAACCTTATATTCCTTTCCGTTTTTTTTGGAAGAATCGATACTATCTTTCCATTCGTTGCATTTCCCCTCTTCCAGTTTGCAAAGTTCCTTTAAAAAAGATCTTCTTGTATCGGAGAATTTTTGTTCTCCGGAACAAAAAAAACGATCACAGGAAAACGTGGAGAGTTTCGTCTCCGTGGAATAGATCCTCTGATCGGAACTCAAACTCATCACGTTGAGAAACTGAGCTTCCAAACAGGTGAGAAATGCGTCGATCGTCTTGAAATCCAATCCTTCATCGTTTTCGGGAGCGTTCTCGTTCTTTTCCCCGGAAGAACGAACGGAAGGAGATTGAAATGTATATCTTGAATCGTCTGTGATCAAAAAGGAAGTTTTGCAAAATTCGATTTTTCTCTGGGTCAGGTCATACAATTCCACCTTGGCCTTGAGATCCTGAATCAATTCACTTCTTCCGATCAAGTCGACGACTATGATCAAAAAGGAAATCGCAACGATCACGATCAAGGCTCGCAAACGTCTGCCAGGATCGAGGCGGGAATGTATCAATTCTTTTAAATCCATTGGATTCTCTCAAATTCTAAAATTCGATTCCGTTTCGCTTTTTAAAAAATCCGTGCTAAATCGAGTCCGGATTCGGCGAAAGCGGAAGACCAAAACAAAACGGCAAAATGATTTCAAAATCAATATATTTTTTGAATATTAGGATTATTTTTTATACGAAAAAGAATGGATTGAAAGGAAGCCTTATTTTTCCTATTTGTTAAGAATCGCACTTCGCGTCCGGGAGAAAAATGCTCTACTTATTTTTCAAATACACACTGACTTCCCTTTTGATCGTGGCTATCTCTGAGGTCGCAAGGAGAAACGATAAACTCGCGGCCTTCATCGGATCTTTGCCGATGATTACGCTCCTAACGTTGATTTGGTTAAAACTGGAGGATTCGGATTCTTCCAAAATCGAAAATTACGCGTATTATACGTTCTGGTATGTGATCCCAAGTCTTCCGATGCTTTTCTTATTTCCAAGGATCCAGCAATCCATGGGTTTTTGGCCTGCGTTAGGAACGACCGTCGGATCCACGCTGATTCTCTATCTTGGCTTCGCGCTTGTTTTGAAAAAATTCGGAATCGATTTACTTTAGAACTCTGGAAGAAAGCGACGGAGATGAAAGAGAAGGTGGAAAAAATTACAAATAGATGACGGCGTATGTCCAAGGTACCGAGCGGAATGTAAAATGGATTGGTTCAAAAGGAAGTCTGACTTAAATTCGCAACGATTCTTATCGAAATTTGAAACAAAAATTCCAAAACTTTCGCTTCCGTTCTTCGAGGGACGAATTCTAATGATTTCGAAATTTGGCATGAGAATCCAAAAAAATTGCTGTATCAAATTCTGGTTTTATCCGTCAATTGTCCCTGAGCGTAAAAAACTTTGAAAAAGACGAAAACGATTCTTCTCATCCTTCTGTTTCAAATTCTCGCGATCGTCTACGGAAGTATATTATATTTTATTTATATAACGGATCGTTTTCCGATTGCCTTCCTTCTTTTTGTTTCCCTTTCCTTGCGACAAATGTTCCCAATCAGTTAATTTTTTCTTTCCAGCTCGTCTTCTCCTGCTTTTCCCCAAAGACAAAAACACTTCTTTCCTAAATGTTCGCCTCTTCCGATTCACGATGAGGAACAATTGGTCTCCTATCTTGCAAACTTATAAACAAGGTATTCACCAATTATAAAAGAGGCGGTAATTTTTCTTTCTCTACCGTATTCTTTTCTTCTAAGGAATCAGATTTTATTCTCAGGCACAGCCTGTTTTCCCAATTCGGAAGGAGGAAGAATGAAACTAGTATTTTGGGATCAACCCGTTTCACGACTTTTGTTAGCAGTTCTTTCCTTTGGGATTCTTAGCGGTTTCCTTTCCGGTTGCTTACACAACGAGTCTTCGCAGGATACGCTCGTCTTATTGGGAAATCCGATTTCGGATTCACTTCCAAACACGGAAAGTAGTAGCCCGATTCTTCCAAACGTTTCCTATTCCAACACTTCGCTTCTTTTTGTAAAAAATACTGCGATTCTTCCTGTCGTTCCGGTAGCCAACGGAAACCCGACCACATTCTCCATTTCTCCTTCTCTTCCCTCAGGATTGACTTGGAATTCAAGTACAGGAGAAATCGCGGGCACACCGACAAGCGCGCAGAACTCCTCTTCCTACACAATTACGGCCTCCAACACAAACGGTTCGAATTCAACGACAATCGATATTACGATTCAAGCCTTGGATTCGTTTTGGGGTGCCTATCTAAAAGCACCGAACGCAGAAAACATAGCTGGAAACGGAGATAGTTTTGGAATTAAGGTCGCCGTCTCCGGAGACACCATGGTAGTCGGAGCTCCGGGTGAGGATAGCAACCAAACAACGATCACAAACACTCCGGGACCGTTTTTATCTTCGATGACGGATAATGATGGAGCCGCCAATTCCGGAGCCGTATATGTTTTTCGTAGAGTCGGCTCCAGCTGGGTTTTAGAAGCGTACCTCAAAGCACCGAACGCAGAAAGCCAAGACGCTTTCGGTACTAGCGTCGCTATCTCGGGGGATACGATCGTCGTTGGATCCAATTCTGAAGACAGTAACGTTAACACCGTGGTCAACGCTCCGAACCCAGGTCTGACCCCGGTGGGAGACAACGATTCCGCTCCCAATTCAGGGGCCGCTTATGTGTTTCGTCGATCCGGAACCACCTGGGCCTGGGAAGCCTATTTAAAAGCGCCAAACTCGGGTTCCACGAATCAATTCGGAAACCTAGTGGCGATCTCGGGCGATACCATTGTCGTCTCCGCGATCTACGAAGATTCCGATCAGTCTTCAATCACGAATGCTCCTTCCACTTTCGTAAGCAATACGAATGCCACCGATTCGGGAGCGGCTTACGTTTATCAAAGAACGGGAAGCAACTGGGCATTTCAATCCTACCTCAAAGCGCCTAACGCGGAAGCATTCGACAATTTTGGTTCAAGTCTTGCTATATCGGAGGATTCGAATACGATTGCGGTTGGCGCAAAAGGAGAACGGAGCAACCAGACGACGATATCCGATTCCTCGGATCCGAATCTGACTCCAACTGCGGATAATGATACGTTCCCACTCGGTTCGGGATCGGGTGCCGTCTATGTATTTACGAAGAGCGGAAGCAATTGGTCTTGGCAGGCCTATATCAAGTCGCCGAACAACGAGGCATCCGATCAATTCGGAATCAGCTTATCTCTTTCCGGAAATCGAATCGTGGTCGGCGCGGCAGGCGAAGATAGCAGTCTAGGGACGATTCTCAACGCACCCGATCCAAGTTTAACTCCGGCCC
Source organism: Leptospira stimsonii (assembly GCF_003545885.1). Taxonomy (NCBI): domain Bacteria; kingdom Pseudomonadati; phylum Spirochaetota; class Leptospiria; order Leptospirales; family Leptospiraceae; genus Leptospira; species Leptospira stimsonii. The sequence continues at coordinate 473,998 of NZ_QHCT01000002.1, forward strand.
TGGACAATGATTCCGCCGCGAATTCGGGAGCCGCGTACGTATTTGTACGCTCCGGTACGACTTGGTCTTGGGAAGCCTACCTAAAGGCACCGAATGCAGAGAATTTTTCCGCTAGCGGAGACGGATTCGGGACGACCGTTTCCATTCTCGGAGATATGATCGTCGTCGGTGCTACGGGAGAAGACAGCTCACTTCCTTCGTTAATCAATTCTCCCTCCGCTTTCCCGACCGCGACGTCCGATAACGACGGAGCTTTGAACTCGGGAGCGGTTTATGTTTTTCATAGATCGAGCTCCGGCTGGAACCTTCAGTCGTATATCAAGGCGCCGAACACGGAGAATGTGAGTGGAAGCGGTGACACCTTCGGAACAAGCATCGGAATTTCGAACGATTGTATCATCGTCGGTGCCAACGGAGAAGACAGTTCTCAAGCTCTGAATTTTTTTAATCCGAGCACTCCACCGAATGCCGCTTCCGATGACGATACGGCCCTCAACTCCGGAGCCGTTTATACGTTCGATCGTTAAGATGATAAGGGAATCGGAGATTTCCCGTTTCATCCTTCGTTCTCACGATTACGGTAAAGAGCAGAATTCGAAAATTCCAACGGCGTTCGTCGATAAGAGGCGATCAAACCGAAACACAAAAGAAAATCCGGAATATAGAATGTTTCATTCCACTTCGTTAAAAAATCTCCCTTGCTCGATCCGGCCGAACCCAAGCAAAGGAGCGGAGATGTAGGCTGTAAAATAATAACGAACATCGTTCTTTTTTTGCAACCTCCTCTGACAATCTGGCTCATATTAGAATATGAAAGTAGCAAATTCCTCCCAAAACGACAAACGTTCTCCTAAAAAATACAAGGCTCCCGATGCGGAACCTGGCTTACATCCGGGAAGTTCGCATTTGGTTCGAAGAATTTTGGACAGATTCGGAAGATTCTACGGAAGTCTCTTTTACAAGACCGAAGTCCACGGACTTCACAACGTCCCCAAAGAAGGAACCGTCCTCGTACTCGCCAAACACCAGAGAAACGATGATATTCCTTTGGGCCTTTCCAAAGCGCTCTACAAAGTCCGCTGGAGTATCTGGGCTGTGATGAAGGATTCTATGGCCGCACCGATCTTTTTTGACTTCTTTTTAAAATGTGGAGGAATTCCGTTGAATAGACTCGAACCCCGCAAAAGCAAAAAGGATCTTCTCTTTGCGAGAAAAGTATTATACAACGGTAATATGCTCGTGATCTTTCCCGAGCAGACCACAGTTCCGTATAAAATGGGAAGAGGAAGAGCCGGGGCGTTTCGGTTCATCGTCGGCAAACCGGAAGCCCCCCTTCCCGTTCTCTGCCTCGGATTGGACTACGAACCCAGAGGTTTTTTGAGAAGAACCAAACTTACGATTCGAATCGGAGAATTGAAACACCTGCATCCGAATCAGGATCCGGAAGAATTTTTACACGAACGTATGCACGATATTGCAAGTCTTACAAATCTCACCTACCCGTTTACTTACAAAAAGGGTGCGAGCGATAGTTACGAAGAATCAGAATCCAACGTGGTAGGTTCCGCATTATGAGAATCCCTCTCGCAAAAGGAAACAAACGCGCCCTTCTTGTGGAAGGCGGAGGAATGAAAGGCGCCTTCGCAGGAGGAGCATTACATTCTTTGCATACGATTCTTTCTCCGAAATACTTCGACCTCGTCGTTGCGGTTTCCTCCGGGGCATGTTCTGCGGCGTATTACGTCACGATGCCGAAACCGGAGCCGGAAAAAAGTTTAAAAACTCTTGCAATTTGGTATTTTGAATTGGCGGGTCGAAAACTTATCTCGCCGTTTCATCCCTTCCAAGGAAAAACATTCTTAGATCAAGAATATCTCGTAGACGATCTTTTCGGACAAAAATATCCGCTTCCAGCCGAGAACTTTGAAAAATTCGGTCTCCCTGAATTCAGGATCGCCGTGAGCAATCTTCATACGAGAAGTATCGAATACGTTCGTGCGACTACGACAAACATATTCGATCTTTTGAAAGCGGCGACCTCGCTTCCTATTGCGACAAGAGGACGGCACAAAGTGGACGGAACCCTCTATTCGGACGCCGCGGTTCTCAATCCACTTCCTTTGGAAGATTTGATCGAAGCGGGATACAAAGACATTACGGTTGTCTTAAATTCTCCGGTTGAAAAAGTTTCTCCTCCCTTCGGATTTTTTACGAGTTTTCTTTCCTTTCCAAAGGACTGGAAGATGGCTCGATTGATGAGCCGTTGGCACCATCATCATTTCAACGTTGCAAGAGAAGTCGCTCAAAAACCTCCAAAGGGAGTTCAGATTCATATGATCTCACCGGAAAACCAACTCCCGGTGACTCTCGTGACCACGAACGGATCCAAACTCAAGGAAACAGTGGACTTAGGAATGAAGAAGGGAGAAGAAATCGGAACCTTTCTTTTGAAAAAGTTTAGTAAGAAACCGTTTTCCGATAAGAACCAAGGCGAAAAAAAAATCGGAAAAGCAACTCAATCGAATTCTCCAAAAAGCAAATCTTCGTCGAAGAAAAAAAACCATTCTTGAGAAACGATACTGCGATCGATACAAACGGTCGCGGTTTCTTCTTCCTTCGCTTCTCTCTTTGTTTCAAACGGGCCGCACAACAACCTTCGTTCGAATTCGAATGTTTCCGCGGCCAAGCGGTCCTCTTAATATGAATCATAGAATGTATTCACGTTATCCGAAACCGCTATATTCTCGGATCCTTGCGTTCCGTTTTCCGGTTCCCGGCTTTTTTTGGAAATGGACGAATGAGTCGTAACTTTTTTGTAAGATCGTTGTAATTCTTTCCAATCATTTTCAGGAACAAAGACGAACTTCTTTACGCTCCGACATTTTGGCCACTTTGGTCGGAATCGCCCGATTCCTCCCTCCGGCCGCGTGATTCTATTTAGCAATTTTGTTCATAGAAGTAACAAAACAACGATCCGTTTGTAGAAAAGGAACGTAGGAGATTTCCGATTTCGGGAAGAAATATCGGTCCCAAAATCGGAAACCTTCCTAAATTCTCACTTGATCTTTTCGCTGATCAGAGCGTCCAAAGACAAGGCTCCACCACCTCCGATCAGAAGCGCGAATGCCATCGCGATCGCGAGAATATGATATTCGAATCCTTCTCCAGCTTGCGTGTTGAACCAATTCATAAAGAATCCATTGTCCCGAACAAAAATGGCCGCGCCGATCATCGTAAGCGCGATTCCGAACGCGGAAAGTTTTGTGGCAAATCCCAAGATCAAACCGAGCGCTCCAAAAGATTCCGCTAAGATGACGAGGAATGCGATCACCGATGGAATTCCCTGTGACTGGAAAAAACCCATCGTTGCACTCAATCCGAAACCTCCGAACCATCCGAATAATTTTTGAAGTCCGTGCGGAAGCATTACCAGTCCGAGTGCAATTCTTACGAAAGTTAAGATCCAGCTCGATTCCGTTTGAAAGAACTTTTCGATCATTTCAATCTCCTTTAATATAAGGAAACTATAGAAAATGAAAACGAAAATGTAAATGGACGGATTCTATATTTTATGGTGTTTTTCGTCCGGAGTCGCGGAATCTTTCGGGAGAAGTTCCGGTTTGAGATTTGAAATAACGGCTGAAATACGCGTTATCGGTAAAACCCAATTCCCATGAGATTTGTGTAATATTCAAATTCGAATGTAAAAGCAGACGTTTGATTTCCAGGGTGATTCGTTCGTGAATCACAGACTTCGCGGACTTTCCCAATTCTTCGTGGCAGATTCGATTGAGAGTGTTCGGAGCGATACCGATCCTTCTCGAATAATAGGATGTATTTCTTTCCTTTAAAAAATTTTCTTCCAAGAGTTTTTGAAAGGCGACGATTGTGGAATCGGGAAGAAGCTCACACGCCTGTTGCAAATCATATTCTTTTTTTGCCTGTAAAAGAATGACTTGCGCCAAAATCAAAAGCATCTTTTTTTCAGAACGAAAATCCTTCTCTTCAATCAATCGTTCAAAATCGGATTTCAATCGCGGTGTATCTTCGATTTGAATTTTCGGAGAACTCTGCGCAAACTGAAAGAACGGATATTCCCTGAGTGCCGAAGGGTTTTCGCCTTGGTCCGAAAAAAAATCGGAAGAGATTTTGAGTGCAAATCCTCGTACCGGTTTTGTGAATTTCCAAGAATGAACCTGACCGGGTTTTAAAAAGAAAAGCGCATTGGATTGGATTGTGTATTCTTGAAAGTCGATCGTATGTGTCCCATCTCCCTCTAAGAAAAAGAAAAGGGCGAAATAGGTATGTCTGTGAGAACTATCGTATTCGCGAAAGCTCGGAGGCAAATCTTCCAGGCGCCCCGCATAAAAAAGGGGTTCTACCTTCTCTTCGATTACATCGGAAAGATGAAGAAGCGGAGGAATAGGATCGACCTTTGACATTCTGTTTCCAAGGAAAGAAGAATCTCGAAAAAATGCAATCCGGAAGAATGTGGAACTTTCTTTTTCAGAACGGCATTCCCAAGACGAAACCGTCGGTCTTGGAAGAAAATGAAATCCTTGTTGCTCCTAGAGGTTCTTCGAGTCGCTTCTACATCCGTTCCTTCTCCCTCGAACGAGTGGCGTTTCGAAATCAAATACGGCTAAATTCCAGTTCGCTCTAGCATTCTAATACGAAATCGAAAGCATCCTTCGTTTCGAATCCGGAATTATGACCAAAAAAAAGAAAATGGTTTCCCGATTCCGATTCCTTCGATAAGACAATCCTTATGTTTGCCACGAAGAATGGATCGAGAAAAATCATTCGATTATCGATTTTATTCTTTTTAACGTTCACGTTCTGTGAACGGATTCTCATCCCAAAAAAACCTCCCCAAGTCTTTCATGGAATTTTAGACCTGAGGTCGAACTGGGACTTCGTTTCTCAAGGTCACTTGAGTCTGGACGGTGAATGGGAATTTTTTTGGAATCAACTTTCGAACACAACACGAACGGAAACAAACGATAAGAATGGTTTGCAAACGGGGGACTTCGTTAACGTTCCGGATTCTTGGACCAACTACTCCAAGGAAGGAAAAAATTATCCCGGCTTCGGTTATGCGACCTACCGAATGCGCGTTCTACTCAATGAACCGCAAGACGACCTGGCGATTAAGATGTTGGAAGCGGCAACGGCTTACAACCTTTATGTGAACGGAGTAAAGGTTCTATCCAGCGGAACAGTGGGAATCTCTCCGGAAACAAGTAGCCCCTTGTATCGTCCCGGAGTAAGCGGACCGATCCGTTTAGAGAAAGAAAACGAAATCGTACTGGAAGTTTCCAACTACGCGCACTCGAAAGCCGGAGTCTGGGCAACGGTGTTACTTGGTCCACGGAAGGAATTGTTCACTCTTCGCGAAAGAACCATTTGGTTGGATCTCTTTATCACAGGCGGCTTGTTTATCGGAGTCTTATATCATTTTAGTCTTTTTTCGCTTTTGCGTCGAGAACTCTCCCATTTTTACTTTGCCTTGATCGGTCTCGTCGCGATTCTTAGAATCGTACTTACGGGGGAACGTCTTCTATTCACTCTGTTCCCGAACTTTGATTTCAATCTTAGCTATCGGCTCGAGTTACTTTCCGTTTATATAGGCGGATTTATCTTAGCGCTTTTCTTACGTTCCATGTTCCCGAACGAGTTTCATAAAAAGGCCGCCGCCTTCTTTGGTACCGTTTTTTCGATCTTATCCTTGATCGTTCTGTTTACGGATCTTTCGTTTTACTCGAGAACCCTTCCCGTCTTTAGCCTTTTCGTTTTTATAGAATGTTTCTATATGGTTTTTGTTCTGATCCAAGCGATCCGAAACGAACGAGTAGGAGCTTGGATCGGATTCTCCATTTGTATCCTTCTTTTTTTGATCGTCATCAACGATCTCCTTTATGCAAATATGGTCATCAATACTTCCTATTTTATTTCTTACGGAATCTCTCTCTTTTTTATCGCACAGGCTTTTATCATCTCCAAACAATTCGCGATCTCTTATCATCTATCTCAAAAACTCAGCGCGGATTTGCAGAACTCTAACGTTCGATTGATTTCCTTGGACAAACTCAAAGACGAATTCCTCGCGACAACTTCCCACGAGCTTCGAACTCCGCTCCAGGGAATCATCGGTATCGCTGATTCCCTGAGAAGAGGAGCCGGAGGCGACCTTTCTCCGTTCATAGAAAGACAATTGGGAATGATCGTTTCCAGCGGAGAAAGGCTTTCGAGTTTGGTAAACGACATACAGGATTTTTCGAAGCTCAAACACAGCGATCTCAATTTGAGAAGAATTCCCGTAGACAGCAAACAGGCCGCAGATTTTACCTTGGAGTTAAACCGTGTCGGAGTGGATCCTTCCAAAACGATTTTGTTAAACGAAATCGAACCGAATTTCCCTCCTCTTTTAGCGGATGAAAATCGACTCCAACAGATTCTCCAAAACCTAGTCGGAAACGCCATTAAATTTACGGAGAAAGGTAAAATCGTCGTGAGCGCGAGAAGGATCGACGAAGAGACTGCGGAAATCAGCGTAACGGACACTGGCATCGGAATTCCGGAAGATCAACAAAAAAGAATATTCGAATTCTTTGAAAGAGTTCATTCCGGAGATGCAGGAAACGCGGGAGGAACCGGACTCGGACTTACGATCAGCCGCGCGCTCGTCGCATTACACGGCGGAGAATTGAACGTCGAATCCGTTCCAGGAAAAGGTTCTCGATTTTACTTCACGATTCCGATTTGTAAGGACATACAGGATTCTCAAATAAAAAAATCCGAGAAAGAGTCCGATCTCTATTCAAGGTCAAACGATTCGTTGCAACCGAATCATCAGGAAAGGGAAAAGAAACTCGTAGAAAACGATAAAATTCGTATCCTCGTCGTGGACGACGAACCGGTAAACTTGGAAGTGATCCAAAATTATTTATCCCTCAGAAATATGGAATGTCTCGTGGTTCAAAGCGGAATCGACGCTTTAGAACTTCTTAAAAAAGATTCGGACTTTCAAGCGGTAATCTTGGACGTGATGATGCCTCGCCTTTCCGGATTGGAAGTTGCAAGAGAAATTCGAACTCGTTGGAGTCCGATCGAGTTACCGATTCTCATGGTCTCGGCAAAAAATCGAGATAACGATCTGATCGCCGCGCTCAACGCAGGCGCGAACGACTACTTAGTAAAACCTTTCGACTTCGAACAACTGATGAACCGAGTCAACAATTTACTCGAACTGGTCCAGGGTCACAAAGACAGGCTCTTACAAGAAAGCGAAAAACGAGAAGCGATTCAACAAGTAAGACAAAAAATCAACATCGATCTTCACGATCACTTAGGGGCGAAACTGATCGATCTCAAATTTCTTTCCGAAGAACTTCTGAGCGGAACGATCGAACCGAATCGAAACCTCTTCGAAAAAATCCAAGGGACCGTAAATCAATCGATCGGAATGTTACGCGAACAAATGCTCAAGATCGAGGATCTCAATCTTGTCTCGGAAAATTTTATCACCGGCGTTAACCTTGTCCTTCTCAGACGTTATTCGGACGCGGGAAGAGAAATCGAATTTCAATACAACGACGAACTCTTAGAGATTTTTGATTCCTATAAAGACGAAGCGAGTCTTATGGAATTTTTCGGAATTATCAACGAAGTCACCAACAACGATTTAAAATACGGAAAGGGAGTTTCCAATTGGAATTTCTCGCTCAAAGATAAGGAAATTCGGATGAGAATGAGTTCGGAGTCGGCTTACAAATTGACAAACGGTCGATCCGGAAGAGGCACCGAAAACTTGATCGAAAGAATCGTGAAGTTGGACGGAAGAATGGAAATGGCTCTTCTGCAAAACATATATTCGATCGACCTAAAAATCGAAGCCAATCGTTTTCATTCGATCTGATTTCGGCAAACCGCGATAGGAAAAACATGACAACAAACAAAATCAAAATCGGCATCGTAGAAAACGACGAGAACTACAAAAACCAGATCCTAAAAGTTTTGGAATCCGTACCCGGCGTTGAAGAAATCCTTCACTGGGAATCGGCCGAGTCCTTTTGGAAAGACACAAAAGGAAGAACGTTAGACATTATCTTTTTGGATATTCTTCTTCCTGGAATGAGCGGCGTCGACCTCGCGGGGAAACTTTCCGAAAGAGATCCTTCGATCAATAAAATCATGTTGAGCAACATGAACTCCGATGAACTCATCTACAATTCTTTGCGTTACGGCGCGATCGGTTACATTCTAAAATCCGAACTCAAGGATATCATAGAAGTCATAGACACCGTGTTACGCGGAGGAGCCATCATCACACCCACAATCGCGTTCCGAGTGCTCAACAGCTTTAAATTAAAGAAAGTCGCAAACGGGGTCAAGTTGACCAAAAAAGAAAAGGAAATCCTGGACCATATGGTGACCGGAAAAACGATCAATCGTGTCGCTGAATTTTTAGGCGTAAGTAAATACACGATTCAACACCACGTGAAAAACATATACAAAAAATTGAATGTTCACAATCGAGCGGAGCTGGTAAAAAAAGCGACCGATATCGGCTTGCTTCCGATGGGTGGCTCGAATTTGGGAGAGAAAAAAGATTAAGAATCGAGAACGGACTCTACGCTCGTATATTCCATTCCAAACGCCTCCGAAACCGCCTTATAGGTGATTTTACCGCGAACCACGTTGAGTCCTTTTCGAATCGCCTCCGAAGAAAGCGCCGCTTGTTTCCAACCTAAATTCGCAATTTCTAATACGTACGGAAGAGTCGCATTCGTTAACGCAAGCGTCGACGTTTTTGGAACGGCGCCGGGCATGTTCGCGACGGAATAATGAATGATTCCGTCTATGATGTAGATCGGATTTTCATGAGTGGTCGGAACGGAAGTTTCGAAACATCCTCCTTGATCGATCGCGACGTCGATCAAAACCGATCCCTTCCTCATCGTCTTGAGATGCTCTCGAGTCACAAGTCGAGGAGCCTTCGCTCCGGGATATAAAACCGAACCGATGACGACATCGGCGATTTTTAAAAGTTCGCGAATTTTAGAAGGAGTCGAAGACAAGGTGATACAATTGCTCGGCATAATCTCGGAAAGATAACGAAGCCGATCCGCGTTCGTATCCAAGATATAAACACGCGCGCCTAAGCCGCAGGCGATCTTCGCCGAATTCGTTCCAACGATCCCTCCTCCGATTACGACGACAACTCCAGGCTCCACGCCGGGAACTCCACCCAAAAGAACACCGCTTCCACCGTGAATCATCTCCAAATAACGGGCGCCTTCTTGAGCGGCCATTCTTCCTGCGATCTCACTCATCGGGATCAAAAGAGGTAAAGAACCGTCCGCTTTTTGAATCGTCTCGTATGCGATGCAGATCGAGTTCGTTTTCATAAGAGCGAGAGTTAATTCTCTCGAAGCGGCTAAATGCAAATACGTAAAAAGAATCTGATCTTCCCGCAGAAGAGAATATTCCGAAGGTTGCGGTTCTTTTACGTGGAGAATCATATCCGTTTTTTTGAATATATCGGTTCGCTCGGTAAGAAGCTCCGCTCCGTGTTCCGTATAGTCCGAATCCGGGAATCCACTGTTCAAACCGGCTCCCTTTTCTACGAAAACCGTATGCCCGTGATGTATTAAAACTTCCACCCCGGCAGGAGTCATGCTGACGCGATTTTCAGCGACCTTGATTTCTTTTAGGATTCCGATCTTCATAGTTTCTCTCGTTCTTCTTTGTAATTGGATAGAATCGCCTAAGATTCCGATGTTTGCCGCATTCTTGCAATTGCTTTTAATCCGTTCACGACGTTCCCGGACAAAAAGAATCGCCTTTTTGTCCAAGAGATTGGGAGAACCAGAGAAAGACCAAGATCATATTTTAAGTATATTGAATATTCTTTTCCTTAAAAAGGAACGGTTCGTTTCTTTTTAAGGAAAAACCGAGGAAAACATCCTTTATGGAACACGGTTTCGAAGAACCTCCTTCCGGCTTTAAAACTAACGTTTCTGATTCCATAAAAATCAGAATGCCTTATTTGTAAGCACCGCATAACGTTCCTTCTTTGATTTAAAAAAGAGAAGAATCTCTAACAAAAACGAATTTCTTAAAATGATTCTTGCAAACTTTATTCGTCTGAAAGACAAAAGACGTAGATGCCCAAGACAAATTTCGACATACTTTGGATCATACTTTCCTCCGGACTTGTTTTTTTTATGCAAGCGGGTTTCCTTTGTCTTGAATCGGGGCTTACAAGGACGAAAAATTCGATCAACGTCGCGATCAAAAATATAACCGACTTCGGAATCGCCACTCTCATATTCTACTCCGTCGGTTTCGGTCTTATGTTTGGAACGAGCGTCTTCGGTTTTATCGGATCCGATTCTTTCTTTCCGGAATTTTCAACGGCTCATCCGGAGATCGCGGTTTTCTTCTTATTCCAACTTATGTTTTGCGGAACCGCGGCGACGATCGTATCCGGGGCGGTTGCGGAACGAATGAAGTTCGGAGCTTATATCGTTGTTACCGTCGTGATCTCCGCGATCATTTATCCGATCTTCGGCCATTGGGTTTGGGGGAAGGATTTATCGAATTGGGAAACGGCTACGGGCTGGCTTGGAAGAATGGGCTTCGTCGATTTTGCGGGATCCACAGTCGTTCACAGCGTGGGTGGATGGGTCGGACTCGCGGCGATGTTACTTTTAGGAAATCGTTCGGGAAGATACGCCGAGGACGGATCGGTGCGTTATATCACGGGACACAATCTCCCGCTCGCGATGCTCGGAACCTTGATCCTCTGGCTCGGTTGGATCGGATTCAACGGAGGAAGCACGTTAGCGTTCACCTCTGCAGTTCCTAAAATTATCGTCAACACGATGTTTGCCGCGGCGAGCGGTATGGCCGCATCGCTTATTTACGGTTGGATCCGACTCCAGTATGCGGAAGCCACTCTTCCCTTGAACGGTGCGTTAGCCGGTCTTGTCGCGATCACCGCCTCTTGTCACGCGGTGAACTCAATCGATTCCGTTTGTATCGGTTTTGTCGCAGGAATCATCATGTATGAAACGAGAAGCCTTCTGGATCGGTTTCGAATCGACGACGCTGTGGGCGCCATTCCGGTGCATCTTGCGGCGGGAATTTGGGGAACATTCGCGGTCGGTCTTTTTGGTAATTTGGAAATACTCGGAACAGGTCTTACGCGCTGGGAACAAATTCAAACACAGGGAATCGGGATCCTCACTTGTTGCGTTCTTGCTTTCGGCCTGAGTTATCTTATTTTAGGCGCGGCAAATCATTTTTTTAAATTTCGAGTTTCTGAATTAAACGAGCAAAAAGGTTTAAACTATACCGAACACAGAGCCACGACTGAACTCATCGATCTTTTTTTGGAGATGGAATACCAAAAGAGAACCGGGGATTTGAGCAAGGATCTTTCGATCGAACCGTTCACCGAAGTCGGTCAGATCGCGGAGCGATACAATTCGGTACTGGGAAGAATTCGGATGAACATCAAAGAGAAGGAAATTCTCACCAAACAATTGGAAGAAAACCTCAACCTAATTCAGAACGATCTTTCCACCGCTAAAAAAATCCAATCAGGAATCCTTTCTCAAAAGGACAGGACGATCGGAGAATTGGAAATCATCATACGTTATCTGCCACTCAGCGAGGTCGGGGGAGACTTTTTCGATATCATGGAATTGCGACCCGGGTTGACTCGATTCTTTCTTGCGGATGCGACGGGCCACGGTGTGCAAGCGGCTCTCATCACGATGGCGATCAAAGCGATCTATGAGTCCTTGAAACGCGGAATCTACAACGTAACTGAAATTTTATACCATCTTAACAACGAATTCTTACATACATTCAAAAACTTGAATCAATTTTTCACTTGTATCGTTTTGGACATCGATACGAATTCAGGAAACATACGATACGCCTCAGCGGGTCATATTCCCCAGTATCTGATCTTCGAAGACAAAATCCTAAAACTGGAAAAAACGGGAAGAATCGTAGGAGCGATTTCTAAAACGGAATACACTTCGAATGAGATCAAAATCAAACCCAATTCGAAGCTGGTCCTGTTTACAGACGGACTCGTAGAACAATGGAACAACGAAAAAGAAGAATTCGGAGAGGATAGAGTGGAAAAAATAGTTCAGTCTTTGAATTCAAAAACGCTTCGGGAAGGGATCGACTCTTTGTTAAACGAACAGGAAAAGTTCTTATCCGGAGTCGCCAAACAAGACGATATTTCGATCATCGGAATCAACTGGAAACAAAAGGAAAATTAGCGCTACCAAAAACCCCGGCCATTCAAAACAGTTTTTACGTTTCGCAGGTTTAGAAATAATTATTTTCGCTCCTTCATTTCAGAATTTTGCGCTACTCAAAAGAGTCTTGACCAGTCAACTCCAAGTACTCTATTGATTGTTACTCCTTTCACGGTCGTCGTTCTACTATAAATGAACTTAAAGAAGGACGTTTTTTCGTAACCGGTCTGCGCTTCGTATTCGTGATTCCAAATCAAACCGCCGATCGCCGGAAAGCCCAGGATTCCTCGATTTCGAAATCCCCTCTCCGCCTTTGACTCCGAAAAATAAAAGAGGCCACCCAAAATTTTTGTGGACTCCTCCTTAAAAACTTCGGACCGATTGTTGTAGTAAATCAACCCGAAAAGACCGCCTAACGTCAAAGAGCCTTCCTTATCCTTTGAATGATAGGAAAGAATCGGCGGAAGCAAAAGAGAATAACTTTCCGACGTTTCGCTGTATCGATAGACCGGAAGAAAATTCTGAATTCTTTCCTGCGGGGAATTGAGATAATGAATCCAAAGAAAATTCCAATCCGTAAGCTGGGGTGTTGATTCATAGCCGGCTAAAACTCCGCCTAACACGGACCAGCGAGTTCGATCCTTTTCAAATTCGGAATGAAACGCACCCAAAAATAAGGATAACTCCTTTCTTTGTCTTTGAAAGTGGACTTCATAATCCACCAAATAGAGAAAATTACTCCGTCTCGAAATCGCATCCTGTCCGGAATAAAAAAATGTCAGAAAGAGCGAATATTCATTTTTATCATTCGATGAATAGTAGAATAACGGAAAAAATGCGTATGTTTTTTCGGCTCCGCTTCTATCGCTCGAATAATAAAGTGACGGGAAAAGAAATAAACTCCTCGTTCCCATTTCGTCGTCCCGTTTGTAATTCAGAAAAATTCCGAGAAGATTCGTATGAGAACGGATCTTTCCTTGGCTTTCGTTAAAACTACGATAACTCAAGATCGGCACGATCCACCGATAAGAGTCGTATTCCTTGTGATCCGAACTCTTATAAAAGAAAAGAGGAAATAAATAGGAACTCGTTTCATGCTCACCGTCCATTCCGTTTTTCTCATATCCGAAAAGCGAAAGAGCCGCCTTAAACGAGGTCGATTCCGAACCGTTATGTAGATACTGCGTATTTTTATAGTTCGCTAACAATAACCAATCGAATCCCCAGGTATCCTTTTTTACTTTCTCTTCACGAACCCTTTCCTCAAAAGTGTAGAGCAAAGGCAATGGAAGAATCGGATAAAAGCGGCTTGTATAAAAATTGGATTCCGTACCATCTTGAACCGATTTCGTCTGAAAAAAGATCGGTGTGAAGGTGGTGTAGTCGACGTATCCTTTTCGAACGACTTCTTCCTTTTGATACCAGAACGGCAAGGCCATCGTCCGTTTGAGTCCCGTTTTCTGATCCGTTTTCTTTCCCACTAAAAGTAAAAATTTCGTTTCAGAGAAAGTCAAAGTCTCCACGTTCGAATATAGAATCGGAATCTCGCTGGAAGAATAAATCTGAATTCCATTCTCCTCCGTCGTACTCCTAAAAAAGAAAAACGAAACATTCCAGGCTCGACTTTTTAGGTTAGGTGAAGACTCGGAGGAATAGCCTCCTAAAAGTCCGAGAAGAACTCTAAACTCAAAACTTTCCTTCTTTGAGAGGGTAAGAGTTTTCTGATCCATGTTCGCCAAGAACAACCAAACCCAACCGTTTGTCTCGGTAGGATTTGCACCACCCGTAAGGCTTTCATACGTGTAGAAAAGAGGAACCGGAAAAATCGTATAAAAGTTGTTATCCGAAAAAGTATCTAGTTTCGAAGAACCTTGTTTCAGACTTCGATGGTAATAAAACGGAGAATAAACGGTAGAATCGATCTGCCCGAACGAATTTCTCTCCTTTGCGAGATAAAGAATCGGCGGGAGAAAAAGTTGTTCGTCCTGGGTGACCGAATTCTTTTTATAACTGAAAATCAAAGCGAATGTTGCGTCGTAGGAATCCGGAGTTCGTTTCGCAGAATAGAAAAACGGAATCGTATCGGACTGAAACTTCCATTCCTCCCCCTCCCGGATCGTCTTACCGAAATAGAAAGGGAACGCGTAAAAAGTGGAGACCTCTTCCTTCTCGTTTTGTTTCGATCTCGAAGCGCCGGTCAATAAAAGGAAATTCCAAGAAGAAGCTTCCGGAGAAGAAGAACGATAATGTCCCAAAATAAATCGATATTCTTCCTCGTTTTCCTTGCCCCAAAAAAGAAATGGGAACGGAAGAACCATATTCAATTCGGAAACATTCCGTTTATTGAATACGATCCCTTCCTCGGAAGAACTATAATAGAACGGGCTCAACAAAAAAGAACTCTTTCTTTTGTAAGTGGAGTCCTCGGCGGAAGAATACAAGAACAGAGGCGTATAAAGATTTCGTTCCTTTAAAACGGGCGCTCCGCCGCTTACACGATCCTCATAGTCTCTGTAATAAAACGGAAAGAACAAACTATAACCGGAGCCGTTGCTATTGGAACCCGAATGGCTAGTATCTTCGGACGCTTGATAAAACGGAAATAAAATTCCATGGAAAGAAGAATGTTCGTACGTTCCATTCTTCTCTTTCGCTCGATAAAAGAAGATACTCTTGGTTTCCAAGGAAGACGGGGATTCCCTATGCGCGAAAAAAGGGAAAAAACGATAAGCGACTTCTTCTTTCGATTTCGAATAACGGATGAGCGGCCATAGGACCGAATATTCATTTCGATCCTTTTCCCGTTCCATAACGAAAAGAAAAATTCCGAGAGAACGGACAAAGTCGTTTCCTTTTTTTTGTTCGGCGTAAAGTGGAAACACGACACGATAGGATTCGTCCCCGATCGTTCCCCAAAAAGTCGGCAACGGAAGGGGAAATGCGAAAATTTTGTCCTCGTTATTTTTACCCCAAGTGAACCAACCGAGTGGCAGAATTCGAAAATGCTTTTTTTCGTCTCCGGACTGATAACTTGCAATTCCAAATAACGCTTCCCATCCGAAATAATTTCTTGAATTCTCCCGAGCCAATTTTTTGTAAGAACCGAAGTTCGATCCGTCCGGGGAAGGACTCTGTCCCTTCTCTTCTCCCACGACCGCGATTCGAACGTCCTTTTTTCCATCCGTTTTTTTCCGATTCTTTGCTTGTGGAGCGATCGGAACCGGAGTCTCCGCTTTCTCTTCGTCAAAAAAAGTGAGCGGATTGGAGAGTTCCTTCCGTATGGAAACGCTAAAAAGATTATAAACAAATGCGTAATCCAAATCCACATAAAACTCTTTTCCGGATGCGCTCGACTTCAAAGACGCGTCGAACTTTCCTCCCGTTTGCGAAATCGAAATTCCTCCAAAGTAGAGCTCTAAATTCTTATTCTTCTCGTAGTATTTCAGATAGGCGGGAAGAAATATATCTCCTCGAGAATCGGCATTCTTCCATTGCCAATAAATTGGAACCACAAAGTTGGAACTCGTCTTTTCCTCTCGATTCTCCGAAGAATAATAGAGCAAGGCCCAGTCTCGATCCACGTTTGTGGAACGAAGTCGATAGTGAACGGGGCTAAAGGAAACAAAATCACGATCGTCTCCTCCGAAACGATAATAAAAAGGCAACCAGAGATTATATTCATTTTTCTGAAAGTAGTGTAGAGGTAAAATCGTTCTCGTCGTCGTTTCGCCCGCAGAATTCTTCCACTGATAATACAAACCCGCCAAACCTAAGAAAGATTCTCCGCTTTTCTCTTCGGAAGAAAAATAAAACGGATAGAATCTCTGAAAGGAAGAATCGTTCGATCCGTATTCATGGTAACCGAGGAAAAACAGTTCGTCTTCGGCTTGCGAATAGGAATGATAATAAAAAGGTGCGATCGTTCGTGTCTCGGATTCCGACCGTGTGTACAAAAAGAGTAACAACGGCATCGCAAGATAAGAATTCTTTTTGTGAAAATAAAACGGAAAGAAAAAAGAGGATGCATATTCTCCCTTTGTGTCCTTGCTCCAATACGCGTTCAAAAGCAACGTTTCCGATTCTTGCTTGCGAGTATGTCGATACATCGGAAGCGGCAAGAGCGTAAACTGGCTAAAATCGTCTCCGTCATAGTTGTGATGGTAAAGGGGAAGGACCGTAAGATAAGAATCTTTTTTATAGAAGAAAATAGGAGCGGAGATCCATTCCGAGATCCCTTTCCCACGCTCTCTCTTGAAATACGTATTCAAATAGTAGTCGTGATAGACTTCTTCGGATCGATACTGATAAAAGAATGGCCCGGCTCGATTGATCGCTCTTTCTCCTTCCATCCAGGAAAAATAAATCGGAAACAAATGTTTGTATTCCTTTTTCTTAAAATACCAAATCGGAAAAATAGTAAATGTGCTTAATTCGTTCTTCTGATATTCCACATACGTGTTTAGGACGTAGGTTGCGGAGGAATTCGAAGTTTTATTCCTATAATAAAATGGTCCTGCGAAGGACGAATCATCCTTGGAATTCTCCCAAGAAAAAAACACGGGGAATAAATGAGCGAACTCGTTTCTTTTGTGAAACCAAAACGGAAAAACCGTAAGCGCCGCCAAACCGTCCTTGTCCCTCTTCCAATACGTATTGACCGCGAAATTCTCAGAATAATCTTTTGCATCCTTATGGTAAAGGAGCGGGAGAAAAAACTGAGTAAATTCTCCTTCGTCGTAATTGTGGTGATACAAAGGAAACAACGTAAGATAGGATTCTTTCTGATAGAAAAAAAACGGGGCGCTGATGATTTCGGTATAACCTCTTTCTTTTTCCCATTTTACATACGTGTTCAACACGTAGTTCGTTTTCTGATTGGAAGACTCCGAATGATAATAGAAAGGCCCCGCGTATCCGGATTGATCCTTTGTTTCCTTCCAAGAAAAAAAGAACGGAAATAGATTGAAGTAGGAGTTTTGTTTGTAAAAGACGAGAGGAAAAAAAGTAAAAAAAGAATCCTCTTGTTCTTTCGATCCCGACCAATACAACAAAGGCAAAACTCGAAAGTAACTCCAGTCCTTCTCTTTCCCCCACTGAAACAAAAGGAAATTTCGAATCTTAGAATTCTCTCCATTTTCCTGTAAATACAAAGCCAAAGGAAGAAATAAGAATTTTGAAGTTTCCGATTGTAAGGAAACCGTTTTCGACTTATACCAACCGATCGGACTAAAGGAAAATTCGGAATAAGAATCGCTCGTCTTCTCTTCGTCTTGAAACCAGATCGGAGAATAAATCGAAAACGTCCTAGATTCTCTGTTCGATCGAGATTGATGATAGAATGGAAAAAATGTGAACGAATAATCTTCTCTGATTTTTTCAGAAGAATAATGGAGCAAAGGAAAAATTCGAAAGAACTTTTTTTCCAAATCATGACCCCATTGAAAAACGGCGAAAGTGGTCTTCGATTCTTCCGAAGATTCTTTGTTAAAAAGGAGCAAGGGAAGAAACATCGTAGAAGTAGATCGAACTCCGTTGATCAGCTCGTTTTCTCTCGTGAACAAGGGGAAAAAGCCGGGTACCATCGAAAAACTTTTTTCAAAGCCGGGCCCCGAAGAACTCGAGTTGTATCCCAACCAATAGAAGTTTGTCGATTCCCGATAACCCGTTCCACCGCCCGATGGTTGCACCGTTCTTCGATAAAATAAAGGGGAAAAAAAGGTATTGTCTTCGATTCCTTCCGAATTCAGACTCCGATAGCTATAAATCGGGAAAAGATAACTTTTCGAGGCCTTGCCGGACTTCGCTTCAAGAGAATTATAAATTGGGAATATTCGAAACTGCTTAAATTTTGGATAATCCGTTTTTCGAACGATCCAGAAAGCGTGCCAGGAAAAATGTTCGGGCCAGTCCTCTATATCCACAAAACCGGTTCTGACTAAATATTTCTCTTCCTTCTCACTTCCGAAAATTTCCTTTTTTTCGCGAACGAGTTCGTCGAAAGGATCTTCCGTCTGAGACCAAAGAAGGCTTGGGCAAATAAAGACGAAGAGTAGAAATAAAAAATTTCGCATCGTATTGAATCGGATCGTAGTTTTAAAGATCAATTTCGACCGTTTTTCGTTTCCCTTTTTCTCCGGAAAGGATCCGAATTTTTTTTTTTGGAATCTTCCATTCTTTGGAAAGGGCTTCGATCACGGCTTGATTCGCCTTCCCTTCCAGAGCGGGCTCTCGGACCGCAATCGTAATGGAACCGTCCTCCTCTTTTCTGAGAAAGACTTTTTTTGAGTTCGGTTTTACTTGAACCGTAAACTTCATACGAACGCGGTTAGGCGACCCGATGTTTTTTGCGAAACCTGCCCACCAAAAGGTATATCCCTTCCACCCGGAAAACAAGACTGGAAACGAAAAAAAGTATCATCGCGGGAAAAATTACGAGACAAAGATTGATTCGGGACGCTTGTGCATAACTCACACCACCCTCTTCTAGGTAGTTTAGAATCGGTGAATATAAGAATAAATTGTGAAAGATCAAATACGTTCCCAAAATAAAAAAAGGAAGAATCATCTTTGAAACTTTTTTCAACAACGAAAACCAAGGGAATTCGACTCTGTGTTTTTTCAAGAGGAATCCGAGTAAGAAAAACGTAATCGAAGCGGAGATCGCAGAAGCCAGGGCAATCGCCGAATGCTTTAAAAACCAAACTAAGGAAAGATTCAAGATGATATTGATCGTAAACGATGCCGACTGAATTTTCAGAGGGGTTTTTGTATCTTGAAACGCGTAGTACGAAGAGATCAGAATCTTATTGATGCTAAAAAAAGGAATCGCGATCGAATAGAAAATCAAAGGTAAAACCGCCGTGTGAGTCGCAAGATGATCCCATTTTCCTCCGAAATAAATCGAATCCAAAATCGGACCCGATAAAAGGGACATCCCGATCGCCGCGGGAACCGTTAGAAAGATCGCGAACTCAAGAGCCGCGGACAATTCCGTTCCTACCTCGGACCAACGTTCGTTCTTTAAGGATTGAAGAAGAGCGGGAAGAATCGTGGTGGCAAGTGCGACTCCGATGATTCCGGTTGGAAGTTGAACGAGCCTCTGCGCATAATCCAAACTGACAACGGCACCCAAACCCGGATTGTGATTCTGAACCCAATTCGCGAGAAAAATATCCACAAGAAGACTCAGTTGATAAAACCCTCCTCCTAACGCGGCGGGAATCATCAAACGAAAGATCTTTTTGATCGCGGGATGTTTCCAATTCCAATTGATCTTAGGCAGATCTCCCTTTTTCCAAACAAACCAGGCCTGCACGAGAAATTGTATCAAACCTCCCGTAACGATCGCCGAACAAAGAACGATCACCCTGTCGTGAAGATCTGAGATAAACGGAAACAAACCGATAAAGACAAAAAGATAACTTAGATTTAAGATGATCGGGGAAAGAGAAGGAACAAAAAAACGATTTTTAGAATTCGAGATCGCCATAAAAATCGCCGAAAGACTCGCGGTGACGATCAGAAAAAAGAGGATATAGGTAAGCTCTATTACTAAATTAGAATATTCTTTCGTTCCTCCCACGAGAATCGGAAGAAACAAGGGGGAAAACAAAAACATCACTCCGACGAGAAGCGAAAGCACGAAAAACAAAAAGGAAAGAACGGCCCCGCTCATCACCTTGGCTTCTTCTTCGCTGATCTTACCGGACTCCGCGTAGAGAGGCATAAAGGATTGGGAAAGTGTTCCCTCCGCCAAAAGATTCCGAAACATATTGGGAAGACGATAAGCGACCGAAAATGCGGAGGCGACCATGCCGGTTCCGAAGGAAACGGCCATAAAATGATCTCTCACAAGACCGAGAATTCTGGATAAAAACGTATAAAACGAAAGGGCGATACTTCGCGAGGCGGCGTTGGACAACTAAAGGTTTCCTAGAAGTTTTTCTAGGTATCGAACTCCGCCCATGGCATTTAGGTCAAACTGAATCTGACACGCCGGACATTGGTATCTTCCCTGTTTGGAAACTCGAATACGACTACTACAAGCACCACAATAGATGATTCTTTTGGGAAAACGTTTTTCGATTTGAATCGCCTCTTCCAGCACTACTTTGGCAGAATAAGACGAAGACGCGGATTCCTCGGGGGCGCTCGATTCTTGCTCCTTGGAAAGCGGCGGCTTCGAAGAAGAATGGGTTTCCTCTTCTTCCAAAAACGCTTCTCTTCTTTGGGACTGGCTCGAAAGTCCGTGCTCGCGAGAACCCACTTCCGAAACCGAAACTTCCTTCGGCTCGGTTTCCGAGTTTTCCGAAGGAGAGACTTCGAATTCCGGAACGGTCCGAATTTCGGGAATATAGACCGAATGAGAACCGCCGGAACCGGAACGAGGAATTGGAGAAACGTTTTTATCGGAAGAATAAAACTGAATCGGAGTATTTCGTTTGATCCGGGAAATCGGCGAAGATTCCTTTTTAGAACTTCTTTCGTCCTGAACTTTGATCATCGAAAGATATTCTTCCGCGCGGGAAGGATCCTCGAAAAAGGCGATCGTCTTCCCGAAACCGAGAAAGCTGAGTAACGTTTTGCATTCTTCGTTGAACGCGCAATAGGCGGAAGAAGCGCCTCTGTTTTTCAAAAAGTTCTCGAAACGAGCGAGAACGCTGATCCCTTCGGATTCGATATATTCGAGTTCCTCGCAGGAAAATAAAAATTTCCTGGTTCCTTCTTCCCATTTCGATTTTAGATAAGAATAAAAATCCTCCGCGCTCGAAGCGTCGAGTTTCCCCTTCAACTTGAGCTTGAGAATATTCCCGGAAAGTCTGGATCGGATTTCCACGTTCTTATCGTTATCCTAAGTAGATCGCGTCCAAAACTTCTTCTTTCGAAGGGACGATCGTCGGTTGAACCGTCGTGATGCCCGGTTCCGAATGGGAAACCGGAGCGTGTGTGACGGGAGAAGACTCGATCGGTTGTGTGACTACGGACGCGATTTGCGGAGTCGAAATCGGTGCCGCCGTTAACACGGGAGCCACTGAAACCGGAGCGGAAACAACCTCTTCCACTTTCGAAGCCTCCTCTTTTCCAAGAGTTCCCGGAATCGGAAGAGAATCGAGAGGACTCGATTTTCTCGCAAGAACCGGAACATTCATTTCGGAAGAATGAGAGACCTTTTCCACGAGAGGCCTCGAGCTCAAATCAGGAACCGATTGTCTCGTGGAATTGCCCAAGGTCAAAAGGAGATACACGAATTCTAAGAATAAGGCGGCGCCGAGAGCAATCAGAGAATAATTTCGAACCAACCATTCGAGGAGTTCGGTTTGTTTCGAAACAAAGGTACGAAAGTTTCCACGATCGTAGATCATATGAATCGCGGCGACTCGTTCGAGTTTTGTTGGATGAAAGACGGCGGCAGAAAGAAGAATTTCGGGTTCGTTAATCTCGGGAAAATAACCCGCGAGTTTGGAAAAAAATCCGCTCTTGGCAACGACTTCTTTTTTTTCACCCATCAGAACCGGAATACCGATCTGCCATTTCCGAAGACGAAATGCCCTTGTATAAAGAGCTTCCTGATAGAGTGTCACCGGTTTTCTCTTTTTCAAATCTTCCTGAAGATATTCCGGATTGGAATGAGCGAGGACGATTCCCGCGTCGTTCATTAAAAAGATTTCTTTGATCGTATAACCGTCGGTGTCTTTTTCGGATAACTTCGTCATTCTGTTAAAAACAAAGTTCATATCATCGAAGTTTCGATCCACTCCGGAGTTTTCCGCGGCTTTTGCAAGAGTGCCTAACGTATCGCGGGCTCTGTTATCGGAAGCGATCTTTAAGAGTTCAAAAGAAGCCAGAGAAGATTCTAAAAACGACCAGGCCACGGCTCCGAGCGCGACCGCTTCGCAGACGATCAGCAATAAAAGAAAATAGAATATACTTTTGAAAATCTTCACTCTTCTGACCTCTCTTAAACCAATCGGAAGAAAAGAGGCTTTCTCTTGAGGATAAAATAGGAGAACTGGCGTTTTTCAGAGAGAAACCGCGTTTTCGGAAGAAAGAAGAAAGGAATTCAGATTCTTTCGAACCTCGGAAAGAAATTGACTGCGTTTCGAAATTCCGGAATCCAAACCGAGCCGTTCCACACTCGTCATATCCAACCAGTTTCTACCGCAGGGATGGATACAACGAAACGCTTTGAAATCGTTGTTCACGTTAAACGCGACTCCGTAACTCGTAAAAAAAGACTTAAAGTTCACGCCGATCGAACAGATCTTTTTCGAAGGGTCGGATGAAAGATAGAGTCCGGGAGAATCCGGATCGGTAACAAGGGGCAAATTCCAGGTTTTTAGCGCGGCGTCTTGTAAGGCGCCCAAAAAATTCTCCAGATAAGAGCGAATGGAAAGGTTTCGTTTTTTCAAATCCACGTGAGAATAGATCACGAGTTGGCCCGGTTCGTGAGCGGTAAAATCCCCGCCCCTCTGGATAAAATGGATCTCAATTCCTTGGGATTCCAGAAAATCTTTCCCTAAGAGGAGATTCTCAAGATTATAATTGATTCCGCCGGTGATCGTGGGACCGTGTTCTAAAAACAGAACACATTCTTTCCGAAATCGGCGAAATTTTTCCTGCAATTCCACATAACGAAGGTATGGAAATTCTCCTTTCAGTTCGATCATTCTCACAAGATTCTTTATATGGAAAAACTTTTAGAAGTCATCTCTTTTATCCTACAAAAATCCCCGAATGGAAGGGACCGTTTGTCCCTTTCCAAGCTGATCTACTACGCGGACGGGGTTTACTTCCAAAAAAATGCGAAACTGATCACAAATCAGACTTATATCCATTTGGAAGATTCTCCTTGCGCTTTAGATTTTCAGTCGGCGTTGCTTCATCTGAGAAAAAACGGTCTAATAGATATCAAGCCCAGACTTACGGAAAAAGGAATCTCGGGATTTCAGATCGTTTGGACGGGAGATCCCGGAGAAGAGGCGGTCGATCTCAATCGACAGGAGAAACGAATCATTCGCAAAATTTTGGAAAATTTTAAGAATGCGGTCTACGACGAGAATCGGGTCTATCCGAATCTCTATGAAAACTACATCATTTCCCCACTTTTTGCGGAAATTCCATTCAGCATGGATACCTTAAATACCAAAATTCACTTTTTTAAGCGGAAAACGCTTTTAAATATCTCCGGTAAAATTTTTAAGGTACTATTTAGTGAATAACGGGACCCTAAGATGCAAATAACCGTAATGAAAGGTAAAATCCACCGGGCTACGGTAACGGACGCGGACCTGAACTATGAAGGCAGTCTGACCGTGGACATGGATCTCGTGGACGCGGCAGGAATGCGGGTCTATGAGAAGGTTTCCGTTGTGAACGTCAACAATGGAGCCCGTTTCGAGACCTATATCATCGAAGGAAAGCGCGGATCCGGAGAGATTTGTCTCAATGGAGCGGCCGCGAGACTCGGGATGAAGGGTGACAAGGTCATTATTATCACCTACGCACAAGTGGAAGAGAAAGAACTTCCCTCTAATTACTCCCCAAAAGTAGTTCACGTTGACGAAAATAACCGGAAACGGTAATTTTTGCAAAAAACGACTTTCCGAACCTAATTTCCGGCTCGTAGAGACCGATATAAATTAGTAAGAATTCCATCGGACCAGAATAACTATGAAATCTTTTTTGAGAATCTCTGTTTGCCTGCTACTTCTTTTCCTTGGTCAGTCATCCTATAGCCAAAACGCAGAAAAATCCGATCCGAACAAGAAGGACGGAGGAACAGAATACTATCCCCTCTCCTATTACGACGAACGTTTATCCGTGAAGAATATTTCCTTCTTCCGAAGACATTCCGACAACGGGAAGGGAGAATTTCTGGATGTGATGGTGGAACTGGAGAACCGCGACTTTGACCCGGCTAAATTTTCTGCCTATGTGATCGCTGTGAACGAAACCACTTCCGTAAGTGCGGAAAAAAGAGAACTCGTTCCCTTTCCGAAGTGGAGAGGTTATGATACCGAAAACAATACATTCGTGATCAACTTCCAGAATTTAATGCCTCAGAAACTCGAACCGAAGTCGGTTTGGGGAGAGGAAAAATTCAACAAGGTGAAAAAAGAATACGATGATAAAATCGCGAGAGGGGAAACCGTAAAAATGGGAATTCCTTCTCTGACGGAGATCATCACGTATCTTACCAATCATCCGGAAAACGCTTTGGAATTTACGATCTTTGGAGAACAAGGTCCGAAAAAAGACCAGGTTTTGATCAGTAACTTCGTGGATCAGACGGAAGATGAAAGAAAGAAACAATCTCACGATTCCCTGAACAAACACACTTACACGATCTACAACGCAAAGTATAAGACAACTCTGATGTCTCATCACTACACCGAGTATAGACCAGGATATGTGACTTACAACAAAGTTGTGATTCTGATCTTCAATCCGTTGAAAGAAAAAAACAAATTGGTTTATAGAAGATTCGTGGACGTTACGGGAATCAAACTCCTCAACTAAGAATCAAAGTTCTCTGTTTCCTCGGGCGGACCTCCGCCCGCTTCACGTTCTTCCTTCACGTTCTTCCTTCACGTTCTTCCTTCACGTTCTTCCTTCACGTTCTTCCTTCACGTTCTTCCTTCACGTTCTTCCTTCACGTTCTTCCTTCACGTGCTTCCTTCACGTGCTTCCTTCACGTGCTTCCTTCACGTGCTTCCTTCACGTGCTTCCTTCACGTGCTTCCTTCACGTGCTTCCTTCACGTGCTTCCTTCACGTGCTTCCTTCACGTTCTTACTCAGGCTTTTTCAAAATGAGTTTTCAGTTTCTTAAAATCGTACACAAAGCATAGAAACAAGTCCTGGCTCCCAGGAAATCCACTCGAATGCTTCTATCGATTTTTGTTTTTATTCTTACATTCTCAAAAAGAAGAATGTTTCCGAAAAGGAATAGCGGTTCTAAAAGTAGATCGAATTTTTCCGATCCGGAGTTCTCTCTTTCTCAAAATACTCTTTGAAAGGAGGAGTGTATCAAAGATAAAGTTCCAAACGCGTTTCCCGGAGAAGAAAAGAATCGTCTTACTTGTATTGGATGAGAAAAAAGTCTTGGAGTCCGATCGGAGCCAAGCCGTCCAAACTTCCGTTCGTAAAGCCGGTGACGTAAAGATTTCCGAATACATCGGAACGAATCCCGTTTCCATTCGTACTGGAAACTCCAACTGCCCCGTCTAAAATGGACCATTCTTTGTTTCCGTTGTTATCGTATTTTACCACAAAAAGGTCCTGAGCTCCGATGGGTGGCTTCCCATCAAAACCTCCGCTGGAAAATCCCGTTGCAAAAACGTTTCCAAAAGAATCGGAAGAAATTCCAAAGGCGGTTTGTGTGGCGCCAAGATCGCCCAAAAGACGGGTCCATTGTCGAGTGCCCGAAAGATCATACTTTACGATAAAGAGATCCTGATTGCCGGTCAACGTTTGTCCATCGAGGTTCGTTCCCGTAGCCCCTGTCGTATAAACGGCGTTAGACGTTCTATCGAACACGATCCCGAAAGCGGCTGTCAAAGAAGAACCGGTCAGACTTCCCAAAAGTCTCGTCCATTGTTTATTCCCGGCTCCGTCATACTTGACGACAAAAAGATCCTGAGTTCCGGTCAATGCCTGACCGTCCAAGTTTCCAAACGTGGACCCGGTCAAATAAACGTTCCCGGAAGAATCCGTTGCGACTCCAAAGGCACTCGTATTCGCGCCCGCCGCTCCCAATAGCCTCGTCCACTGTTTGTTTCCCGCGCTGTCATACTTTACGACAAAAAGATCCGGACTCCCAGTGATCACCTGACCGTCCAAATTATTGTTCACATCCCCTGCGACAAAAACGTTACCCAAAGAATCGAGCGCCACCGCATTGGAGGAAGTCTGTGTGCCGGGCGCTCCCAAAAGACGGGTCCACTGTTTGTTTCCGGAGGTATCATACTTGACGAGGAAAAGGTCTTGGATGCCCGAAAGGAGTTGCCCGTCCAAGTTTCCGTTTGTTTTACCGGTAGAATAAACGTTACCCGTAGAATCCGAAACGACGCCGGTTACCGAAGTATTGGAAGCGGCCACACCCAAAGTACGGCTCCAAAGTTTGTTTCCGACGTTATCGTATTTCGCTACGAAAATATCGAAAAGCCCGACCAAAGGATGTCCGTCCAGATTCCCGTTTGAAAAACCGCTGACATAAACGTTTCCGGAATCGTCCGAAGCAACACCGAACGAATTCGTGGTTGCGCCCGCAACACCCAAAAGTGTGGACCATTGTCGCAATCCGGTATTATTGATGACCGGAGGTTTTGTAGAAATGGAAAGACTCGTTCCACAAAACGAAGTCGGATCTTGCAGAAGAATTTTAAAAACTGCGGTTTTCAAAAACAATTCTCCGCTTGGATCGCAGAGGTTATTGGAACGAATCGCACAATGAAAAAGAAAGAAAGAGGAAAAACAGAAGACAATATTCCACAATCTGAATATACGAAACTTAAAAAAAATCATTGCACGCCTACTTAGAGAAAGCTCAAACGCAACGGTTCTTCACCTGAAAATCAAGGAAAGAAATCCGCACCAAACGTTCTCTTGAATCAGAGCAATCTCTTACTGAAAAGCAACGTTCTCCAACGATTCAGAGTCAACTTCTATGAATTTGAGTTGTTTGGGAAGGAATCAACCTCCTACAAAACGGCATAAACTACAGTTCTTAAAAAAGAGACGCTTCAATCCAACTTCAAACGCCAACAAAATCGAACCGACTTTTCCTTCCTTGAAACTCGTTCGCTCCATGACTCAAGCATTGCACTCGAAATCTTCTATTTTTGGAAAATTCTTTTTAGAAGGAAAAAGAGAATGAGGATCAGAAAAGATTCTTTGTATTGAAAAGGAGAATTCGGAAAACGATTTTGCTTAGTCCGTTTTTGATCGGAAAAAAGATGTGGGATGGAAAAGAATCTCAAGAAACCGAAATTCATTTTGCATCCTTTCTAAAAAAGAAGCCAACTCTCAAGGAAGGAATCAGAATTCTTCTCAAAGAATACAAATAAAACAAGATCTCAAAAAGCTTTTGAAATCGGAAGAATCAAAAAAGATGGTTTAGAGAGATTTTCTGGAACGTTTTGTTTGTTTCTTATAACGTTCGATGCTCTCCGGGACGTATCGTGTCGACCAATCCGCTCCGCTCATATTCTTCTCAATCCAACCCGTGCCGTGATCCCAGCGCCCGTCGGAAAGAAAATCAAAGAAGTAGGAGGAATTCATGTACCGATAGGAGTCCATGATGTCGAGAATGTCCCTTTTTAC
The DNA here is from genome assembly GCF_003545885.1 of Leptospira stimsonii. NCBI lineage: Bacteria > Pseudomonadati > Spirochaetota > Leptospiria > Leptospirales > Leptospiraceae > Leptospira > Leptospira stimsonii. The sequence continues at coordinate 501,606 of NZ_QHCT01000002.1, forward strand.
GGGGAAACCCTGGCCGTTTTCGCTTTCTGAAAAGAAGCTATTGTCCATTGGTTCAATTCTAAGAACAGGCATTTCGAATGTCCATTCTTTTATTATGTTCGCATTGATTGAACGATCGGTATGAAATCCTATTCCCAAAGCGTCATTTGCCCCTCTTCCGGATCCTTCGGAGAGGAAACGGTCGACTCCCCCCATTTTTTGCCGTGAAGGACCTCCTGACGCCGTTTTTTCACCTTCCTGGCTTCTTCTAAAATTCCTTCCAATTTCTCCTCTAAAAAATAACGCAATTGTTGCTCGATTTCGTTTTCTGTTTCGCGGATCAACACCATTCTATCCCCCAACTTTCCTCGGTTACGAAAGAAAGAATAAATCGGACCCCGGACAATGTTTTCCGGAAAGACTGGATTTATTTGGGATTCGTCAAAAAATTGCAATGAGAAAGGCCAATCGATGCTCAACATACCGGAACTTACAGACACTCTTCTCAACGGAAAGGATATAGATATCGAGTATAAATTCGTATCGGAAGAGGATCACCAACAGCTCTATAATTTATTGCTCAATATTTTAGGAAAGATCGACCGGCTCTTTCTCACGGAAGTAATTTCCACGATTCTAAAAGAAATTCTGATGAACGCGAACAAGGCCAACGCAAAAAGAATTTTCTTTTTGAAGAAGAATTTGGACATTCACAACGCGGATCAATACGCAAAAGGAATGAGAACCTTTCAACAGGAAATCACACATCACTGGGACGACCAAAAAGAAAGCCTGATCAACAGCAATTTTCAGATTCACCTTCGAGCGAAAATGATCAACAATAGCCTCGCGATTCTTGTGGAGAACGACGCCGCTCTTCTTCCCCAAGAAACCGAAAGAATAAAAAAAAGAATCGAATCCGCAAGAAAATACAACGATCTTTCCGATGCGTTTATGGATATTTCGGATTCCCAGGAAAGCGCGGGCCTCGGTTTAGTCCTCATTCAATTGCTCTTAAAAAATTCAGGAATCGGTTCGGATAAATTCAAAGTGGATACGGACGGAAAACTCACGAGGGCCACGCTCGTCGTTCCGCAACAGATCGTTCCGATCGACATCACGACCAAACTCAAAGAAAGAATTCTGGCGGAGATCGAAGGACTTCCTCCTCTTCCAAACACTCTGACTCGAATCATCTCCCTCTGCAACAATCCGGATTCGGATTTGACGATCATCGCAAACGAAATCGAAAAAAATCCTGCCTTGAGCGTGGATCTTTTAAAACTCTCGAACTCGGCCGGATTCGCGAGTAGAAACAAAGTCAACACGATCGTACAGGCGGTCAAGGTGGTGGGACTAAAGAACGTTCGAAACCTTCTCTACGTTTCCGGAGTTCGTAAGATCATGGATGGACGTTATGCGAAACTGCAAGAAGTGTGGAACCATTCCAATATGTGTAGTTTTTTTATCCGTCATATCGCCGGTCGAGGAGGAATGACTAGGGTGGCCGATATCGCCGCGGCGGGGGCGCTTTTGCACGACCTCGGAAAGTTTATCCTTCTTTCTTTGGATCAGAAACTCTTTATCAAGTTATCCAATTATCAAAAAGACAGGGACTTCGGAAGTTCCACGATCTTGGAAGAGATTTCGATCGGAATTTCCCATCCGACTCTAGGAGGACTTCTCGCAAAAAAGTGGGACTTTCCTCCGGATCTCGTGCAGATGATAGAATTTCATCACAGACCGTTTATGACGATGGGAAGCGTCTATCACGACTTAGTCGAACTCGTATATCTCGCAAATATGATGGTGGATTGTATCGATAAAAAGGCTTCCTTTTTCACGATTGACGAAACCATACTTCAAAAATACGATCTCACGGATAAAAAGACATTCGAAGAAACTTGCGAAAAACTCAGAAAGCTTTACAACATCGCAAGAATGGAGAACTAAAAACGTTTGAAATCGGATTCCCTACTCTCCCTCGAAGAAGTCAGTTATAAACCGACCGGTAAGATCATCTTAGACAAGGTCAGCTTTCGGATTCTCGAACACGAACACTGTGTCCTACTGGGAAGAAACGGAGCCGGGAAAAGCACCGTAGTCAATCTAATCTACGGAATGATCTGGGCGACATCCGGAACGATCCGGCTCTTCCAAGAAACCTACGGAGAAACGGCCATCCAAGAACTCAGAAAAAAAATCGGGATCTTAGACGCTTCTCAACAAGAAAACGCACTCCAAAGAAAACTGACCGTCTTCGACGTGATACTCACCGGACTCTTTCATACGATCGGATACTACAGAGATCCAAATCCGGAAGAAGAAAAAAAAGCCCTTCAAATCTTAGAGGACGCAGATCTACTTTCCAAAAAGGACCAATTCTACGTTACGCTCTCCTCTGGAGAAAAGAAAAAGATTTTGTTCTTAAGAAGTCTTGTAAGCGAGCCCGACCTTTTGATTTTGGACGAACCCTGCTCCTCTTTGGATCTGACGGCGAGAGAGGATTTTTTAGGATTTCTAAAACGATATCATTCTCAGAGAAAATTTACATCTCTGTACATCACACATCGACCGGAAGAAATCCCCGAATTCTATACAAAGGCCGTGTTGTTAAAAGAGGGAAGGGTTCTAAACGCCGGACCGATCGAAGAATCCTTTACGGAGGAACACCTTCAGGAACTCTACGACCTTTCCTTAAAAGTAAAAAGAATCAACGGAACCTGGTCCGTCATACCAAAAAGAAACGAATCAAACACTGCACATTCAAGAATTCCTTTTTAAAATCTGTAAGTGCAAGTCTTCGATACTTAGAATCGACCGACCAAACGCACGAAAGAGAAGAATTTCGCTCTGATCTTGGTAAGAAAACATATCTCCGTATCGATACGTGCGTCATGGGAAACCGTTTACAAATATCGTTCCGAATCAAGAAACGTTCCGGAATGTGCCTTCGAACTTTGCAAATCCATCGAATCAGAAAGCGATGAAGAATGGATCATCGATGCCTCACAAGGAAAACGCAAGACGATCATCAACAAAAAACGAGTATGGAATCCTCAATCATGGGTCCACTTGCCGATGGGAGAACCGGTTCACAATTTGATGTAAATTCTTGCAAACGCGGATGGATGTGAGTTTCTTTCCTTTTTAAAATCACAACGATGACTCCGGAAAAATTCTAAGAAGACGTAGACTGGGTTCAAAAGGATTGAAACGATTTAAAAAGTTTGATAAAAAGAAGTTCGGATAAGAAAAACCGATCCGAGGATGCATCTCATAAGAAGAATGTTATAAAAGCAGAATATTCCTCTAAAAACTAAAAAGGCGCCGAAGCGCCTTTTTAGTTTTTCTAAGTTCAAAGTTTTCCGGATCAGAAGTTACCAAGAAGTGCTTGGTATCTTGCGTTTTCTCTTTCCAACATTTGAGCTTGTTTGATATATTTTTGGGACTGAGCGTTGCTTGCGAGAAACTTACCACCGGTAGATCTTCTTGCAAGTTCTCTCAACTCATCCGCTCTTTGCGCTTTTTGTTGAGCCACTGCTCTTAAGTAATTTCCCACTGCGGTTTTCTGTTCTTTTGTTACGGCGCTTTCTACGATTGCTTTTTCCAAGAGTTGATCTTCCACTTCTTCTGAAACGGCGAAAACGGAACTTGCAGTCAGAAAGCCCAAAAGGGAAATTACAGAAATCAGTTTAGTTGTGTTCATGATTGAAACCTCAAGTTTTGTATTTATTTTTGCTTTAGAATCCGTCTTTCAAAATCGATTCATTTTAAGACGGTCTCTCGAGATCCAAAGTTTCTTCTTTTCTCTCTAACCAATACGACTCGTCCTTTTAAAAAAATAAATATTTTTTTTATAAATTTATAAATTTTATTTCCGATCCGATTTTATATTCTTTATTTTTAGAATATTCTATTTTTTGCAACTAACAAAGACCTGCCTATAACACGCAAAAGAAGCCATTTCCTTAAAATAAGAACAAAGTAAAAATCTAAACGAACGAATGAATCGAACGAGAACACGAAATTCCTAAAAATTGAACGAGAACCGTATTCCATTGAAACGATCCTTCCTATAGATTATACAAGTTTAAGAAGAAATCTCAAACAAACGAAAGTGTTTCTAAAGTTCGTTTTTTTTCTGAGGAAGAACTTTGATTCTTTCAACAGAATCAAAACTTCCCGGACAATTGTAGAAAGAAAACGCAAAAGCAAACGATACCTTTCGCCCAAAAAGTAAGCAAAGAATATTAGAAATGCGTATATAGTAAGAATCTTTGAAATGTTTTCACTCGAACGTCCTTTGAAACGAAAAGGATTGATAAGGGATACAACGCAGATTCTAATCCTTAGGGATTAAAGATCGAAAGTTCTTAGATTGAAAAACGGGGAGGTTCGAACGCAAACGGTATTTCGTCTCATTCGAAGATACGATTTTGTAAAGCGAATTCCTCTAAACCGAAATAACAACGGATTCAAAGAGAAGGATCGGGACGTTCCGGAAGTTCGTAGCTGACATACTCGCAGTCCGGAAATCGGTTACACTGGTAGAATTCCTTCTTTTTTGCGGTTTTCTTTTTCTGAAGAATTCCTTCCTTACAAAGCGGACAAATTCCCCAACCGGTTTCCTTTTTCTTTTCCCTTACATTCGCCCAACCTTTGCGAATCGTTCCGGAAGCAGTCTTGCTCGCGTCGATTTGAGTTTGAAGAGTTTTCCAAAGTCGGTTTAATATTTCGAAGGAATCGCTCTCGTTTCGTTCGATCTTATCCAAATCCGTCTCCAGATCCGCGGTAAACTTCTCCCGAAAAAGATCTCCAAAACTCGCTTGTAGAAAATAATTTACCTTTTCTCCCAATGGAAACGGAAAGAAGAATTTCTTGTCTTGATCGACGTATTTTCGTTTGAGAAGTGTTTCAGCGACGGTCGCGTATGTGGACGGGCGACCAATTCCTTCTTTTTCAAGTTTTGCCACCAGAGATCCTTCCGAGTATCGAGGTGGAGGTTCCGTTTGTTTCTTGTCCGCTTCCGCTTTCTGGACCAAAACGGAATCTCCCTTTTCCCAAAACGGAATCGGCTTGTTTTCGCTTTCGTTTAGAATTCTAAATCCGGAAAAGATCGTTTTTTTGGTCTCCAATCGGAACGTTTCTCCTGCCGTAAAAATTGAATATTCAATTTTTATAAACTCTTCCGGAGGAAGAAGAGACGCTACGGTTCGTTTCCAGATCAGCTCGTAAAGGAAAGATTCTTCTTTGGTTAGGATTCTTCTCGCATCCTGGGGGGTCAAAGAGACGTTCGTGACGCGGATCGCCTCGTGCGCGTCCTGGATCTTTCGGTTGGATTTTTTTGTTTTCGAAATGGAATCCGCAAATTCCTTTCCCAGATGGGTTAGAATCCAAGTTTGCGCCTGCGAAACAAACTCCGGACTCAAACGGGTGGAATCGCTCCGCATATAGGTGATAAGACCTTCCCTTTTTCCATTGCCGAGGTCGATCCCCTCATACAATTTTTGAGCGATGCTCATGGTTTTTTTGGAGGGAAACTGAAATCTACGAAAGGCTTCCTGTTGAAGACTCGCCGTTTGGAAGGGCGGAGGAGGAAAGTTCTTTCCGTTCGATTCCTTTTTTTCGGATATTTTCAGAACCTTTTCTTTTTGGATTTGGGAGAGAATAGAATTCGCCTTTTCTTCCGAAAAAATTCGTCCCCCTACCCTCTGAAAAATCCCTTCTTCTCCCTTCTTATCCTTTGCATAAATCAGAATATTATAATATACTTCCGATTGAAACGTTCGAATTTCCTCTTCTCGATCGCAAATCCATTTTAGTGCGACGGACTGAACGCGTCCCGCCGAAAGCCCGGGTCCGATTTCCTTCCAGAGGACAGGACTTATAAAATATCCGATCAGACGATCGCCGATCCTTCTCGTTTTTTGCGCGTCTACGAGGGATTCTTGAATCTGTGCGGGATTTTCCAATGCGGAAAGAATGGAATTTTTCGTGATTTCGGAGAAACGAATCCGAAAGACGTTCGATTTTTTTTTGAAACGATCGCGGATATAGGCGCTGATAAACTCACCTTCCCGATCCGGGTCGGTCGCTAAATAAATTTTTTCCGAGTCTTTGGCGGCTTTTACAATTTCGGAGACTACTTTTTTCTTTCCCGGAAGAATCGAGTATTCCGGTTCAAATCGATTTTTGAGATCAACTCCGAGTGTGCCCTTGGGAAGATCCGCGACGTGTCCCAACGTCGCAAGAATCTTATATTCTTTTCCCAGATAACCGGCAATGGTCTTTGCTTTGGATGGAGATTCAACGATGAGAAGGAAGGACACGAAGTTTTAGATTCTAACTTGGCCCGAGGTTTTCAATCAAATATCCGTTTTTGTAAGTTGGGTTTTTTCGTTTCGTTACGAGAAAGGGCTTTGTTCTTGGAGGCCAAATCGTACGCAATACAAAGGCACGAATCCGAAAGACGGCGATCGTCAAAAGTTCGATCCAACGAATGGGTTTGGGAAATCCCATCGCTTCCCGAAGCGGAGGTTCCATCAGACTAAAAAGGCCGTGAAAGAGAATCGTTTGTATTCCCGGAATTTTCGGAATTCTTCCTGCGAGAATTTGAAGAGTCGCCTGGCCGAGTCGTTCGCTCTCTGGTGTTCGTTTGAAATTTTCCGCTTCGAATTTTCGGTTCCAAGCTTCGAAGGCTGTGTAGTCATCATTCGGAAGATCCTTGATGTTCATGAGTTTTCCAACGTTCTTCCATAAAAAGAAGTTGGCGAGTTTCTCTTTTTCGGATCCCCTTCTCCAACCGAAACGAAGATTCCAACGAACCGGCTCGTAGATAAAAGTGCTCAGAGTATAAAGAAAATCCTGATTGGGAATCGGATACTTCTTATGAATTTGATTGAGCCTACGGATTGCGGCTCTTCCGTTTTCGGATTCGATTCCGTTCTCTAAAAACTCTCCCAAAAGAATCGCAGTATCATCGTATCTCTTCTGTCCGAATCTTTCAAATTGTTTCGTTTCATCTAAAATCTTTGCGATCGAAGGAATCGCAAACGTTTTAAAGAATCCTAATGCAAGGGAGATTTCTATATCCCTTGGAAAATCGTAACTTCCGGAAAGAAAGGATATTTTATGACAATCCTTCTCCGGATCCAATTCTTGAATCTGATTATAAATCGCATATCTGTTCCACATACCCGCAATTTGCAGAATCACGATTGTGATGCAAGAAAATTTCTTTCTAATTCCTTTGTTATCAAACCTTTACAAAGAAATGTAAACATTCGTTCACAAAGAATTGGATTCTTCTCATTAAAAAATTATCAGTTAAACCGAAATGAAGAAGGATCGATGGAGAATGGAATTCAAAAAAACATCTTTTAAGAGATCTTCGAAAAGAGAATTCGATCCCGAAATGGATTTCTCCGATTGAAAATTGGCTGAACCCTTTTTTTGAAAAGAAATTCGGATCGGAATCCTATTCAGGCAAAGAACAAAAACGAAAGATAATTCTCTCGACCTTTCGGAACGGGAATCGAATACAAAAGAAGGATGTCTCGGACAAAAAAGCCGTCATCGAGCGGAGTATATTCAAAAAATAGAATTTAGGACAAAAAAAACCCCGAGATCAGACGACCCCGGGGTTTTCCAATGGAGAAAATGTAGATCAATAATTCTTATGCGTTCGCAGGAACTGGGAACAAACCTTCGATCGAAAGATATCTTTCTCCCGTATCGTAAGAGAATGTGAGAACCTTAGAGCCTTCCGGAATTTCGGGAAGTTTTTTAGCAACCGCCGCGAGAGAAGCTCCGGAAGAAACGCCGATAAAGAGACCTTCTTCTTTTGCGGCCCTTTGTGCGTATTGAAAAGCCTCATCCTTGCTCACTTGAATCACACCGTCCAAAAGATCCGTGTGAAGGTTTTTTGGAATGAATCCCGCTCCGATTCCTTGAATCGGGTGTGGTCCTGGTTTTCCTCCGGAAATTACAGGAGAAGCTTCCGGTTCCACTGCGAATACTTTCAGTTTTGGGAACTTTTGTTTTAAGACTTGAGCGACACCTGTGATATGTCCTCCGGTTCCGACTCCGGTGATGATAAAATCCAATCCTTCCGGAAAGTCTTTCGCGATTTCCTGCGCGGTTGTTTCAACGTGAACTTTGATGTTCGCTTCGTTTTCAAACTGCTGTGGCATCCATGCTTTCGGATTTTCCGCTACGATTTGTTTTGCTTTTTCAATCGCACCGGGCATTCCCTTCTCTCTCGGAGTCAATTCGAACTCGGCTCCGTAAGCCGCCATGATTCTTCTTCTTTCAATACTCATCGACTCCGGCATTACCAAGAGAAGTTTATATCCCTTCACTGCCGCAACGAGCGCGAGTCCGATCCCCGTGTTTCCGGAAGTCGGTTCTACGATGATACTGTCTTTCGTGAGTTTTCCGGACTTTTCTGCGTCCTCGATCATCGAAAGTGCGATACGATCTTTGATGGATCCGCCCGGGTTGGATCTTTCTAATTTTACATAGATTTCGCTTTTTGTGTTGTACAAGCGGTTGATTTTTACGTGAGGAGTGTTTCCGATCGTTTCTAAAATACTCTTAGCTTTCATTTCTGTTTTCCTGCCTCTTCCAAGGGTTCTTTGAGTTTAGATGTTGTTATATTAGACATTTATTTCAATATAACAAATAGATTCAAGTAAAAAAATCCTTTTCAGAGGATTCTTTTTACAAAAGGACGGGCTTTTGATCGACCTCGGTTTTGTGGAAACGTGTGAGTTCCTACTTTTCTAAGAAGAATCTTAGATTTCTTGAAGGACGATGCTTTGGAGAAAGGATTCTGCAGTCGGTCCGAATTCGATTCCAAGAGTCTGAAAAACGGCGAAGATCGTAGAAATGTGGACGTTGGAATCTCCCGGAGTTGCGGCGTAACCTCGAATTTCCTTTTCTAAAATTTCCAAGGAGCCAAGAGGAATCACCGCGTGAGAAAAAATTCTTCCATAAAGACCTCGATCCCTTCCCGAAGAAAAGATCGAGTTTGTGGAAACCAAGTTGGTCGTCGAAAGATAAGGATCGTTTTGCAGTCTTCTTAAGACAATTTCTCTTTTTAGATTCTTCTTTAATCGAAAACGAAAACGAACGAGGTGCATATACGGAGAGTTGATGGTTACGGAAGAAGAAGTCACCGGGACTTTGATTCCTATCTGAGAATAGAGTTCGTTTAACAATCGACTGTGATGTGTTCCCCAATCCGCCTCGGGCTTTACCAAAAGAGGTCCGGTGACGTGAGGATCGTCCTTCGCCATGTCCGCGTCTCGACGAATGACGAGAAAATCAGCTTCCTCGAGGATCGATTCCAATTCTTTAGGTGATTCTTCCGTTAATAAGCGAAGTGATCCGGCGAGTGTATGAGTATTGCAAGTCGCGACGTGAATCATTTTCGGAAGATTCTTTTCCAAAAATGCCCTCGTATCAGGATACATAAACTGAGGACCGAATTTATGTTCGCTTCCTTGTGCTATAAACATTCTAATATTAGAATATTCTGATAAATTGTATTCTTCGATTCTCGAATCCGCCACTCCGGGAGGAGAACAATCGCAGAGAACCCGAGAACGAAGCAGAGCTTCCTCTTTTTTTATAAAATCCGGAAAGAATTTTGAAACTTCGTTGTCGCGTGTTTCAACAAGGAACGCCCCTTTTTCCAGAAGGGAAAGGATCGCTGGAATTTCAGATTCTTTCATTCGAAAAGGTTCGATGTAAACTTGGAATTGTTTGAGTTTCTCCTGAAGAATCAAAAGGAGAGATGCGAGTGGCCAACCTATAACGCCCGTTCCACGGACATAGACTCCGGGAAGTTGTTTCGGATTCATAGATGATTCCTTTTTTGTGGAGAAGGTTTTGTCGGAGTTCCGACGAGGGTTTTGCGGAAGAATTCTTCTTGAAAGAATGAGTTTCCTGTGTTAAAGGAGTGTCCGGCGGTTTTTTCCCACCAGCCCGCCTCCTCCACCCAACGAGGGTGGGGCGCGCGAATTTCACAGTGGAGCGTCGGAGTTCCGACAAGGGTTTTGCTGAAGAATTCTTCTTGAAAGAATGAGTCTCCTGTGTTAAAGGAATGTCCGGCGGTTTTTCCCCACCAGCCCGCCTCCTCCACCCAACGAGGGTGGGGCGCGCGAATTTCACGGTGGAGCGTCGGAGTTCCGACAAGGGTCCCTTTTACGGAGTCTTCCTTTTCAAACGTTCTCATCCTTTTTCTTTTCCCTTCTTTTCAGCTTCGAGAATAAAACGGATCTTGAAGATAGTTCTCTTTGTATTTTATATAATTCCCCGTGGTTCTCGTGATGATCTCTCTCTCCTTTTCGGTTATATCTCGAATGATCTTTCCCGGAGAACCCATCACCAAAACTCCTGGAGGAATTTTCTTTCCCGGAGTCACAAGCGCACCCGCGCCTATAAACGCAAACTCGCCGACTTCGACGTCGTCCATCAATATCGCGCACATCCCGACGAAGGAATTGTCTTTCAATTTGCATCCGTGAATCGTCGCCCGATGACCGATTGAAACGTTATTTCCGATTTCGACAGGATAAACGTCTCTTGCAACGTGAATCACGGTGAGATCTTGGATGTTTACATTCTCTCCGATCCGAATATAATTTACATCCCCTCTCACCAATGTCTGAAACCAAATCGAGGAATTCTTTCCTATCACAACGTCTCCGACTACTTGGGAACCCGGCGCCAAAAAAACGGATTCATGGATCTGCGGTTTTTTTCCCATGTATTCTAAGATCTGATAGTTTGATTTCATCGCCCTTCCCTCGCTTTCATTTCCCTTTCCAGAACTTTCCTCCGGAGTCTTCAAAACAAGTCTAAAAAAAAGATTTTCTTTTGACCCTATTCTTCGCGAGAAAAGAATGCACGCATGAGCCGCAGTTCTTCCAACCAGGAAAAAGAAAGAAGAGAAAAAATAAAATCCCTCCTCAAACAAGCGGGGATCGGACTTCTCATCGGGGCCGCAATCGCTTTCCTCATTCGATTCTTCCTTTTCTTTCCTTTTGTTTTGGAAAACCGAGACATGCTCCCCGGTTATTCTCCCGGAACTCGAATCTATTTTTCCCGTTTTGTGGACCGTTCCAATCTCTATCTCGGAGATTTGGTTCTCGTAAAACATCCTTCCCAAGATGGCAAGGTTCTCTTTTTAAGAATCGCAGGAAAGCCCGGCGAAACGGTGCAAATGAAGAATAAGGTCTTCTTTAGAAACAACAATCCCGAGGAGAATCTCGGTTCCGGTTCGGGTTTTACCCTTCAATTCGAAGACAGACGCGGTCCTTTCCCTTCGAGTTTTTCGGCGAGAGACAATTCGGAGCCCCTCCTTCTCAAAGACAGGGATTACTTTCTCCTCTGCGACAATCGAGATTCTTGTTCCGATTCGAGAGATTTCGGACCGGTCCGAATCGAGAATATCCTGGGAAAAGCTTTCTAAATCAAAAATTCCAAAAGAAAAAACGAACTTTCTTCTCGGCGGACTTTGCCTCTTTCGACTCGATAAACGTTCGTTTTTTTTGGAATCAATTTATTTCCAATTCTTCGCGTCTTTTGATCGGAATCGAATCTTTTCGTATGCAGGAGGTCGATTTGATAGCAAAGAACATCCTTCTCCTCCGATCGTTCATCCTTTCAAATCTACGTTTCTTCTGATTTTTTTTTAAGAATCGGAATTTCGAAACATCCTCTTGGAACCGATTGGAAACCCTATTTCCGAGACCTTCCCTTGAAATTCCTTATTGTAAGAAAGAACGAAAAAAAAGAATGAGCAAAAACTTTAAATTCTAATGTAGAATTTTTGAATATATTTTCCGATCGAATTCCGAATTTCGCTTTGGAAATTTCTTATGTTCCCCGTTTTTGTCCTTCCTTACGAAAGAATTCTTACCGTATTTTGATTTGTGTCTTGCTTTCTTTCTCTTTCAATGTAGAATTCTGGGACGAATCCGATCGTAATTTCTCTTTCTAATCTCAACAAAGATGAAACTCTCCGAACTTACATTTCAGTTGATGGTAGAATCCACTCCGAACGCGATTCTTCTCGTAAACAAAGAAGGAAAGATCGTATATATCAACGCACAAACGGAAAAACTTTTCGGTTATCTCAAGGCCGAACTCATTGGACAAATCGTAGAGGAACTGATTCCTTCCCGTTACAGAAGTCGTCATCCGGATTTTAGAAATTCTTTTTTTGATTCTCCTCTAGTACGGCCGATGGGAGCCGGAAGGGATCTTTTCGGTCTGAAAAAGAATGGAGCCGAATTCCCGATCGAAATCGGACTCAATCCCGTTCCCACCGCGGACGGAACCCTAGTTCTTGCGTCCATCATCGATATCACCGAGCGTAAAAAAGCGGAAGAACGATTTCGTCTCGTCGTCGAATCGGCGCCCAATGCGATGATCCTCGTGAACCGAGAAGGAAAAATCTCCTTAGTCAACGATCAAACCGAAAAACTCTTCGGATATAACAGAGAGGATTTGATCGGACAAAAACTCGAAATTCTTCTCCCGAATCGTTTTCGAAACGAGCACCCGGACCACAGGGCTCGATTCTTCTCCGAACCTTCCGTTCGTTCCATGGGCGCCGGAAGGGATCTTTTCGCTCTGAGAAAGGACGGCACAGAAATTCAAGTCGAAATCGGACTCAATCCGATCGAGACGGATGAAGGCCCGATGGTTCTCGCTTCCATCATCGATATCACAGAACGTAAGATTCAAGAATTGACGATCATTCGTAAAAACGAACTCGAAGCAAAGAACAAGGAACTCGAACAGTTCGCCTATCTCGCATCTCACGATCTCCAAGAACCGCTTCGGACGGTTTCGAATTATATTCAGATTCTACGGGAAGATTACGTAAAAACGTTAGACGACATCGCACACGGCCACCTCAAAACGATCGATCTGGCCACAAAAAGAATGAGCGCGCTCGTAAAAGCCCTTCTCACGTATTCGAGAATCGGAAGAGACAGAAAGCTCGTCTACGTGGACTGCAACGTCTTGATCGAAGAAGTTCTCGCAGATCTCGAAAGTCTGATTCTTCAAACCGAAACGAAGATCATCCTCAATTCGCTTCCCTCTCTCAAGGTTTACGAAGTGGAATTCAGACAACTCCTCCAAAATCTCATCGCGAACGCGATCAAATTTAAGAATCGGGATGTTTCCCCGGAAATTCGGATTCGATCACAACAGGATGGAAATCTCTGGCAATTTTCGATTCAAGATAACGGTATCGGAATCGACTCCAAACACTTCGATCGAATTTTTTATATTTTCCAAAGGCTTCATCTCGAATCCGAATACGAGGGTTATGGAATCGGTCTTGCCAATTGCAAAAAAATCGTGGAACTACACGGCGGTAAGATCTGGATCGAATCGACTCCGAAACTCGGAAGCACCTTTCATTTTACGATTCCCAATCTAACGGTATGAATCCAAAAGTTCACTGTATTCTTCTCATCGACGACAATCAGGCCGATAACTTCGTCCACGAACGCGTGATTCGAAAAGGGAACTTTGCGGATCAAGTGATCTCGAAACAATCCGGAGAAGCCGCACTCCAATATCTCCGAAATCGGACGACTACGAACGACCCTCGTCCCGATCTCATCTTTCTGGATATCAATATGCCCGGAATGAACGGCTGGGAATTTTTGGAAGAATACAAAACGCTTCCCGAAGAATTTCAGGGGAAAATCATCGTCGTGATGCTCACGACCTCGGACAATCCCGACGACCGAACCAAGGCGTCCGAATTCGGCATTCTCGCGGAATTTAAAACGAAGCCTCTTACGGAAGCGATACTCCGGGAGATTCTGAACGCCTATTTTTAAAATTCCCTTCGTTTTCTCTGGAAAAAACGGATTTTCAAGAGAATGTTCCGGGAAAATACTGTAATCAAATCTTAAAAATTCTCCCATTCGACATCCGTCGAAACCGGGAGATCTTGAATAAATCTAAACAACAAAGGGAAGAAAATGACAAGAATAGCCATCAACGGATTTGGAAGAATCGGAAGACTCGCTTTCCGCGCAGGAATCAAAGACCCCAATCTGGAATTTGTCGCAATCAATGATTTAGTTACTCCTGATAACCTGGCCTACCTACTCAAATACGATTCCACTCACGGAAGATTTCAAGGAACCGTAGAACATACCGAAAAAGAACTGATCGTGGACGGAAAAAAAATTCTCTGCGTTTCGGAAAGGGATCCCGAAAAACTTCCGTGGAAAGACCTGAAAGTCGACTACGTAATCGAGTCCACCGGACTTTTTACGGACAGAGTCGGAGCGGAAAAACACCTCAAGGCCGGAGCAAAAAAAGTCGTGATCTCTGCTCCTGCGAAAGACAAGGACATTCCAACCTTCGTCATGGGCGTGAACAACGAGAAATACAACGCTTCGACCGATCACATCGTGTCTAACGCGTCTTGCACTACAAACTGTCTCGCTCCGATCACAAAAGTGGTTCTTGACAACTTCGGAATCGAAGAAGGTCTGATGACCACGATTCACGCGACAACCGCGACACAACCGACCGTGGACGGACCTTCCAAAAAGGACTTCCGTGGAGGAAGAGGAGCGATGCAAAACATCATTCCCGCTTCTACAGGCGCGGCAAAAGCAGTTGGACTTTGTATTCCGGAAGTGAGCGGAAAACTCACAGGGATGTCCTTCCGAGTTCCGACTCCGGACGTTTCCGTCGTGGATTTAACCGTAAGAACCACAAAAGAAACTTCTTTGAAAGAAATTTCCGCGAAAATGAAAGCCGCTTCCGAAGGTCCGATGAAAGGTATTCTCGGTTATACGGAAGATATGGTAGTTTCCAACGACTTTGTAAGCTCCACACTTTCTTCCATCTTCGACATGGATGCTTGTATCGAATTGAATTCTAGATTCTTCAAATTGGTTTCTTGGTATGACAACGAGATGGGATACGCGAACCGAGTTCTCGATCTCATCCGCTTTATGGCGAAGAAAGGTTAATTCATGGAATTGCCTAGACTCGAAAACGTCGACCTCGCGGGAAAACGTGTTTTCCTACGAGTGGACTTCAACGTTCCCATTGAGAACGGAAAAGTCACCGACAAAACCAGAATTGAAAAAACGCTCCCGACCATCGAGCTCCTCCTCAAAAAAGGAGCCCGGGTCATCATTGCGAGTCACTTAGGAAGACCCAAAGGCCAAGTGAATCCTGAATTCTCCATGGCACCCGTTGTGGAAGTTTTCAAAGGACTCGTAAAAGCGAACGTCCTGTTCTCCAAGAACGTGATTGGAGACGACGTCGTTCAAATGTCCAAAGAATTGAAAGACGGAGAAATCCTCGTAATCGAAAACGTACGATTTCATAAAGAAGAAGAAGAGAACGAACCCGGCTTTTCCAAAAAACTCGCGGCTCTCGCAGATGTGTATGTAAACGACGCTTTCGGAGCGGCTCACAGAGCACACGCTTCTACCGAAGGAATCGCACATCTTCTTCCTGCTTACGCGGGACTTTTAATGCACAAAGAAATCGTGGAACTTTCCGCACTTCTTTCCAGACCGGCTCGCCCTTTTGTGGCGATCATCGGAGGATCGAAGGTTTCTTCCAAGATCAAAGTTCTCACCAATCTTTTTGACAAGGTGAATCATCTTCTCATCGGAGGAGGAATGGCTTACACATTCTTAAAATCCAGAGCGGTTCCCGTTGGAAACTCTCTCGTGGAAAAAGAATTCGAAGTGCAAGCGTTTCAGTTGATCGAAAAAGCCGGAGTAGCCGGAGTCGATCTTCAACTTCCTGTGGATCATATCATAGCCGACTCGTTCAGCGACAAAGCAAAGACAAAGTCCGTCGACAAAATGGGAATCTTAGAAGGTTGGATGGGAATGGACATCGGCTCCAAAACCGTGGCCAACTACGAAAAGATCATCAAAAACGCCGGAACGATTTTCTGGAACGGCCCGATGGGAGTTTTTGAAATGGACAAATTCGCGAACGGAACGATGGCGATTGCAAAAGCGATCGCGAAGTCCAAAGCGAAGACCGTCGTCGGCGGCGGCGATTCCATCGCGGCGATCAACAAGGCCGGAGTCGCGGATAAGATCACACATATTTCGACAGGTGGCGGCGCTTCTCTCGAATTTATGGAAGGAAGAAAACTTCCAGGCGTCGAGGCTCTCAAGAAAAAAGAAGTAGAATAAACTTCGAAACAGGTCAACAAGCCGGGTAAAAAATAACCCGGCTTTCCTATCTTCACAAAACAAAATCTATAACCTTCTTGAAAAACCTAAAGGGACAGAATCTCATCCTTTAGAAAATTCTAATCAATCTATGATTCTCATGCTCGCTTTAATTCCGACGATTCCTTAGCCTTCCAATTCGTTTTGTTTCTCTTTAGGGTTCCCATATTTTAGTTCTTAAGGAAAATCCATTTTTTTACAAACCGACCCAGACCTATTTTCTCAATGCCCTCTTACTATAATATTCAAGAATTATAATTCTTCAATTTCTGTTTTCAAAACTTCATCCGGAACAAACGACTGCAAAAAGGGAATGAAAATGCGTCCTTCAACGAAAATCAGCGCTAACGACTTGTTTTTACCAATGAAAGTGATTTTTTTGGGCTCGGCATTGAGCCGACCGAAAGAGTTCATCAATAAAAAAAGGAATCTCCTTAATGATCGTATCCTTTCGAATCGTTTCTGCTTGCACCGTTATTTTAATGATATCTTGTAATTTGGAAAAACCAAAGGGCAAAGTAGAACCGAGTGTTATATTACCTTTTCTTTCCGGAAATTCTGAAATCCATGGGAATGAAAACAAACCTCTGGAAACTCCCGATCCGATTCTTCCGAACGAAATAGTATCGGTAAGCCCGAATATAGACAGCACTTACTCTTTAGATTTCCAAGACGCTGGATTTGTGGATTTCGGCGGTAGTTGTTTTTATGACGGCGAGGGTATCGTAGGTCAGCCCGAAACGAAACTTAGAAGAATCTTACCAACGACGAAGTTAGTAATAGAAGTGAAATTTTTAGAAAAAGTCACCGGAGGAAAAATAAGCTTACGATGGTTGGGCGCGGAAGTTCCGGGAAAACTTACCTACCCAGATCCTAAAACGGCTAGGTTCGAAACTCTTGATTCAGCTCGTACACACAAAACTCTCGATTATTTCGTGACGGCCTCCGAATTTCTTACCGTAGGCGGGAACACAGTTCCACCTTATACCTGGAATTTTCATACCAACTTAAGCGATCCATTGGATAAGGATTTCAAACCAACGGAAGCTTGCGTCTTGCAAGACGGAAAAAATGAGTGCACAGTGCAATCTAGGATCAAAGGAAGTGACGGATTCCAAGATTTTGTGAAGGATGAAGGGGCTTGGTTTTTTTATTATCATTTGGGTTTTCGCGACGACGATTTTAATTATTACGGATATGGGTATATCGAATGCGATGAAAAGGCGTTTAGCGAAAAAGAATTTAAGAACGAATTTTGGCTTTTAGAAACGAACGTTACGTTTGCCAACATTCCGGAAAAACCTCCCATAGGAGAATTTACTCTGGAAAGTGATATGATTGCGGCGTCCGATCCCTTCTTTATTAACAGTATAGAGCAATATGATATTTTTCAGAGGCCTTTGGATGGAGCCAACCTACTCTCCAATAGTCAAAATGGAACTTCAAAGCAAGCGATTTCGAATTTTTTCTCGAACGGTTCGAAATTCAAAAAAGGAATTAAGAGGCCGAGCTTGAAAATTCTCGGGGACAATAAATCCGAATAGGCTTAAAAAGCAATGCAGGATCTTAAAAATAGAAAATTCTTTTCGGCACCGAACCCTAAAAAAAAACGGCTCCCCTGTTTTCTTTTAATATCGAACTTCTAGGATCGATATTAAGAGAAGAACACAAATGAAAAATCAACACCCCTTTGAAAAAGAAGCATTTCCTACCGAATCACGTTACCTTCTTTCCAGTCATCACCGAAAGTGGAAAGTTAGACGATCCTGAAAGAGACCATCGATCTCGGAGTGAATAAAACCGTTCCGTTTACCGTATTTAAAAAATATTTAAATATTTTATAATATACTTAACTCTTAATTCTAAAAATCGTTGCGCACGATCGACGATCTAAAATCAGAGTCGGAGTAAACACATTTAAAATCGAAACAAAAAGATCAATTTGTAATCATAAGATCTCTTTTCTTTTGTTGACTGAAAGCGAGGTGATTCCATTGCTTCAGCGACGAATAAGAAACAATTTTTCAATTTTGGTTCTCGTGATGTTCGTCCTCAGTTGTAACCCTAAAAGAGCGGGCGAAACGGATAAGGGCAAAACGATTTTTTTGATCGGAATTTTGGCGACCAATCCTACCAGCCCACCAAAAGCCAGAGAAGGCAATCAGAAACCGATTCCCGAAATTCCTGAGATCGTTTTACCTGCAGAGATCGCTTCCCTTTCTCCTAAAAATGCTTCTACCTATTTCTTTGACTGGGCGGATTTAGGATTCAAATCGTTTGATAATTCCTGCGGTGTGAATGGATTAGGGAACATGCAGATACGTAGAACACTTCCCACCACGAAATTGATCCTTGAAGTTAAATTCACACAAAACGTAAACGGCGGAAGTATTCAAGTTTTTCGAAAGGAAATTCAAGTAACTGGAAATTTTACGATGTCGGATGCAAGAACCGCAAGATTTGAATCGGATGATCCTGCCGATTTCCCTTCCTTTTTCCCCTATTCGGCAACGGCGTCGAATTTTACGAGAGTTTCCGACGGAACTGAAATTGTTCCGGTCACTTGGCCGTTTCATACGAATTTTTCCGGAGCCAAAGGATTCGCGTCTACCATCACGGAGAATTGCAACATGATCAACGGAAAGAATCGTTGTGCCGTGACTGCAATTCAACAAATGTTGGACGAACTCCAAGACGCTTTCAAACAAGACTACTCCGGTTATTTTTATTCCGATCTTTCTTACTACGAAATCTATAACAACAACTTACATAGCTATCGATATTTCGTAATCGAATGTCCAGGCCCAAACGTGATTTCCGTAAAAGCGCAAGGAAAAGAATTTTGGTCTTTGGTATCGACTGCGACATTCCCGAACATTCCAATCAATCCACCGTCGGGCAACTATACCGTCGACAGCATCACTACTGCCTATACCTTGGACCCAGATGACGAGGGTTTTACCCAATTCACGGTCTTTAAATAAAGATCCTGTCTTAAAATCTCTAAGGTCATAAGGATCTTCCTTTAGAAAATTCTAATAAGAAAGTATGAGATCCCACAAAATGGAGTCTAATTCACTTTTTTTGACTGCCTTCATTGTTTCTATGTATGTTATAGTTCCCACATCCTAAGTTTTGGCACAGGTTCAAAAGCGAATTCATTTTTCTCAGAAGAATCGACGCTATTTCAAAGCAAGATCCGTTCTTTCCCTTAAAGATGTGATGCAAAGATGGAAACGTCAACGGATCTTTTCGACATAAAAACGTAATCAGAATTCCGAAGAATTTAGGTTTTTCCCTTCCCATACAGTCACAGAAGCCGACAGGCTTTTCCATAAACTATTCCTTCCCATCGATCACGAAATCATTCTCAATGAGGAACCCGTGCACAAGACGGTGATCGCCGGAAATTGAAAAAGGAATCTTTCCGAAAAGGAAGCCATCTCCTTGGCACAATCGATTCAGGAGAAAATTCCAAGCGTCGCAAAGGAAAGAATCCCGATGGTATTTCCTTCTACCCTACTAAAAAGCCGAATCTAAACCGTTCGGTTTTTTTTCGATCCTCGACGCAAAAAGCCGGAGTCTTTCAGTTCCGGCTTTTTTTATCACCTTTCGTTTTACAAAAAGAATCTAAAAAAAGGCTCAGGTAACGTCGTAGAACGAGATATATAAAATCAATCGCGTACAATCAATCCTGTCCTTTTCCTAAACATTGTACATTCCTCTTTCCAAAAAGTTGATTCATTCAAGAATTCTAATATTTTTAGGAACAGAGGTCGATAGAAAACGATCCGGAACAAACAACTTATATTTCGGAATAAAAGATTTGCCGAATTCTAAATTTTAATTTTCTACTTTTTATTTTAGGAATTTTATGACAGATGCGAAAAGTTCCATTCGTACGGAACAAATTTATGAAAACTATAGGTTTACGTTTTGAAACGCGGAGAAAATTCTTTCTATGATAAATAGACTGATTATCTCTATCTTTTTCTTTTATCTTGGGGTCTTTACCTTAAATTGTAATTCCCAAAAAACCGAAAATGGAAACGAGTTATTAGCGATCGGCGCTTTGGCGATGAATTCCAACAATGAGGAAGTGCTTCTTCCCGCCGAAATCGCATCCATTTCTCCTGCAAACGAGGCCACATATTCCTTAGACTGGAACGACCTGGGAACGAAAGCGTTTAACGCGGGAGTATACTCCAATTCTCATGATCCTATGAACAACGGAAACGTACAGATCCGCAGAATTCTACCCACAACGAAATTGATTCTCGAAGTTCAATTTACGGAAGATGTCCGTCAGGGCACAATCAGTGTCACTCGAAGAGGGAACTCCATTGCAGGAAACTTTCTGTTGTTAAACTCTAGAACCGCGAGATTTGAATCGACGGAAGCGGCCGATTTAGCGGAAGTTTTTCCTTATTCTGCAACCGCGTCGGGTTTCACCAAAGTCTCGGATAACGTTCAAATTCGTTCGGTAACCTGGAAATTCCGCACAAATTTTTCAGGAAGCAAAGGCTCCGAAACTGCGATCGCCGAAACCTGCACGATAGTCGCCGGAAAAAATAACTGCGCCATTACCGCGGTTCAAAGAATGCCGGAATCATTGCAGGACGTCGCTAAAGCAAATGATCTTACCTATCTAAAGCATGAGTTATCTTACCGTAATTCCGGAATCAATCTGGATGGCCTATTTTCTGTCCTATGCGAGCACGCAAATGGAGCATCGATTGTCACCCGTAAGGCGCAAAGCAAAGAATATTGGTTTTTAGAAACGCTCTACACACTCTTGGATGTTCCGGCTCTTCCTACCAATCCGGCAACGTATGAAATTACGAGTACGACGGATATTTCTACATCCCATAGCTCATTTTCTCAATCCAGAGTTTTCACTAAGAATTAAGAAACGACTTCGGCCAGAGTTCTATCGCTCCTACAGAAGGAAGCGTTCTCGCAACCCTTCCCAAAAAGTCCTTGAAGCCGACAGGCTTTCCTACAAACTCTTCCCATCTATCACGAAATCATCATCAATGAGGAAACCATGCGCAAGACAGTGATCGCCGGAAATTGGAAAATGAATCTTTCCGAAAAGGAAGCCATCTCCTTGGCACAATCGATTAAGGAGAAAATTCCAAGCGTCGCAAAGGATAGGATCCCGATGGTATTCCCTTCTACCCTTCACTTAGCGAGCGTGGCAAGAATCCTAGAAGGAACCGGAGTCGTTGTCGGAGCTCAGAACGCCTATCCTTCCGGACTCGCGGCATTTACGGGAGAAACTTCACCGGAACAACTCCGTGAAATCGGCGTGAAGGTCGTGATGATCGGACATTCCGAAAGAAGACAATTCTTAGGTGAATCCAGTTCCTTCTGTAACGAAAAGATCCACTACCTTCTAAAGAACGGATTCACAGCCCTCTACTGCGTCGGGGAAACCTTGGCAGAAAGAGAATCGGGAAAGACCTTTGAAGTGATCGCTTCCCAAGTGAAAGAAGGACTCAAAGGAATCGAGAGCAATTCTTTCTCAAATCTGATTCTTGCGTACGAACCGGTATGGGCGATTGGAACCGGAAAAGTAGCCACTCCCGCTCAAGCGCAGGAAGTACACGCCTTCATCCGAAAAGAGGTCGCGGGACTTTTTGTGGGAGCCTCCGGCGTTGCGGAATCCCTTTCCATTCTTTACGGAGGTTCGGTAAAACCGGACAATATCACAGCCCTCCTCAAAGAAAAAGATATCGATGGAGGACTCGTGGGTGGGGCCAGTCAGAAAATCGATTCTTATGCGGGGCTTTTCTAAAACCGACTGAAACCGTATCGAGAAGCGCGCAGAGAAGAGTATTTTAATTGTCACTCTTCTGCGGCTTCATAAACTGGCAAAGGATTCAATTTTTTTTCAGGAACTGATATGTTAAACGGAGTCATTCTTACATTATTCGTTGTTGTTTCTCTCTTTCTGGTTTTACTCGTCATGATTCAAACCGGCAAGGGCGGAGGATTGTTAGGCGGAGGCTCCAGCCAATCCGTTTTCGGTTCCTCCACTGCGGACGTTCTTACCAAAGCAACCCGAGTGACGGCGATTCTATTTATCATTCTTTCTCTTTTTCTTTCCTTTCTCTTTGCGAAGAAAGAAGATAAGCTGATGCCTGAAACGGCGCCGACTCTGACCGCACCTCCCGAGGAGACCAAAAGTGAAAATACCGCACCTACTACGACTCCAACTCCGAACGCGGCTCCTGCGGTTCCGGCAACCACTCCTTAATTTCAAAGGGAATCAAGTCAGAGAAGAATCTTTTCCGAAAGTTCTTTCTTCTCTGATCCGAATTCTTCCCTCTCGAATCTTCGCTTTCCTTTTCCTTTCTTTTTTCATTGGAACAATTTCTATTTTTGGAGAGGGAAAAGAATCGGACGATCACAGAGCTTCTTCAGGAACTGCGGCGATTCTCAATCGAAGAATTTTAAGAATCTACGAAGACCTCGGAGTCGCGAGAGAACTCATCAAATTGGAAAGAATCGACTCTGTTCCGAACGGAACATACATTTCTTTCCTAGGAAATTTTCCGAATCGTAAGGGAATCAAGGTCACAAAACATTCCATCTCCGAAGGAAAAAATGGGATCGAAAGAGCGGAAAGCAAATCGATTCTTCTAGAATTTACGGGGACGACTCTTTCTCGGGTCATAACGGAAGTAAGAGCGGAGAACGCGGACGGATCGGACACGACGATCATCCGTCTGATCGACGAAACTCCTCTGGATCAAAACGTGGACGATATTCTTGTGGAATCGAATCGGAACGGAAAAGAGATGCGCTACCCGATTCAATTTCTTCCAGACGAAGGAATCAATCGGGAACGATCCGCGTTTAAACAAGAATTCTACCTAAAACTTTTGGAAGATTTTCTCGTGCAAGTCTTGCGATTACAAGAAATGCAAAACCAAGAATCTGCAAAAAATAAAAAAAAGTTACTGCAAACTTTTAAAGATTCTCTACAATATTGAATCTTCATGTCCTCGTTGCAGGAAAATCTCTTAGAAAGAGCCGGTGAACTTCAGTCCATTCTGGATGGGATTACCGAGCCATTGGTATTGATCGAGCCGGGTTTTCGGATCCGGAGGGTCAATCGATCCACGCTCGAATTTTCCGGTCAACCGTCGTTTTCCTCCATTATAGGGAAGAAATGTTACGAAGTCCTCTACAATCGAAACGAAGTTTGTCCGTATTGTCCCATGAAGGATATGAAGCCGGGTGAAGAAAACTTCAATCAACACTTTGAGTATCCGAAAACGGATGTCAACCGAGAGATCTTTCATTCCGTAAGAGGACAAAAAGAGACCTTGTATTTGGATTTTTATCCGATTGAAAAGGACGGAGTCATCGGTTCCGTTTTGGAAAAGGTAAGTAATATTACAAGAATCAAAGAGAAGGAAGAGGAGAATCTTAGAATTCGAAATCTTGCTTCCTTAGGAATTTTTATTTCCGGGGTCGCACACGAACTCAACAACCCACTCACGGGAATGAGTTTAACCCTGCAGAGTCTTTTGAACAACCTCACTTCGATCGATCCCGACTTTTTTAAAAAACGTCTGGATATGATGAAAGAGGATCTAACGCGGGCCGCGATGATTGTCTCTGACATCATCAGCTTTGCCAAACCGGATAAACTCGTAACCACGACAGCCGACATCTACGAGACCATACAAAAGGCGAAGGAAAACGTGGTCTGGGTCTATCCGGTCCTCTCTAAAAATATTACCTGGGAAATTCTCTGCGAACCTGGAACCACGTTTCAGTTCAATCCGGTAAAGATGGAACGCCTGTTTATCAATCTATTTAAGAATTCTCTCCAAGCCTTTGACTATGGAGAAGGAAAGATCCGCGTGGAAGTAAGAAAGACCAGGAACATGGTCCATATCATCGTAGAAGACAACGCGGGTGGAATCCCAGACAATCTCATCGACAAGATCTTTTCTCCGTTCTTCACGAAGAATAAGACTGGAATCGGAACCGGACTCGGACTTTCGATCTGTCATTCAATCGTAAGGGAACACGGAGGAGAATTGTCCGTTCGATCCTTCGAAAGAAAAACCCGTTTCCGAGTCTCCCTACCCTTCACACAAAATAACGGGTATTCTACCTGATGCACAATATCCTAATCGTAGAAGATATCCATTCAATTCGAGAAGCGATCAAGGACCTTCTGACCGGAAAATACCGCGTCTTTGACGCGGAGAATTACGACGAAGCAGTCCAAATTCTTAAGAATGAGGAAATTCACCTCGTTATTACCGACATTCGAATGCCCGGAAAGACCGGACTCGATTTGATCAAGACGATTCAAAACGAATTTCCGAAAGTTCTTTATACGTTGATGACCGCCTACAATATCAACGACTACATCAACTTCGCATACAAACACGGAATCTGGAATATCATTCCTAAATATTCTTTCCTCGATATCAAACTGATCTCGGTGATGGTTCACAAACTTCTTACCAAAGACATCTTCGGAGTGGAAAAATATTTCGGCTCCGACTTCATCATTCAAGAATCGGAAGCGGAAGATCGGGAATTTTCCGTTCCTCAACCGGAAAGTATCGTCTACAAAAGAATCTATTCGGATGAACAGAGAAATTTTCTTTGCAATCGAATCGCGAAATTCCTCGTGGAAAAAGGAGCGCCGAACGCGATCAATCAAATCTTAGAAGAGCTTACTTCGAACGCGATGATTCGCGCTCCGAGAGATTCCAAAGGAAATTACAAATATCAATATGAACTTCCGTCCCGGGATCTCGTGATTCCCTTGGAAAATATTCAACTCGCAGAATCCGACTTCTTTGAAATCGGATACGGAATCGCGGACAATACGTTCATCATCGTAATTCGGGATCACTTCGGTTCCTTGGATAAGAAAGAAATTTTAAAAAGACTCGATCGTCATATCACCGTGGATGAGGCGACCGGATTCCCTCCGGGGCTCGCGGATTCCCATGGGAGAGGACTTTATATCTGTCGCGAAATTTCAGATCAGCTGATTTTTAACATAGAGAAGGACAAAAGAACCGAGATCATCGCACTCCTCGACAAACAAGGAAACAGAAGTTATAAATCTCTCTCGATCTACGAAGTTTGAAGTAAGGAATCCTTTCCCGAAGATATCTCAAAACGGACTTAAAGTCCGTTGCAAGCGTTTTTCAAAAAGAACGCTTTGTCGGAACAAGTAAGAATCGTCTACAGCCGAAGTCAAAGTCACGCGATGATTTCTCAAAACCGACTTGAAGTCCGTTGCAAGCGTTTTTCAAAAAGAAATGCCTTGTCGGAACAAACAAAACAAATCAGAATATAAGAATATTATAAATTTCTATAAAGGAACAATTCTTTTCCGGTTTCCAAAATGACTGAACCGTCTTTTCCGGAAGGATAAAATCTGCCGGGAAGATCGGAAGACTTAATCTTATCCTTTTTTAGAATGTTTCCTTTTTCATCCAAAAAAAGAATTTCGGAATTCAACTCCGCAGTAAACCAACTTCCATTGTGAAAAACGGATTGATACACCCCTGTTCCAGAAGTTCGTTTCGCTTCGAAGCCCTTCTTACCGTCCGCGTGATAAAAGGAAATTTTATCCGGAACAGAAACCAAAACTTCTCCCGTATTCGAAATCGCCAAATAGACCTTATGCGGATAAATAGAATCCAGTTCGTAAGTGAAATCCTCGTTCCCTTTCTCGTCCAAAATCAGGATTCGATCCTGATTTGATTTCAGAAGGTGAATCGCCGTTTTTTTTCCGTCCGGTGAGAGAGAAAGGCTCTTGGCGAAAACGGGACTTTTTTCTGAGCCCAAATCCTTTTTATAAAGAATCCCGCCCTTCGAATCCAAGACGAACAACTCACCGCCCGAGAAAAGAACCCCGCTCATTTTAGAATCGGGAGCAAAGGAATAATCCGTCAAAAAACGACCGTCTATCTTTTTTACCCCGGTTTCATTTCCGTTTATATCGGAAAGAATGACCTGATTGTGATCGCCTGCAATCAAAAGAATCAGATTTCCGGAAGGAGAAATTCTAGGATAACTCCTGTATTCCTTTGTCCAGAGAATCTCTCCCAAGGGAGAATAAAAATTCACTTCAGCGCCGATCTTTTTATATTCCAAGTATCCCTTTGTGTTGAGAGGATACTCGATTCTCCTTGTGTCGTCTAACGCAATTCCGTTCGAACTTTGAATGGTATAATAAGAATTCTCATATTTATAACCGTTCAAACTCTCTTCCGGATTCCAGGAGAAACGTGGATCCGGAGCCATTCCTGCGTGAGCCGCCTTTGAGAAAGCCCATACCTTTTGGATTCCAATCGCACTCTGATAAGGATTTCCAAATAAATAGAAGAAGATTAACGTAAAAAATAAACCGAACCCGGCAATCGGAAGAAGTTTCATCCTTTCCTCTTTAGTAAGTCATATAATAAATACAATCCCGTATGAGCCGCGTATTCTCGAAAGGAAGTCCTCGGAAATGGAAAATAGTGTTCATGAATTTCGGTCTCTCCGTCCTTCTGCCCGATTCCGAAATAGACAAGTCCCACTTTTTTTTGTGGCGTTCCACCGCCCGGACCCGCAATGCCCGTAACGCTGATCGTATAATCCGTTTTTAAGGACAAAAGCGCGCCTTCCGCCATCTCTTTCGCGGTTTCTCGGCTCACGGCTCCGAATTCGTCTAACGTGCTTTGTTTCACACCGAGGAGTCCCGCCTTGACGCTGTTATCGTAGGAAACGACTGCTCCCATAAAGTAACCGGAGGATCCTGCCCGATCCGTAAAGGTCTTAGCCATCAAACCTCCGGTGCAACTTTCCGCCGTTCCAACTGTAACTTTTTGTTTGGTGAGAATTTTCGGCAGTTCTTCAAAAATATCCGGAGTTGCTTTTGATCCATAGACTTGATCGAGCTTCTCGAGAAGAGAATCTACGAGTTTTCGATCTCCCGATTGGAAACTCACGCGGATATATCCTCGTTTCGCCGCAACTCCCCAGACAACGGAGCCGTTCGTAATCGATTCTTCTTTAGAAATAAATTCTTTTTGAAATAGGGATTCGCTCATCCACCAGAGAAAACGAAAACCTGAGTGGAGTTCCTTTGCTGAAAAGGTCTTTGAAATCCAGGGAGACAATTCCTCGCGGAACATCTCCGTCATTTCACCGGGAACACCGGGCATACAACTCAAGGTCGCATTCTCACCCAGTTTCAGAATAAACCCGGGAGCAATTCCTACTTTGTTGTTTAAGATGATCGAGGTTTCGGGAACAGAAATCTGCCGAATCGAAGTTTGCATCGCTTCTTCAAAGTTTTTTCCTCTCAATCGATAAAAAGCCTCGATCCTTTGTCTCGCGACCTGACTTTCAACGGAAGAAACGCCTGCAAGTTTACAAGCAATTTCTAATGTATAATCGTCTTCCGTTGGACCGAGTCCACCGGTCATGACCATCAATACAGGTTTTTCCTTTGTAGATTCTTTCGCGAGATTTCCGATTTCTTCCTGCAAAACGACCGGATCGTCCGGGAGAACCACGAACTTAGAAACCGAAAATCCGATTCCAAAGAGTTCGTTCGCGATCCAGGAAGAATTCGTATCCTGACTTCTTCCCGAGGTAAGCTCCGATCCGGTAGAAAGAACAATGATCTTCGGTTCCGACATTAGGACTCCTTGTCCATTCTTTCGGGAGCGGAAACTCCGATCAGAGATAGACCTTGAAAGAGAACATTTCTGGAGGCAAGACAGATTCTCGCGAGTCCCAAACGGACCTCGGGAGTCGCCTCTTTTAGTCTGTTGTTTTTTCCGAGATAAAAACTCGTGAATGCTTTTGCAAAACTCTGGAGATAATTGGTGACACGATGTGGCTCCATCGCATTCGCAGAATCTAATATTTCCTCCGGATATCTTGCGATCCAAAAAAGGAGTCGTTTTCTCTCCTCGGACATTTCGAGTTTGGAAGCTTCTTCTGCGGAGGTTTCGTTTCCTACTTCTCGAAAGATGGAACAAATTCTTGCGTGCGCATATTGAAGATAGAAGACAGGATTCTTATCCGATTCATCCTTTGCAAGATCCAGATCAAAGTCCAGAGGGGCATCGAGAGAACGCATAACAAAGAAATAACGACCAACGTCCTTTCCGTGTTTTCCGAGAAAACCGATGAGGTCGCTCATTGTCTGAAACGAACCTGCGCGCTTACTCATTTTAACTTTTTGACCCGATTCAAGAAGATTGACCTGTTGCGCGATGATGACCTTGAAATTCTCCTTTGGATACCCTAAAGACTGGATCGCACCGGAAAGTCTTGCGATGTATCCGTGATGATCCGGTCCCCAAATATCGATGATACGATCGTATCCTCTCTCGATCTTATTTTTATGATAGGCGATGTCCGCCAATAAGTAAGTCGGTCTGCCGTCGTCTCTGACCACAACACGATCTTTATCGTCTCCGTATTCCGAAGAACGAAAAACTTTCTTTCCGTCTTCCTGAAATATTTTTCCGGAGCTCTCCAGATCTTTCATAACCGCTAAAACTTTGTTCGCCTCGTGGAGCGTTTTTTCGCTAAAGTAATTGTCAAATTCCACTCCGAATGCGTCCAAATCCTTTCTTTGCCAGACGAGATTGTTTTCCACGGTCCAGCCGGAACAAAGTTCCGCGAGTTCCCTATATTTTTTTTCTTTGAGTAAGGATTCGATACGAATGGATTTTATTGCATCCTTCATTAAAGAACTTGCAATTTCTTTAATGTATTCTCCTCGATATCCTTCGGATGGTAATACGTTTTTTTCCAAAAGAACTTCGATCGGAGTAGAATCTTCCGCTTCTTGTATCGAAGAAGATTCTCCTTTGAATTCTCGAATCCGGACAAGAGTCGAAACACCGAGTAAAAAAACCTGGTTCCCGTAGTCGTTGATATAGAATTCTTTATCGACCTTGTGTCCGATCGCCTTCAAAAGAGAGGCCATCGCATCCCCCATCGCCGCCGCTCTCGCCGAAACGATGTTCAGCGGTCCAGTCGGATTAGCGGATACGAATTCCAAATTGATTTTAAGAGGATTGTTAACCTGAGGATAAAAGGCGCCGGAAAGAATGGAAGATTCGATAAATTTCAGAAGAAAAGAAGGAAGAATTCTAAAATTGACGAATCCGGGAGGAGTAAAGTCGACCACTTCGAAAAGGTCTGTTCTTCTTTTCAGAGCGGAAACAAGATCTTGTGAAACCTGAACCGGATTCTTCTTGAGTAATTTAGAATTTTCTAATGCAAAGGAGGTGGAGTAATCACCGAATTTTTCGTCTCTAGAATATTCGATTTTGATTTTTAAAGCGTTGTGATCAAGATCTGTAAAAGAGGACGTAATTTCTTTGACCGCTTTTTCAAGGGCAGTTAGAACGATTTGTTTGAGAGTTTCATTTTCTTTCATTGTGAGAGCGATCCGTAAATTGTAAGAAGGTAATTATATCTGAGGTGATTTTTTTTGGGAACGAAATGAAAAAGCGAAAAGCGCTCGGGGAAATCCATTGGAAAGGAAAGTTTTTATCGTTTGGTTCTATGAAAAAGGAATCCTCGACGACTTGGATCCTGTTCGAATCTTTGATCCCTGTGAAAGGCTCCGCCCGTCGGAGAAACGACAACTTTTTCGTGAAAACCTTCCCCACCCGCTTTTGGGTGGGGGGCGTGGTGGTGGGAAAGAACAGGCAATTTTTCTCTATCACAAAATCAACCTTTTGCAAGCAAAAGTCTCCTTCATAGATTGTCGGAACTCCGACAAAAATCGCCGTTTCGATGGTTTCGTCCCCATTCATTTTTCGTTTAAAACATAATTTGAAAAGAATCTTTTACAATCATTTCCTTTCGTAAAAAACGTTCTTCTTTTTTGAATTTTCCCAGCTGATCTCGAGTTCCTGAAATACCATCTTTTTGATCTCCAGCACGGAAACAAGTATTGATCGTTTCCCCCTTTCTTCCCTTTCAGCTTGTACGGGAACGGAAACGGGAGTCTTCTGATCCCAGCGGATATCTAAAATTACAAGAAACAGAAGGATGCAAAAATAAAATAAGAACAGAATCGTTTTAAGAAAATTTTCCAAGGTTCTCTCCCAGAGCTTCGTAGAGTGTGCCGGTCGACTTGAGTTTCCTTCGAAG
This sequence comes from Leptospira stimsonii, assembly GCF_003545885.1. Classification (NCBI taxonomy): domain Bacteria; kingdom Pseudomonadati; phylum Spirochaetota; class Leptospiria; order Leptospirales; family Leptospiraceae; genus Leptospira; species Leptospira stimsonii. The sequence goes on from NZ_QHCT01000002.1 coordinate 532,013, forward strand.
AATCGGCTCGAGCATTCGATTGCAAATTCTGTCTAGGTCCAAGATTGTTTCAACAGAGATTTTTCTTTCCTTCAGATCTCTAAAGCGCAACATTAAAAAAGTTTGGATCCATTGAACGAGCCCAAGATCGTTTTCGTTTGAATGAAGACAATTCCCGCACACAAGCTCGAGTGGAGAAGTCTGAAGAGTCACCGAAGTCATCTCCTTCAAAGGCGTTCCGCAGGAATGACAGAGAAGTTCTTTAGAAAGAAAACCTCCGGAAACAAGAAGGCGAAGTTTTACGAAAGGAAGAATCAAAATCGAAGGTCCGTTCTCCTCCAATTCTTCCAGTGCGCCGGAAAGAAGACGAAATTCACCGGGATGTTCCGCGCCGTCCGGAGTGAAAGAGGAAGCAAGTTCTACGAGATAGGAAACGAGAACCATCCCAAGATAACCGGCTTTCGCACGGTCGAAACGATTCAAAAGCGCAATCTCTTTTACGTTATGTATCTCTTGCTGATTTCTTGCATTGTAATAATCCACACTTGTCAACGAACCGGGTTCCACGGAAGCGATCGGTCTAGTCTTGCTTTTTCGAATTCCCCGCACTCGAAAATTTTCCACAATCCCTTCTTCCGGTAACAAACGAATGACCGCGTCTCCTCCTGGAATCTCCCTGGATTCCAAAACGATCCCTCGCATCTTTCTCAGAGATCCTGGAGAATTTCCAGACATTCGTCTTCCTTTTCCTTCATGATCCTTTCTTCAGCCTCTCCTCTTTCGTGATCGTATCCTAGGAGATGTAAAAATCCATGAACGAGAAGTCTATAGAATTCGTCCTTTTCCGTATGTCCGATTTCGATTGCTTGTCTTTTGAGAGTATCTACAGAGATTACAATTTCGCCTAACGCGATCGGAGGTAAGGTAGAATGTGGTTTCCCTCCTCTTCGTTGGAGAATTGCACTCAAAGGAGAAACATCAAATTCCAAGGGAAAGGAAAGAACGTCCGTGGTTTTGTCCTTTCCTCTTCTAAGAAGATTGATCTCTTTCATATCGGAATCTCTTAGGAGCAAAAGACTCAGTTCGCAGGAAGAATCTCCAAGCTCTTTTCGAAATAGGATCTTACAATTCCGAAAGACCTCTTCTTCATTCCACCAAGGAATAATTCCGTAATCGTTCGAGATGGAGACGTTGTCCGCGATCAGTTTCCTTTCCCCGGTGTTACGGTCTTAGAGTTTTTATGACCGTTCGTCGATGCGTTCAAAGGATTCTTCTTTTCCAAAGCTTTTGTTGCTTCCATACTCGGATACTTCGGTCTGGAATGAAGACTGGATAACAAGACCTCTTTAAAGGACGACTTGATGACTTCAAGATCGCCCAGAGTCAATCCGCATTCGTCCAACTGATTTTCCGAAAGTTTAATGCCGATGATCTTTGTGATCAAGTTATCCAAGGATTCCGGATTGATCTCCTCCAAGGAACGCGACGCGGCTTCCAAAGAGTCAGCGATCATCACAATCGCGGTTTCCTTTCTCTGCGGTTTCGGGCCCGGATATTGAAAATCCTCTTTCCTGAGTTTTTTCTTTTGAGTTGGGGAAAGTTCCGAAAGGGCTTTGTGATAAAAAAAAGCCATCGTAGAAGTTCCGTGATGCTCCGGAATAAAGTCGATCACCTCTCTCGGAAGCCTCGCCTTCTTCGCCATTTCGATCCCGTCTAACACGTGATCAATGACGATCTTAGCCGCGAGGGCCGGATTGTTTTTATCGATGTTCTCTTTTTTGGGAATCAAATGCTGATTCTCCACAAAAAATCCGGCGTTCGGAATCTTCCCGATATCGTGAAAGTAAACCCCAACTCTCGTGAGAAGCCAATCGAGTCCAAGGTTCTGACAGGCGCGCTCCGACAGGGCCGCGACCATAAACGTGTGCGTATAGGTCGAAGGTGCTTTTGTAAGAAGGTCCTGTAATAACGGATGCCCCGTATCCGCGAGTTCCATCAGCTTAAATCGAGTGGGAACGTTGAAAAGATATTCGTAGATCGGAAGTAAAAACTGTGCGGCAGTAGAACAGGCGAATCCATTGATAAGACAGAGGACGTATAACTTAAAGATATTCGAATCGATCAAATCCTTGAGCCAAGAGCCGCTCGGGATCGCAACCCAGTAGTTTCTCGAATCGAAAAGATAACCGCTCGAAGCGATGATGATCTGAACACCCGCGATGTATAAACCGGCCTTGATAAAATCGATTCGTTTTTTGAGATTTCTTCCGTAACTCGCGGAAACGATACAGGAAACAAATCCGAGCATAAACGAAGTCGGATTGTAATGCGAAGCCATAAAAACAAAGAAGGAAAGATAGAATCCGATCGCGATTGAAAGTTGTTCATCGTAAATAAAACTGATGATAAGACAAACCATTCCGACTGGAACAAAAAGCGCGAAATAAAAAAGCGTATCGTATTTTGTCTCGAAGTTAAAGAAGATTCTCGAAGCGATCGCACAACTTAAAACCAAAAACCAGATGAGAGAAAAAACAATCACGTTACTTGAAACGTCGTTGAGCCGCTTCGGGTTGTATTTTTTTAGGAAAATATAGATGATCACGACAAAAACCGTCTGAATCAGGAGAATCGAAATGATCGAAGCGATATTCGCCCTCGTAGCATACGTGTTTACAATTTGCAGTTTTTTGAATATTTCCGGAGTGATGATCTCACCGGATTTCACGATCACGTCTCCCGCGAGAATCCTGGAATTGACGGGTTCCGCACGATCGGATGCGAATTTTTTGAGAGCAAGAGTTTCTTCCGCATTGTACGAACAAGAAGGATTGGAATAGATATAACTCAGGGAAATTTTTTGAACGACAGGAAGAACCGCCGGATCCATACGGGAAAGTTTTTCCTGTGCCATCCGAGTCAGAATATTTACGGTCTCCGGATCCCGATACAAATACGACCTTGGAATGATATAAGCGCCTTCCAAATTCGAGATCTGTTCTTTGATCCCTTGATTTCGAACCCGAGCGCCGGAAGATTTTAATGTCGCGTAGTCAGGAGGTAGATCCCTCAATATGCAAAAAGAAGAAAATACTAAATTAGAATACTGTTGTACAAGATCTTTGAGCTTCCCTTTTCCGGGAGTTTTGTAAAGAAGTTCGATTTCTTCTTTAGAACGATTCTTCCATCTTGGAATTACGTTTAGAAGTTCTGGATAGGCTTTTCCTTCCACACTCGGCTTAAAGGAACGAAAATTCTCCATATCTTCTTGGATGGCTTTGTTGATAAAATCCTGAAGCGCGATATAGTCTCGATCGAAAACGAAAGGTGCTGATTGATAAGCGGTGAGTTTTTTGGCTTTGGTCTTGTCTTCGTCTTCATAGACGATATCTTTCGCGGAAACGATTTTTTCGGGAGCGGTTTTCCCTTCGGAATAAAGTCCGTCCGGCGAAAGATCCATCTTATCCTGGCCGAAAAAAGGAATCGCGAGCATCCAAGTCACCATCAATAAGGTGATGACCACTAATACTACCTGAAGCCTTCGAACAAAAAGAATCGGACGGACCCGAGTTAGGGTGTCCGTAATCCAAGCCATAGCGGACTCGATTTGTTCTCCCGGACTGGGCATACGATTACAACTCCTCGAACTTGCGAACGATTACTTCCACGAGCGGGTGTCTGGTAATATCTTCTTTCCCGAAAAACACCATTCCAATCTGATCCGTGTTTTTAAATAAAGTCACCACTTTTTCGAGTCCCGAACGACCGTGATCCAAGTCGATCTGAGTCGAATCCCCGGAAATACACATTCTAGAATTGCGTCCCAAACGGGTCATAATCATCTTGAGCTGAGCGAGTGTACAGTTCTGCGCCTCGTCCAAAATGATAAACGCATTGGAAAGAGTTCTTCCACGCATAAAAGCGACGGGAGCGATTTCGATCTTTGTAAGAGAAATGTATTCTTGCGTTTTTTCAGCGCCGATACATTCGTTTAAGGCGTCATAGACGGGACGAAGATACGGATCGACTTTCTGATTGAGATCACCAGGTAAGAATCCGAGATTCTCCCCCGCTTCGACCGCGGGTCTTGTGAGAATGATTTTATCAATCGTTCCTGCTTGTAAGAATCTACAGGCGGTTGCCACGGACAAAAACGTTTTCCCGGTTCCCGCAGGACCGAGCGCGAACGTGATCAGATTGTCCTGGAAGGAACGGAAATAAGTTTCCTGATTTCTTGTTCTCGGGAAGATATGTTTTCCGCGATAGGTGGTGAGAATTTTTTCGGAAGGTTTCCAAGGCATGGTCCGATCGGTATCGGTTTCCCATACCTTTTTTTTGCGGAGTTCCTTACCTGCATCTTTTAGAATATAAGCAAAGTCGAATGAATCAGTAAAGTCCCGGTCCGGACGTTCTCGATAGTTCGCCTCGAGTTTTTTAAAAAAATCGAGTGCGAAGTCGACCTTAGCGGATTCTCCTTCGATCTGAAAACCGTTCCCTCTGGGGATGATATCCATCTCGAGTTGTTTTTCAAGAATCTTGACTCCCTCGTCGTTGATCCCGCAGATCTTACGATACAAGTCTTGGTTTTCGAAATTGAACTGTTCTTTGCGCGATGAGATAAATTTATACCTTAACCAGTTTGATCTTCAATTCCTGGAGTTGTTTTTCTTCCACAGGAGAAGGGCATTCGCTCATCAAACAAAGTCCTTTTTGTGTTTTCGGGAAAGCAATGACGTCCCGGATCGATTTTCCGCCGGTAAGAAGCATCATGATACGATCGATTCCGAACGCCAAACCGCCGTGAGGTGGAGCCCCGTATTCGAGGGCTTCGAGTAAGAATCCGAATTTTTCCTTCGCCTCTTCCTCTTCGATTCCGAGAACGCGAAACACTTGATTCTGAACGTCTCGAGAATGGATCCGGATCGAACCTCCCCCGATTTCGACTCCGTTCATCACGAGGTCGTAAGCCTTTGCGGTCGCGTTGCCCGCATTCTTCTGAAGCGTTTCCATAGATTCAAAATAGGGAATACTTTCATCCGAAGGAGAAGTAAACGGGTGATGCAATGCGTCCCAACGTTTGTGGTCCTTGTTCCATTCGAACATCGGAAAATCCACGATCCAAGTGATATTGATATCCCCTTCTTTCGGGGTTTCAAATCTTTCGGAAAGTTTCAAACGAAGAGCGCCTAACGAATGATTGACGATATCGGATTCGTCGGCTCCGAAAAAAAGCATGTCCCCTTCTTTCGAACCGCAGGCTTTGGAAATCGCATCCAATTCTTCTTTTTTAAAACGTTTTGTGATCGTAGACTCCAAACCTTCCGCGCCGTGTTTCATATACGCGAGGCCCTTGGCTTTGTAATCGCGGTTCAACCACGCGGTGTAGTCTTCGATTTCTTTTCTGGAGATCGTAGAACCACCCGGAACACAAACGACCTTTACGGTACCTCCTCCTTTTACGGCTCCGGAGAATACGTTGAAGTCGCAGTCCTTTACGATCTCGGAAACGTTTACGAGCTTCATACCAAAACGAAGATCCGGCTTATCGGATCCGTATTCTTCCATCGCTGTTTTGTAGGTCATTCTTGGGAAAGGAGTCGAAAGCTGAATATTAAAAACTTCTTTATAAACGTTCGCGATCAGACCTTCCATCTCCGCGAGAATTTCTTCCTGACTCACGAAGGAGAATTCCATGTCGAGCTGAGTGAACTCGGGTTGTCTATCGGCGCGCAAGTCCTCGTCTCGAAAACATTTTACGATCTGAAAGTAACGTTCCATTCCGCCGACCATCAGGATCTGTTTGAAGATCTGAGGAGACTGAGGAAGCGCGTAAAACTGATTCGGGTTGAGACGGGAAGGAACCAAAAAGTCCCTCGCTCCTTCCGGAGTGGATTTGTTCAGGATCGGAGTTTCGATTTCGACAAACCTACGTTTGTTGAGATAATTACGAATTGCGAATACGAACTCGTGACGTTTGAGCATTCGATTCTTCAATTCTTCCCTTCTGAAATCCAGATATCTGTATTTGAGTCTGAGTTCCTCCGAGATATCGTCAAATTCATCCAAGGAGAATGGAGGAGTTTTTGCCGTATTCAAAATCGATAATTTATCGAGAACAACTTCGATGGTTCCGGTCGGCATTCTTGGATTGATGGATTCTGCGTCCCTTTTTTTGAGAGTTCCTTCCACGGCGATCACGTATTCGGAACGAATCTTTTCCGCAAGTGTGAAGGCGTCGCCTAAGAGTTCTTTGCGAGCTACAACTTGAATGATCCCGGTTCTGTCCCGAAGATCGATGAAGATCACACCGCCCTGATCGCGGAATCGAAACGACCAACCGTAAAGAACGATTTTTTTACCTTCCAGAGACTCGTTCAATTCTCCCGCCCAAGAGCGTTTTTTATAATTTTCCTGAATCCAGTGTTCCAATGATTTCTATTTCCTGTTGTATTGATCGAATGAGATAAGAACTAATCTATATTATCAAATCTGCTGAGCTCGGGCCGGAAGGCAAGATGAAAAGAACCGATCGGCCCCGAACGATTCTTTGCGATGATGATCTCCGCTTTTCCTCGCATCTCGGGAGTGATCTCGTCGTCGGCTTTTACCTTCTCTTCTCGATAGATAAAGGAGACGATGTCGGCATCCTGCTCGATCGCGCCTGATTCCCGTAAGTCGGAAAGTTGCGGTTTTTGATCCTTGGATCTCTGCTCCACAGCCCGAGACATCTGAGAAAGCGCGATGATCGGACATCTCGCTTCTTTCGCCATCTGTTTGAGGGAACGAGAAATCGAGGAGACCTCTTGTTGACGACCTCCGTCCTTACTTTTGGGATCGCTCATGAGCTGGAGATAATCCACGACGATCAGACCAATCTTTTCGGTGGTAAGAAGTTTCCGCACTCGACCCTTAAAGTCGTCGATGGTCAAACCGCCCGAGTCGTCGATATAGATCGGCGCCGAGGTGACACGAACGATCGATTCTAAAAGTTTGGGAGCGTCCGCCCGAGTGAGTTCGGATTTTTTGAGCTTCATGGATTCCACTTGAGAATCTGCGCAGACCATTTTGAGAAGGAGTTCGATCCGGCTCATCTCCAAAGAGAAGATGACCACGGGTTGATTGTAAACGAGAGCCACGTTAGACGCGATGTTCAAAGCGAACGTGGTTTTACCGTTACCGGGACGAGCCGCGAGAATCATGAGCTCGTGCTCTTTGAGACCGGAGGTAGCCTCGTCTAATTTTGTAAAGTTGGTTCGAAGACCGGTGATCTGTCCCCGATTCTTCATGATCTCCATGATATAATCGGAAAGAGCGACCTTGTCCGTGGAAACGGGCAACAGTCCTTTTGCGTCTATACTTCTGGAAATTTCGGTGAGGTTTTTTTCGACCGTGTTGAAAACGGATTCGTTGTCTCCGGGCTCTTTTCGAATGAGTTCGAGAGAATCCTGGAGAATCTTCGCATACATTCTCCGTTCCGAAAATCGTTTGATCCGAGTCGCGTAGTATGGAAGCGGTTGTGTAACGACCGTATCCCGATAGAGGGAATAGATATAATTGAATTCTTTTTCTTCGTCTTTGAGAAGTGAATTTTCTTTGAGGAAGTTGAGGACTGAAACCGGATCGATCGTGATTCGTTTATCCACGAGATCCGTAATCGCCCGGTAGACTCGTCTGTGGAGATCCACATAAAAGTCTTCCGGAGCAACGGGAACATCGATGAGGTTGTCCGCTCCTTTGAGAAGAAGGAATCCTAAGAAGGCTCTTTCGGATTCCGGTTCGTATAAAGAGTCGGACTGCATCGTCCCTTTTAAAGAAGGATTACTCTTCTTCTTTTTTTACGTGAAGCGTAATGACAGGCTGGATTCCTTCTGCAAGGCGGATTTTGATCTTGTAAGATCCCAGACTGCGAATGGGCTCCGCGATCTCGATTTTTCTCTTATCGAGTTCGATTCCATCTTTTTTCAAAATGGAAGCTACGTCCATAGGAGTCACCGCTCCGAAGAGTTTGTCTCCACCGCCGGTTTTGACTACGATTTCGTATTCTTTTCCGACTAAGTTAGAGGAAAAACCTTCCATCGCTTTTTTGCGTTTTTCACGTTTGAGCTCGCCCAGTTTCTTTTGGTGAAGAGCCGCTTTTGTGTTTCCTTCGTTCGCGCGAACCGCGAGTTTTTTCGGGAAAAGGAAATTTCTTGCGTAACCGTCCGCAACTTCTTTCAGGTCGCCTGCGTCCCCGAGATTGATAACGTCTTTTTGTAAGATCACTCTCATGTTGCTACCTCAGTTAACCTTGTAAGGAAGAAGACCGATGCTTCTTGCTTTGCGGATTTCACGCGCGAGAACTCTTTGGTAACGAGCGCTGGTTCCTGTGATTCTTCTCGGAATGATTTTACCACGGTTCGTGATAAATCTTTCTAAGAGTTCGATATTCTTATAATTGATTTGTTTTGCAAGTTCCGGATCCGCAGTAAAACGGCAAACCTTCTTCTTGTATTTATTCTGTTTTCTCTGTGGCTTTCCTTCCATTTCGCCGGAAGATTCGCCTTGTTCCGATCTTTCAGATCGTTCTTCTTTTACTTCATTCTCACTCATAAGTGTTCCTCATTAAAACGGTATGTCGTCGTCACCATCCGGTGCAGGGCTGTAGTATTCCGGAGAGGATGGATAAGAATTTCCTCCGGAAGAAGAGGATTCCCTCGGAGAGGAAGAAGAATCGTCTCTCGAACCGAGGAGTTGAAAATTCTCCACTACGATTCGAATCCGAGACGCTTTCTTTCCTTCGGGAGTTTCCCAAGTGTCCTGCTTCAGTCGTCCTTCAATCGCTATTTGTTTGCCTTTTTTGCAATACTGTTGAATGATATCAGCCGGTTTTCCCCAGACTTCACAATCGAAAAAATGAGACTCTTCTCTCTTCTCACCGTTAGACACATAGGTCCGGCCATTGGCCAAGGAGAAGTTTACGAGAGAAGTCCCGTTGATCGATTTGAACTCAGGGTCCCGCGTTAGGCGGCCGACCAGAGTCACTCTGTTGATATCATTAGCCATTGAGACGGACAACCATGGAACGAAGAATGTTCTGGTTGATTAGAAAATCCTTTTCCACTTTTGCGATCGCTTCCGGGGAAGCGGTACACTTGTAGTGATGGAAGATGCCCTGCTCTTCGTGTTTGATCGGATGCCAGAGTTTTCTTTGGCCCCAATCTTCGTCGGAAGTGATGCTAACGGAATGCTTACCTAAGGTTTCTTGAACCTCAGTTTTTGCAACTTCCCGAGAGCTCACACGTGTGATGGTGGTGAGTTCGTAGTTTCTCAATTGTTTCCCCTATGGTTAAAGCCCGCCTGCGGAACGCGACGAGCAGAAGAACCTATAATTGTACCTATTTTTTGCGTTTAGAGCCCGGGGTCAAGGTAGAATTCAACCGGAGGTCCAGAAATGCTCTTTCTTCTTCCACGCGGAGTTCCGTCCCGAGTTCGCTGGAAAGGACTGCGATTTCTTGGAGAAATTCTTTGGCTTCCTTCCCTTTTACGGGACGAATTTTATGATCTTCTTTTTGAAATTTCCCGAAGATCGGAACGAGTTCGACCATTTCTAAAGCATTCTTCCGGATATGAAGAATCGCGATCAGATTGTGGTTCAAATAGGAGTTCCTACTTCCGAAAATCAGGTTTCCAAGAGAATAGAGAATCACCCCTCCTCGATAGAGTTCAATTCCCTGAGGGATATGAGGATGATGGCCGATCACAACCTTGACCCCTGAATCGATCAGGGCATGAGCGATCTTTCTCTGATCGACGGTCGGAAAGGGAGAATATTCCACTCCCCAGTGGAGAGAGACGATTCGGACCGGTGGAGCTCCCACGCCCTGTCTTCCTCCACCCCTTCTTTCAAAAAAAGAAGCCTGTAGGGAAGGAAGGGAAAACGGCGCCACACCCGCTTTGGTTGCCGTCGCGTAGTGAGCCGGTTCCGCGATTGCGGTTACGGAATGAATTCTTAAATCGTTTCCTTTTAGGCTCAGATTCAAGGGACCGAAAACTTCAGGAATTTTTTGCCCGGCGCCGACGTTTAGAATATGATTTTTCTTTAATATATCCAAAGTCTCCGCCATTCCTTTCGGGCCGTGATCAAAGGAATGATTGTTTCCCAGAAACACGAGATCGACTTCCAAAAATTTCAGAGAATCCATGTCCTTCTCGTGCGCGGTAAAAATATAGGCCTTCTTTGATTCTTCCGTCTTGGAAGCGACGACCGGAGTTTCAAGATTCACCATTCTAAAATCGGCTTCTCCGAAAAGCGTCTTCAAACCTTCCACCGGAGCGATCTCCCCGTGTTTGTTGATCGTATCTCGAATTCCCCAATTGAACATAACGTCCCCTCCCGCGAGAACCTTGAGAAGTTCCGGATCACGATTGTGCTCGGGGTGTAGGACGGAATCGAGTTTGTCTTGGAGAATTGCGAGCGCGGAAGGAGATTCCGGAGTTTCTTCTTTTGAGATGGAATCCATTGTTTCCGGAAGAAGACAGGAGAAGAAAAGAATTGGAATACTCAGAAAAATTAGTTTTCGAATTTTAAGAATGAAATAAGACACTAAATGTACATTATTCTCTTCGCTCGAGTTTGGAAAGATCTTTTTTACGATCTTAAAGAACGCAAAGAACCCGCAAAGGAACTTCCTTACAAAAAGATTTCCTCTATCTACGCGCTCGATCGAAAAACAAATTCCGCGTTGGAATTTATTTTTGATGATTCCGAAACATTCGTTAAAGGATCCCAGCTCGATTCGTTTTTTTGAGACCGTGGATTGAAGAACGATCATCCCCTATCCTAAAATTCAATTTGTCTTTCTATCAAAAGTATGGATTTGAATTTTAATATTTGTTTCTTCCAGTCCGATCGAGGTCTTCCAACGATCACAGAAAGTTTGTCACTTTCAAGGAAAAGAATTGGAAAGTTTACTTTGGCGCATTTCCAAAAATCTGCATGGAGGAACAGGCTTTGCAACACGGCTTTCCATTCCATATTTATAATATTCGATCCGGACTACATTTCGCACAAAAGTATGAAATTATTTGATTCTCTTCGTATGAATCGTCTCTTTTTTCTCTAACATCTCGATAAATTGATTCAACTTTCTCTTTCTCAACTCTTCGTTTTTTGTATGATGAAGTCGAAACAAGATCGCGTATCGATTCGCGGAATCCAAACTCTCAAAAAACTTTTTGGCTTTCGGACGTAATTTCAGGAGGTTTGCAAAATCTCTCGGAATTTCGACCTTACTCTGAGAATCATACGCCGCGTCCCAACGACCGTCCTTTTTAGCCGACTCGACCGCTTCGAGGCCGGAAGGTTTCATTTTACCATCGGCGATCAAGGTGTTCGCCTTTTCTCGATTGATTTTGGACCAAATACTTTTCGGACCTCGAACACTGAATTTTTGTAACCAGAAAAAATCATCGTATTTTTGTTTTTGGCTATCGATCCATCCGTAACAAAGGGCAACGTCTAACGCTTCCGCGTAGGTCAAGGAAAGGACATTGGAATCTTTTTTGGCGAACTTGATCCAAATCGCAATTCCCTTCTTGTGATTTTTCTTCAACCACTGATCCCATTCTTTTCTACTTTTGAAAGGAAGAATAGGAAGATCTTTTAAGAATTCTTCCATAGAATGTTAAGCGACAATGAGTTCCAGGTGTTCCTTGCCGCTCTCCACGGATCGGACGGGAATTTTAGAATCGAAAGTCGCGAACTTGAGATTATGATGAACGCTCAATGCAAGGAGATACACATCCGTGAGTTGTTTGGACTTTACGAATCCGAATTTTAAAAACAGTGAGGGAGAATTGAGGGAAATATCATCCGGAACAAAACGATGGCCTTTTACTTTTAGGAGCGAATGTAGAATCTCGGTTATGACTTCCACGCCGCCCGGACTTCCCGGATAAGAAGTGTTACTCAGAATTCGTACGAGTGCGTTCTGCGTAATAGGACAAGTCGCCCAACCCCTTCGAGACTTTTGATCAAACCAATCCCAGGCGGCCTGATGAAACGTATGGTTTGCGTCGCTCAGTGCGATCAAAACATTCACATCCAGAAGATAAGCCATTCTAACCTTCTTCCTCTCTGAGTTGATTGATCAATTCGTTCGTGACCTTGATTCCCTTTTGTTTGGGAAGCACAGGCCAACCGTATCGATTGGATCCGAACTTTTCAGACGCTTTGATCTTTGCATATTCTTCTTCCATCTTTAGATTATGCTCCAAAGCCGTAATAATGAGAACGCGCATCGAAACGCCTCGCTCGGCCGCTTTTATCTTGGCTTGTTTGTAGAGAGTGTCCGGAATTTCTAAGGTTGTTTTCACATATTTATGGTGCCGTAAATATGGATTCCCTTCAACCACTTTTTTCAAACATGCCGAATTTTTAATTTGAAATGAAAATCAGAAGAGTCGAAAAAGCGGGTAAAGAAGAACACGACGGACGTCGCGATCGGTGAGAAAAAATTTAAGTAAGAAATAGATACTATAGATACATTAGAGAAAAATAAAATACCCGATCAAAGTCAAGAGAAGTCCGAAAAGACCGATGGGCAATCCTGCCTTGATCATATCTCTGATTTCAAAGCCGCCTACGGCGTAGGCGATCGCATTCGGAGGAGTGCTCACGGGAAGAGCCATCGCAAGCGATGCGGAAAGAGCGATCCCAAGACAGACTTCCAAAAGATATTCCTGTGAACCGGGAAGAATGAGCATAGAAAGCGGAAATGCAAACGGAACCAAAAGATTTGTGGCGGCCGTGTTCGACATAAAAGTGCTCAGAAGGAGCGCTAACGTGCACAGAAGGAATAACACGTTGATTGCATATTCGGGTTTGGTAATCGGTTTTAAAATATCGGAAAACCAAAGACCCATCCCGCTCTGTTGCAGTCCCACACCGATCGCAATCCCACCAGCAATCAAAAGAAGAACGGACCATTCCAAGGAGTTGATGTCTTTTTCGTTTAAAATCCCAAAGGCAGGAAAAAGAATCAAAGGCAGTAAGGCGATCACTCCCGCCGGAATCCCGTGAAGGCTTTCGGTAAACCAAAGGATCACCGTTCCTAAAAAAATGATCGAAGTGGTTCGAAACGAATAAGACTGCGCTCCCCCTTCCGGTTCCGTAAACTCCACCGTCAATTCCAAAGAGCCGTTTTCAGGGAAAAGTTTTAATAATAAAAACCATGCAAAGAGCAGTAAAAGAACGACTAACGGTACCGCAAACATCATCCAAGTTCCGAAAGAAACCGAAATTCCTTGTTGTCTCAGGAGACTCATTGCAATGATATTTGGCGGAGATCCGATCGGAGTTCCAACTCCACCGATATTGGCCGCAAAGGGAATTCCCAATAAGAGCGCTTTGCGAAACGGCTCTTTTTCCGGTAAAATTTGAAACAATGGATAAGATAAAGCGATCATCATCGCCGTTGTCGCCGTATTGCTCATCCACATCGAGATAAACGCGGTAGTGAACATAAAACCGAGAAGAACTCTTCGACTTTTCGTCCCGAATTTACGGATCACGCGATTCGCAAGAAAACGATCCAAACCGGTTTTTACGGAGGCTTTTGCTAAAACGAAACCGCCTAAGAAAAGAATGATCGACGAATCGGCGATAGAGGAAAGAAAAACGGATACAGCCGGATTTTTTCCTTCCGTAAATTTAAACAAAGGAAGCCCAATAGGATTTGCGAAGAATAGAATTTCCAAAAATAGAATGAGAATGGAAGTCGCGTAACCGGGAATCGGCTCCAGTATCCAAAAGAGCCCTGCCAGAGTAAATATGCTTAGCATCAAGGAAACGGAAAAAGGAACCCCCAACCATAACTGAACGAGGAACAAACCGCTCAAACAAAGAAGTATAATAAGAATTGAAATCAATTTCTGTTTCATTACTGTTTCCTAATCCATCCGGTTTTCCGATCTTAACGGAAAATTAAAATCTTCAAACCCATTTCCAACCGAACTTCCAAAAAAAGCGGAACGCAGAAGTTACAAAAAGTCGAATATGCAAAAAACCTTTTTTAGCGGAATTACCGCCTTTGTGGTAAATTTTAATCTCCGGAAAATAATCTTTTCTGTTTAAACGCATCGATAAATCGAAGTCCTCAAAGTACAAAAAGAAGGATTCGTCAAAACCGCCGATTCTTTGGAGTGATTCCGTTTTAGCAAAAATAAAACAACCGCTCATCAAAGGAACTGACCTCTGAGTCAAATTCCAGTCTTTTTCTCTCAGATCGTAAGAATTCAATTTCTTTTGAAAGATTCTTCTGAGAAATGCAGGCGCGAAGGCTCTTAGGAAAAGGACAAATACAGTCGGATAGGACTTAACCAAGAATTGCATAGTATCGAAACCAGCCTCGCGCCCAAAACTCTCCCAATCAAAAACTGCCGGCACTACCGCATCGCAGGAAGGATTTTCTTTTAGATAACGAACACACAACTCGATTGTTTCCGGAATCATCTTAATATCGGGATTTAACACAAGATGAAATCTAGTTTTCGAATTTAGAATGGAACGATTGTTGGCCGCACCGTAACCCAAATTTTCGGGAAAGTGATGATATCGAAATTGAATCTTTGTTTTTTTAAGTTCTTGTCTCTCTCCCAGACTTTTCAAATATTCCGCTTCTTCCTTTCCATACAACGGTGAATTGTCGATGAGATCGACACAAAATTCCAATCTCTCCGATCCTTCTTTTGACTGATATAGGATCGATTGTAAGAGGGAATCCAGAGATACTTTCAATATATCAAGATTCGGCTTATAAATTACGAGAGAAACAGTCAGTCCTGAAATCAAAATACGATCCTTATTCAGATTCTAATTCTTCGATACGAGGTTTCTAAAAAATGAAGATTCTCGACCGGTGATTCCGTCCAAGATTCCCCAAAGAATATGACGATACGTCTGCAATATGGAATCGGATAAAAAAGGAAGAATCCAAAAACGAAGACCCGTTTTGAAAAACACCTCTATTTTAAACCGAAATGGAATATGCGACATTCTTGAGATAAGAATTCCATTTCGAAACAAAAAATACCAACGAAAAGGAGAATGAACCGAAACCGAAAATAATCCCAAAATTTGCTTGGAGCGATTTCCGATCGAATGTTTCATCCTCGCGTTACAAACGACACAATGAGTATAACCGTCGTAAGAGGCTCGAAAACACCATTCATAATCCAAATAATCGATAAAAAAATCTTCATTCACATTTCCGACTTTTTTCAAAACTTCGATCGGATAAAAACTTCCCGAAGTGATTAAGAATGAATTCTCTACGATCTCTTTGTTGCAATTTTCAAGTCCGTATATATTACGGTTTTTGATTGTATCAAAAATATTTGGACCGTAAGATCCGATCTTTTTTCCATGAATCGATCGATTTTCCTCTTTCCTTACCGTGGAAAGAAATACTTCGATCGCACTTTTTTCAAGATAACTGTCTTGATCGAACAACCAAACGTGAGAATACGAATTCCGTTCCGCGAAATCAATTCCTTTGTTCAGTGCAAAACCGAGTCCTAAGTTATTTTGGTTCTCCAAAAGAGAATTCGGATTTCGTTTTATACTGCGAATCTCTTCGATATTTTTCGAACCGTTATCGACCACGATAACCGGAACATTCTTCGCGTTTAAGTTTTGAATTAGATTGAGAGTCGAGAGGAAGTCGGGGTTAAAAGTTACGATCACCGCAATCGGAGAAAATGGGTTGGTCATACTTTTATTTTTTTCGGAAGGGAGAAAAAAGGTCCTGGTTCATCCAACGAAGAAGTTCGCTCCTGGTAACAGATGGATTCTTCTGGAAGCGATATCGTTTTAAAATCAAGCCGGGAATAGATCGTAAAAATGAGAAAGGAACGAGAAGAATTTTCGGACTCGTAAAGAAAGAATGAAAGACGATGCTTACGGAAAAGAAAAGGAAATGATGAAACAAAAACCGAATGCCGAGTGACAAAGGCATATTCTTCCAATATACGATCAATGCGTTCCGTAAACCGTAATACAAAGAAAAAGAACTTCTTTCCTTTGTGGAACCGAATCCGTGATGAAAGACTTTGATATTCGGAGTATAAAGAACTTTTTCTCCTAAGAGCCTCGCTCTAAAGCTAAGATCCACGTCTTCCATATAACAAAAGAAATCGGAATCGAAACCTCCGAGTTTTTCCCAGAGATCAGAACGGATGGCCATCGCACCGCCGCACGCGGAAAAGATTTCCGACTCTTTCAAATATTCTTCGGAAAGTTTTTGTTTATAACCCCTTCTCCAAGCGGCGCCGGATACGTGATATACATCCCCTGCTCCGTCCACCAATCCGTCTTCCCCTTCTTTCAACATAAGAAAGGAAAAGACTGAATATTCGTTTCCCTTAGAATTCAGGGTGGATTCACACTGTTTAAAAAAATTGGAATCTAATCTTGCGTCAGGGTTGATCAGAAGAATCCAATCCGCTTTTGGAGCAATCTTACTCGCTTCGTTATTTCCACCTGCAAATCCGAGATTTCGATCGTGTATATGAACGATCCTCTGATTTTTCTTTGAGATATCTGTTAGAATTTTTCCCGTTTTATCCTGCGAATGATTGTCCCATATCACCCAAGTCCAATTCGGAGGTAGCGCCATGGATCGATCCAGGGCTTGAATGTATTTTTCGGAATTGTATGTGATTGTTAGAATATTATAATATTTCATGAAAGGAACGACTTTAAAAGAAGGATCTTTTCCCTTTGGAAGGGGATCCACTCCACTTGAACGTCTTATTTTGACCGATATCCTTAAAGTCGTTTAATAAAACTTCTCGTTTAGAATCTTAATTAAATATTGACCGTAGGCGTTCTTTCTTAACGGAGCGATGAGTTCTTCCAGTTGGTTCGCATTGATAAAACCTTTTCGAAACGCGATTTCTTCCGGACAAGCCACTTTTAGCCCTTGGCGTTTTTCAATCGTCTCGATAAAAACGGACGCTTCCAAAAGTGATTCATGCGTTCCAGTATCAAGCCAAGCATATCCCCTGCCCATCACTTGTACGTCCAGACTTCCTCTTTGCAGATAAACTCGATTCACATCGGTGATTTCCAATTCTCCCCTCGGTGAGGGCTGAATCGATTTTGCAATCTCGACTACTTGATCGTCGTAAAAATACAAACCCGTCACCGCATAACTGGATTTAGGTTTTTGAGGTTTCTCTTCGATTGAAATCGCCCGGCGGTCGGAATCGAATTCTACAACGCCATAACGTTCGGGATCATGAACTGGATAAGCAAATACGGTCGATCCGGATTCTTTTTGGGAAGCCTCTCCCAGTAGCTCGGAGAGTTCGTGTCCGAAATAGATATTATCGCCTAAAATTAAAACCGAAGGATGGCCGTTTACAAATTTTTCCCCGATGAGATACGCTTGTGCAAGACCGCCCGGATCAGGTTGAACGGCGTATTCAATATCCAATCCCCAACGTTTCCCATCCCCCAAAAGTTCACGATACATCGGTGTCGCCTGAGGAGTAGAAATGATCAAGATCTCTCTGATTCCCGCCAACATCAACGTAGTGAGAGGATAATAAATCATCGGTTTATCGTAAACCGGAAGAAGTTGTTTTGAAATTACGTGAGTAACCGGATAGAGTCTTGTGCCGGATCCACCCGCGAGAATGATCCCTTTTCTATATTTCATTTAACGTGTCTCGTATTGATTTTGATAATATTCTTTATACTCGCCGGAAAGAATTTCCTTCCACCAAGATTCGTTTTCCAAATACCATTCGATCGTCTCTCTAAGCGCCGACTCAAAACTGGACTTTGGCTTCCACCCGAGTTCTTTTTCCATCTTAGAAGGATCGATCGCGTAACGAAAATCATGTCCAGGCCTATCTTTTACATACTGAATCAGCTTGGAATGTGGAGCGCCCGCAGGATGTAGTTCATCCATAATTTCGCAAATGGAATGAACGATCTCTATGTTCTTTTTTTCGTTTCTGGTTCCTATATTGTATGTTTCACCCGGAACTCCATGAAAAAGAGCGGAGCGCAGAGCCGAACAGTGATCCTTAACATATAACCAATCTCTAATATTCTTTCCGTCACCATATACCGGTAAAGGTTTTCCATGAAGGCAATTCAAAATCATCAGTGGAATCAGTTTTTCCGGGAAGTGATACGGACCGTAGTTATTGGAACAGTTGGTTGTGACAACGGGCATCCTGTATGTGTGAAAGTAGGAACGAACGATATGATCGGAACCGGCCTTGGAAGCGGAGTAAGGAGAATTCGGCGCGTAAGGAGTTTCTTCGGTAAAAAATCCTGTTTCGCCTAACGTCCCGAAAACTTCATCCGTGGAAACGTGCAAAAATTTCTTTCCTTCGAATTGGTCCTTCCATTGAAGGCGGGCCGCGTCCAAGAGATAGAATGTTCCTAGGACATTCGTTTTAATAAATTCTTCCGGTCCTAAGATCGAACGGTCCACATGACTTTCAGCGGCAAAATGAGCGACAAAATCAAAGTGGTGTTTTTCGAAGATGGAAAGAACCTCTTCTTTAACCGCGATATCGGCTTTGATAAAAGTAAAACGAGAATCGTTCTTCCATCGGTCCAAACTTTTCAAATTTCCCGCGTACGTAAGTTTGTCTAAGACAAAAACGTGATATTCCTTCGTATCTTCCAAAATCTGATGAACGAAGTTGGAACCGATAAAGCCGGCTCCTCCAGTGACTAAAATGTTTTTCATGCTCTATTTCCAGAACTCGCCGCGATCTCTTTGAGACAAAGTTCTAAGTCTTCTCTCCAATGAGGAATCGGGCCGAATCTATTTCTTGTTTCTTCCAAATCTAAAATCGAATAACGCGGTCTAGGCGCCGGAGTAGGATAACTTTCCGTAGGGATCGGGAAAATCGGTTTTGCTTCATTTACGAGACATTGGGAATGGGCTAAGTCTCGAACGGAAACTGCAAAATCAAACCAGCTCGCGATTCCGGAATTTGAAAAATGAATCGTCTGCGGGAAGGTTTGTCCCTTAAGAGTTTCTTGAATTAAGAATATTATAAAGTCCGCAAGTCTTCCCGCCCAGGTAGGTCGACCGAGTTGATCTTCAATCACCTTCAGTTCGGATCGGTTTGGATCGCCAAGAAGACGCAAGATCGTTTTAGGAAAATTACTCCCATGTGCGGAATAAACCCAACTCGTTCGTATAATATTCGCTTGCGAAGAATTTTGAAACGTCTTACGAATCCAAGTTTCGCCTTCCGCCTTTGAAGTTCCGTAGACGCCCTTCGGGGAAAGCGGAGAATTGGTCTTCCAAAAACGAATTGTATCTCCTATAGTTTCCGAGGACGCGTCAAAAACAAAATCGGTGGAAACATGGATCAGATGAATTTTTCTTTTAAGACATTCTTCCGCGATTTTTTTAACCGCTAAGGAATTGATTTGAAACGCGACTTCTTTTTCCGTCTCAGCCTTGTCCACTGCAGTATAAGCCCCACAATGAACAAAAAACTTCGGATTCTGAGAAAGAATCGATTCGATCGCGTTTAAATCGCAAAGGTCCAATTCTTCCCGTCCAAATCCTCTCGAAGATAGACCGCTGGACTCGAATCTTTTCGATAATTCCCAGCCTAGCTGACCGTTTTTACCTGAGTATAATATCATATTCTAATATACGAATGGAGTTTGAAAATCGGAAAGAAACGGAGTTTCCTGATCTCTTTTGGAAATGATAAAATCGAAATCAGGCAACCAGGTCTTCCAAGGAATTCCAATAGCAGGATCTTCCCATCGGATTCCGATTTCCTTCTGAGGATTGTATTCTTGCGTTACTTTGTAGAGAAAGTCAGTATTATCTTCTAACGTTATGAATCCGTGCGCAAAACCGGGTGGAACCCAGAAAATATTCTTATTCTCCTCTGATAGATCCGCGGAAATCCATTGTCCAAAAGTGGGAGAACCGTTTCGAATATCCACGATTACATCGATGACTCTCCCTCGAACGACTCGTACGAGCTTCCCTTGCTCAAAGGGAGGAATTTGAAAGTGCATTCCGCGTAGAACCCCTTTCGCTGAACGAGAATGATTGTCCTGATGAAAATCAACAGGGATATTCTCCTGCAAAAAAGTCGAAGACTTAAAGGATTCAAAGAAAAAACCTCGTTCGTCTCCGTAAACTTTCGGTTCGATTAGGACCGGACCTTCGATAGAGAATCGTTTAAATTGCATATACCTTCACTGGATCGATCGTTGAAAATTCTAAAATGGAGCGTAAGAATACCAGAGAATTTTTAATCTCGCACTTCGCGATCAAAATTTATGGATCATTCGGAAAGAAACAAAGGTTGAAAGAATACAAATCTCATAAGTAGCAGAATCTATTTGGATTTCCAGGAGCGTTTCCAAAACCAATCAAAAAATCCGTGAAACAATCCTTTGGGTAGACGATCCGCACCTACTAAATCCAAATGAGGAGAATAGAAAGAATCCGTCTCCAGACGATCCCCCCATTTTTCAAAGAGAACGTTTCGATCCACTATTGTATTAGAATTCCCAGGATGAAACTCCCTGAAACAATCACGCTTCGATTCGAGTAAGAATTCTGAAAAAGGATTGCTCACGAGTCTGAGCCCATTTTCTCTGAGACGAATTGAAAGATCCACGTCCCAATAAGAATCACTGAATGCCTCATCTAACCCTTGTATTGTTTTCCAATGAATACGGGAAATCAGAAGAACATTCTTGGAAAGAGCTGAAACATTCTTTTCGATCCATTCTCCTGACCAAATTTTTGACTTCATGGGTGAGAGTCCGTTTCCGGAAACTCCAATAAAACCTTTTTTACCAAGGATCAAGGAAGAATAAAGAAGCTCTCTCTTAGAATTTGTGACAACCGGTGAAACCGCTCCGATTCCTTCCGACTCTCCGTGCTGCAATAGCTCATAAAGCCAGTCTTCTTTTTGAAGACTGAGGATAGGATTCCAAAAAAAAATAAAATCCCCTTCCGTATCGGAGACAATACGATTGATCTCTTTGGTGTTCAGATTTCGATTCGCAGATGTATGCAAATGGATCTTCGTATTTTCAGGAAATTTCCAATTTGAAACCTGAGATTCTTCCGTCTCATTCACTCCGATCGCTATTTCAAAATTTACGTTCGAAGTTTTTTGCGTAAGCTTTATAATTTTAGAATATAGAATATCAAGTTCCAATTCTGCCCCCAGCACTACAATGAGCACCGAGTGATTTGTCTTCAGTTTCCGTAACGCGTGATACGTAAACGGATAGTGACCGGAATCGATTCGTTCTACGATTTCGTTTTTTTCCGCATAGTATTCGGAAATCGCCTTTTGCGAACTTCTTTCGCAGACTTCGGCCTTCTTTCTCGAAAAACTTTCTCCGTGAAGACGCCAAATATATAGAAAAAATGGAAGTCTCCGGATTCGATTCGTATGTCGAGATGCCCGAAGAGCGAACTCGTGATCTTGGCTCCCGTCGTATCCTTCTCGAATCCCGCCCATTTTATCTATTAGACTTTTTGCAACTACTACGAAGTGACAGATATAATTATGCGAAATCAATTTCTCCGGAGAAAAATCCGGTTTGGCGGATACGGAAAATACACCGAAAGTTTTCGACTGAAAAATCTCGTCTGAATATAAAAACTCAGGACGATTCTTCTCCGTTTGAAGGGCATCGACAATGGTGCACAGTGCATCTTTTGATAAACGGTCATCGTGATCCAGAAAGGCAACATATTCGCCCGAAGCATAATTTAACGCTTGTCTCGTCGCGATACTAATCCCACCGTTTTTTTCGGAACGATAATAACGAACTTTGGAATTTCTCTTCGCTTCCTCTTTCAAATAGATCCCTGGCTTCTCATCAGGAGACGCATCGTCGAGAAGAATCAATTCCCAATTTTCGTAACTCTGGTCTTCCACCGATTGAAACATCGCCTTCAAGTGTTTTAGCTGAGTATTGTAAACCGGAACCAGGATGCTGATCAAAGGCCGATATGAAAACAAGTCGACATCAATCTTCTTCTTTGCATATACAAAGAAGAAATACTGATATTGTCTGAATAAATAGCGAAGCTTTTGGAAAAAAAGCGCAACTCTGGAAACGAAAAAATTGAATTTTTGCATTGAAAAAAGTATAGAGAAAAAATCTAAAACGATTCTTTAGATCCTGTTGAACGCAAGATGGAAAAAGACATTAAAACTTAAATCCAACGGACAAAGCCAAGTATTTAAGAATTTTAGGAATTACGAGAGGAACAAAATCTCTCCAAGTGATAGAAGCAATCAGATCTCGTTTTGGTAGTACCCACTTGTCTTGATGATAGACCGAATGAAACCCTTCCTCTTCGAATGATCTCCATAAGAGAAACGGAGAATGAATACTCGCATATGCGGATTCCATTCCTTTGGACAATACAATAGTTGAAGAGCGGATATCAGAATTCTCCAATGCATATTTAAGCTTATCTTTTCTGAATATTGCAAGGCCCGAATGGGGATTGACCGCTTGTCGAAATTTTTTACCAAAAAACGTTTTCTGATTATATGTCCAACCGGGAACACATTTCAAATCGATGCAAAAAAGGTTACCGTGCTGATCCTTTTCCAAGCGATTTGGATGTAAGATCTCGTTGATTTCGGAATTCCGATCAAAGGCAACGATTCTATCAAAGGCTTCTTTTTCTAAAAGAATATCGTCTTCGATATTGATGAAATAATCATAATCTTCGATGAATTCACCCATCTTTAACAAGCTAGCATACATAATATCCGTCGGTTTATCAATCGTATTCTCAAAATCAAAATCCAAATGCACCAGAGACTTTCCCTGATACCCGCAAATCTTTATATCCACCGAATCGCTTAAGGTTTTTAAGGAACGAATCGTAGTTCGTAAATGTAGTTTTCGTTCTTCTATTTTTTTTAAAATTTTCGGAGATAACCTTTCCGTATCGACCGTAGATCTCCCTTTAAAAAAAGGATTCTTCCCATAAAAGTGATTAATAAAAACGAGAATTTTCAATTGAGTCGTTCACCTATTAAGAAATTGAAAAAACTTTCTTATGAGAGATCTCAGAAAGGAAATATTGCGAAAGAAGTTTAGAATTTGGGGTAAATAAAAATAGGAAAAAACTCGATAATCCTTCCTCATTTCATGATATTGCGCTAAAAGATTCAAGGTCGCAGGGGACAAATGATCGTTTCTCATTCGAGCTCTTTCGTCCTCCAGAAGTTTTTCATTCTTTGGATTCGAACCAAAGCCAAACGTATTAAATTGACTGATCGGTCTTTTAGAAATGTATCGCCATGAAGAAGCACCCACTCCGATTGCCTTTAGAAAAAAATCCACGTCCGCGGCGATTTTATAGGAAGTATCGTACATTCCAAATTTCTTAAATAATGATCTACGAATAAAGGTAACGCAGTGCCAAAGAACCCCGTAAGATAAAAAGTATAAATCCAAGTCTTCGGGGCTCTTTCCGTATACGACGTTCCCACTCCCGGAATCAATCAACATATCCCCGTAGAGAAAATCCTCTCTTGGATCTTTCGAGAAAACGTCTTTTAAAACATTCGAGTCGACAAAGAAATCACCTGAATTGAGGAATAAACAATATTCCCCCTTTGAAGCTAAGATTCCTTTATTTTGTCCGTCGTAAATTCCCTTATCCTTCTCGCTTACCCAATGGGAAATTTTATCCTTGTATTTCTTAATGACATCGACACTCCCATCCTTAGAGCCTGCGTCTATAATGACATGTTCATATTGGTCGAAATCTTGGTTTCGAACGGAAAGAATTGTCTTCTCGAGACCTTCTCGATCATTAAAATTGATTGTGATAATAGATACTTTCGGTGTTTTCATTGTGATAAAAATTTTTTGTGCGGTGATCACTCGCCATCAAATCGCGGTAAGGCGAGAAAAAAGAGATCTTGAAAGATGACAGCTTTCGCTAACCAAGGAACTCCTAATAAGAAAATTGCAAACTATTCATTGAAACGGGACAATTTTAACGTCTACGGTTTTACATTCCGGAACGTTAGGCGCTTCTTTTAAGGAAGCTGGAGGAAAAAGCAAAAGAATACACGATCTCCCCTTCAGAGCTTTCGAGTCGAATGGAATAATTTTTCTCTCTAAAGATCCATCTTTTGAAATCGTTCTTAAATAGTTCAAAAGACCATTTTTAAAATCGGACTCGGCATCTACCTCCGTCACTATGAGCATCCTCTTTCGTGAATCGTCATGGTAATTCAAGAATCTCGAAAAAGAGTCAACAGGTTCAAAGTCAAAAGCCTGATTTATATAGAAAATGATGAAACGGTCCGCCTTATCTGCGAGAAAATCATTCAGAAAAGAAGTAAACTCTTGCGTCCTCTTCATATTGAATCGGGAATCCCTTTGCAGATTTGTTATACCGCTCAATGGAGTAAACGAACAGAGAAAGAAAACTAAAATCAGATTCGTAACAAAATTCTTTTCAGGATAAGGGACCTTTGCAAGGTCTAAAACTTTCGAAACAATCAAATAAACCGAAAAAACGATCGCACATTGATATCCTAAAAGTCCTGGAAAATCGTATCTGGAATTTGTCGGCCATATTCCATTATAGAAAACGAAATTTAAAAGCAAGAGCCCGAAAAAGAAGAATGGAATCAACTCCGGAAAAGAAAGAGAATACTTTTTAGACTTTATCGAATGAAAAGCGATCAGTAGGATCAAAATACCGAGCAAAATCGTACAACCGATGACTAACTCATTGTTTAAAAAAGTGAAAAAAACAGACAGCCTATCCGATGCTTTTGTACTATTACCGTAGATATCAACTTGAATCTTTCTAAAAAATAAATATAGGGAAAGCAGAATACTTCCAGCGTAAACAATTGGGACGGTCAAAACAATCTTTGAACTCCAAGTGTTCAACGCCTTTCTTTCCAAAAATAATATCACGAGAGGAATGGAAATTAAAAATAGAAAATTCTCCTTAGAACCTTCCGCGATCATTACACCGACCGCGATCGAAATATAAGTCCAAATAGAATTCGGAGATTGATTCCGATAATTAGAAATTCCGATTAGAATCAAACTTATTCCGAATACCGCATACGTTTCGCTCGTTGCCATTCGGGAAAAAATATCGGACCAATAGCGTAAAGAATAAGCCGAGAGCAAAAACAGAATGGATAAAGAAAATGAAAAATATTTCGTTAGCAGTTTTAGAATAGAAAAACTAAATAGAGCAGTGATGACTAATCGAAAAGAATACCATAAAAGCGGGTTATCTTTCCAGAGTAAAGTTTCAAATACACGAAGGAAATAATAGGAAGAACGATATCTTTGGCTGTTACCAAAGCTTCCTACTTCTGTTTGATTTAAAAGAATTTCAAAAAATTGTATCCAGTTCTGTTGTGAATTTTTTGACTTTAGAAAATAAAAAATTTCGTGATCGTCAATCAACCACCATTTTGCTTTCAGATTTGGTCCGAACAAATAGACAGAGAGACTGAGCGCGACAAAAATGCAAGCAACAAGGACCGTTTTTCGACTCCATCTAAACTGACTCTCAGCTAGATAAAGCAGTAAGAAAAAACCAAGAAAAGCAAATTGGTAAGGACTCCAGAGAAACTCTTTCGTTAACAGATTCACTTTTTACAGACCGACCAAGTGGCAAAGGAAAAATATACTCCGAGGAACGTTTTACCCACTATCCAATCCAAGTGTGAAAGACTTCGAGCGATTCTTACGGAACCCCTATCTAAGAATGGAAATGCATCCGGATTGTAATAGAGCACATATCCTAATAATCCAGGGTAGAATTGATCCAAAATTTGAAATCTAGCTTGTTTCAAGAGTCGATTGTATTCTTTTAACTCGAATCCTCTTTCTGAGCTTTCTTCAAACAATGCGTTCTTTTTATAAATCCTTTCTCTCACCCACTTAAATAGAAAATTATTATGCGTCGGTTCTAAATTGATAAAGAGCCCACCCTTTTTTAGGCTAGCATAAATTTTCGCCAGCGCAACATCGACGTTATCCGGAACGTGATGAAGACCTCCAAGAAGAATTACGATATCATATTTTTCTTTCTCATTAAACTTTAAGATGTCCTGGTGAAATACCCGAGTCATCGCGCCATTTTCTTTTTTACAAGCGATCACCATTTCATCCGAATAATCGAAGCCTTCAAACTGTATCAGAGGAAATTTCCCTTTCAGAAAAGTAGATCCTTCGCCCAGTCCGCACATAGCCTCGAGTCCGGTTAATTTCTTCTCTTTATCGATTTTATTCGAAAGAGAGCTAAGCAAACGATCCCACCAAACCTTCTTGTAAGCCAAATGGTTTGCGCCGGACCTAGCCTTATTATAATTATCTTTAATTTTATTAAAATGTTCTCGTTGAATCTCGGATTTATCTAAAGTTGATTTCATAAATTCGAATCCTTAATGATATAATTGGGGCGGTTTTTTGTCTGAAGAAACATTTTCCCAATATATTCCCCTAAAATTCCGAGGACGATCAATTGAACTCCACCCATAAACAAGACACTTACCAAAACGGAAGTCCAGCCCGATACCGCTTTATCAGAAGTGAAGAATATTATAATGGCATAAAGTGCATAGATCCCCGAAAACAAGGAAAAAACCACACCCGCGATCGTCGCAAGATGCAATGGTTTTACGCTAAAGGAAGTGATTCCGTCTAACGCGAATAAAAACATCCGCTTCAGACTATATTTACTTTTACCCCAGATTCGTTTTTCAGGTTGATATTCTAGAAAACTCTTTTGAAAACCGATTCCAGTAACCATCCCTCGAATAAAAAGATTTCTTTCTTCAAATTTTTTTAAAACGTTCACGACTTTTTTATCCAGGAGTCGGAAGTCCGCCGCACCTTGATCGATGTTTAACCCGGAAAGACCGTTCAAAAGGGAATAAAATATTTTTGCAGTTACCTTTTTAAATAGACCAACGTTCTCATTGTCTAAGCGTTTTGTATAAACGATATCATTCCCTTCTTCCCATTTTTGAATTAGGGCTGGAATTAATTCCGGTGGGTGTTGTAGATCTGCGTCCAAAGAAATAACACAATCAGCGTCAGAATGATCAAGACCAGCCTTCAGAGCAATCTGGTGACCGAAATTTTTGGAAAAGGATAAAAACCGAATCCTTGAATTTTGTGCAGATAATTTTCGTATTTCACCCAATGTTCCGTCCGAGCTACCGTCATCCACAAAGATGATTCGATAATCGTACCTCTCCGGTATTACCGCCTCTAGACGATCATGAAGCGCTCTTACATTGCCTTCTTCATTGAAGGAAGGAATCACGATATCGATGATCTTTTTTTTCTTTTTCATAATCCTGTTAAAACTAATGTATTTTTCATTTCTAAAAGCAGTTCATAAGTTCAACTACGTGCGAAATATCATCAATAGTATGAAAAGATGAAATCGGCAAACTTAGCGTAGTTCTATGTATCTCTTCTGATATTAAAAATTCATCATTCGAGTAATTGAGTATACCAGACATCGCCTTCTGCTTATGCGGGGGAATTGGATAATGAATCTCCGTCTTGACGTCATTCGACAAAAGATAATCCCTTAATTTATCTCTAGACTCATGTCGAATATTGAAAATATGATAAACATCAAAAGTATCCTTCGTCGTAATCGGTTTAATAAAATCACTTTTTAGATTCTCAAGGTAAACCTGAGCCAATTTTCTTTTGTGAGCGTTCATGCTATCGAGTTTTTTTAATTTGATATTCAAAAAGGCGGCTTGCAATTCATCAAGGCGCGAATTATAACCAACAAGATCGTTTATGTACTTAACACCGGATCCGTAATTTCTTAACTTTTTCCCAATCTCATAGTACTTTTCATTATCCGTAACAATCGCTCCGGCGTCCCCAAGCGCACCCAAGTTCTTTGTTGGGTAAAAACTAAATCCGCTGAGATCACCAAAAGTTCCCGTATTTCTTCCTTTGTATTTGGACCCATGTGATTGAGCGCAATCTTCGATTAAAACTAAACCATTTCGCTCCTTAATCTCAAGTATAGAATCCATTTCACAGGGTTTACCATAAAGGTGAACAACGAGGATGCCCCGAGTTTTTTTGTTTACCTTTTGTAAAATTTCAGCCGGGTCGATATTGTATGTTCGAATATCCGGCTCCACTAATACGGGCTTTAAACCCGCATGTAATATCGCTAAAATGGACGCGATATAAGTATTGGAGGGAACGAGGATTTCAGATCCTTCCTCCAAATCCAAGGCCTTGAGCGAAATGGTAAGTGCGTCGAGTCCATTCGCAACACCGATACAAAATCGATTTCCATTATACTCGGCAAATTGTTTTTCGAAGATTTGAACTTCATTACCTAAAACATACCATCCGCTCTCGATAACTTTTGAGAGGGATTCCTTCAACTCTTCAAAGAACGGAGCGTTTACAAATCGCAAATTTTCGTAATCGATCATCATTTATTTTTCTGACTAAGAATTAGAAATTCCGAGTAATCTCTAATATAATCGTTTTCACTGTAGTAATCGGATGCCACTACTAAGAGAACGCAACCTGCGGAAAAGTTTTCCATCGAATGCCAAAGCATTTTTCCTAAAATTACGCCGATATTATCCGCATTCATCATAATGCTTTGTTTCACGTTCCCGTCATCGAGGTTTAGTATAAAGCTTCCGCTAATGCAAAAAATAACCTGTTCGATTTGTTTATGTGCATGTAAACCTCGTATGCTAACTGAATTTTCTAAATTGTTTATATAGTAAACACGTTTAATTTCAAAAGGGATATCTTTCAGTTCCTCCATTATAATTAGATTCCCATCCCTGCTATCGTGTATTTTTTTTAAAACAACATAACCTGAATTTTCAACAATAATTTCGTCCATAGGTTCCTTCAAATAAATCTAAATATCAGTTACTTTAAAATATTGTTATTTCGATCTACATTCTTATCTTGATATCTTGTCACGTTGCGCGTCGTGTTTCGCCAAACAAAGCAAAGAGCATTGAAGAATTACGCTTTCTTCGAGTAAGTTAAGACACCGAGAAAGGAATTAAGAATATTCATCGAGAATGAGATTTTGAATAATATTAGAATAAAAAGAGTGTCTTTCTAAAATAATTTCTACCAAATATTAGAATTCGCTTTCCTAGCAAGAATCCGAAGAGAGAAATTTTCCAAAAAGTTCCTAAGAAATAATTGAAGGAATAAAAATCATTCCTTTCCATGAATTTAAAAATTCCCTTAACACCAAGCCGCCTAAGTTTTAAATCGAAATGCGTAACCACCTCGAATAACTCACCCAAATATTCATCATAAATCTTTCTGATTTTAGAATAATCTAAACTATAATCAGAAACGCCGGTTCCATAAATAAAATTTGAGAATAATTTGAATAAATGGAAATGATAGAATATTAAGGGCTTTCCGTTAATATATATCTTTGAATCCTCGACCCTTACTTCATACTGCTCGATATTCCAAAGGGCGACTCCAGCTTGCTCATTATTCAATACGCATACGTTTTCATAAGTTTCCGGCCACCTGTCCAAATATTTTTGGTCACCTAATCGATCTTCTTCTACCTTATTATAACACCATTCTAAACACTGACTCTTCCAGCGCGAGAGACAACTCATTCCTAATTCGTCTCTTTTAAAATATACCATTTGAACATTATATACCCCGTTCGCTTTGAGGTGATCAAGCCGTTTTGGAAAACGGTGGGGAATGATCATTATAGAATGATTTCCAATCTCTTCATAAATCGGCTGGACATCGGAGAAAAAATAGATGTCCGAGTCTAAATATGTTATATGATCGATTTCAGGGTTCTCATCGAGAATATAACTAGGCAAGACCGGCGACAAAGTCCAACAGTATTCTTGCCATGTTCGATTCCCCTTGGCAATCAAAACCTCTTCGTCTTCGATATCATCCAATGAAATTATTGTGACATTCTCCAATGATTCTTTTTGAAGAAAATGAAACGC
Organism: Leptospira stimsonii; assembly: GCF_003545885.1. Lineage (NCBI taxonomy): Bacteria > Pseudomonadati > Spirochaetota > Leptospiria > Leptospirales > Leptospiraceae > Leptospira > Leptospira stimsonii. The sequence goes on from NZ_QHCT01000002.1 coordinate 562,034, forward strand.
CTTAGAATCCATCGCAAGAATCCAAAGATGAAAATCCGGAAAATTACGACGAATCGATTTATACAACGCTAGTCCAAGAGGCAGGTAGTTGTAATCGAACAATGTGCAAAGATATTTCATAATTTTCTAACTCTTGATCTCGAAAAAAAAGCCCATCTCCCTGGTTGGAATTCCATTTATAGCATCGGTTGCTTGCAAATGGCTCCGAAAATCGAACAATAAATTATACTTTTTTTCAAAACGCGATAGGAATTCATCGATATTGAAAAACCAAGCAGGATAGGATGCGTCGTAAATTTCCGGAGGTACCTTTTGAACCGAAACGATCGATTTCGGTAAATCAATGAAATAGGTTCTATCGATTAGAATGAAAGGAAAATCATATTCTAATATCCGATCGATATGCGCAAACGAATTCTCGATATAGGGTAACGAGCTAGACGCTAAGAATAAATTTACTTTATGGTCTTTCGCGCATACTTCGATTGAATCGTAAAAATTTAAAGTAGAATCCTGAAAGAATAAATTTCCTTCTCTTACGAAATCAGCTTGTTCTACAATACTCCAGGATCGATCTTTAATAGTTTCCAAAAATATTCGATTCTGAAAATAACTACTCCCTAACGAACCACCAAAGTCCAGAACATGCAATTGTCCATCTGAACGATTACTGACATAAAGTAAAGTCGTAGCGAGCGGCCAAGAATACTGAATTTTATCGAACAAGACCGAATCTCGTTCGTACGCCGCCTCTCCATTCTTAACTTTTAATATTGCGTTTTTGCATTTTTCGAGAATCTTTTCAGAATCATAGGTTCCACAGAGCTTTGCGGCTTCTTCCCAACGATCGAAAACACCCTCAAAGCCTGCGTGACGTAAACGTTCTTGTCCCATCAGTTTCCGGGCGAGCTTGAATATGATCTTCCCAAAATCGAAAAATATGGGGGGCACTACTTTTCTTAAAATTTTTATTAAATACATTTCCTGTTATTAATCTGAATGATGCAGATCATGATTCTTAGGTTCAAAAGAAAGTTAATTCCAAAAGAGGTTAATCGTCCCACCAATCAACGTTTCAATTTCCGAACGAATGGTAGAATCCTGAGAAGAATACGGGTTAGTTTCCCAAATATCCTTTTACTATAATTTTGTTTATTCAGATTTCGAAAATAATCCTTATATAAATTCTTGACTTTGGAATTTTCCTTAAAAGCAATCGTTTCAATTTCAATCGGGGTTTCACTCAAAACAACATCATATTCGTCAGTCGTGGCACAGTGTATTCCGGAGGCGTCTAAGCCAATATTTTGGACAAGCGATCGACCGGGATATAAAGTTAGAAGATTTAACAGGAACGCGGAAGCATTCCATCGGATTGCCCATGAATCGTTTCTCCCCTCGATTTGGTCTTTTAACATTTGAGTGTACGGATACGAACCGCCGAAATCGAATTCTTTCGTAAGATTCTGAGAGACCAAAGCGGTCATAAGTTTTTTTCCATCATGTTCGAAGAGATCCCAACCTCGTTTCCATGTAGCCCATCCCCAACAATCTGCACCTCTTAGAAAATAGGTTTCAGGGGTTTTACCCTTTAATGGCAAACGATAAGCATGAATCGAAATCACGCTTTCTTCGCGTTCATATTTTTCCAATCCTTCATTCAGATACATTAAGAAATATTTCGACGTTACCATATCGTCTTCTAGGACAATAACTCTACCAAATTTCTCAATAAGGTCCGTCACTCCCGCAATTATCGAATTTGCTAAACCTACATTGAACTCTTTTTCAATAACCGTAACCTTCTTAAATCCTTTGATACTCTTCACTATGGCTTTAACTTGATTTACTTTTTCAAGATGTCCTTCTGACTTAGGCCCATCACAAAAAACAAATAATTCAGATTGATCTGCATAACGGTTTTGACTCAGTGACTCAATCGTCGCCTTTGTATGATTCGGTCTATTATAAACGAAAAGTGCGATCGGTGCGAGGTTTATCATATCAGAAGAGATTAAGATAAAGATTTCCTAAAGTTATGCAGTTGGAAGAAAATTTTCCAAAAGAACATTGATTCTAATTGAATGAAGAATATCTCACGAGTTCTTTTGAACAATAAATTAAATAACATGCTTGCGATAAACTGAGATATAACGGTCGCGATCGCGGCTCCTTTTATCCCATAGACAGGAATTAAAAAATAATTCAAAACAATATTTGAAAAACAACCCAATAAACTTTTATACAATTCTCCTCTTTGAAGATTTTCAGTTAAATAGTAACGACTACTTGCAACGCCTAAAAAGACAAAAACTCCCGCCCATATATGAATCGATAAGATAATACCTGCCTCCGAATACTTTTTACCAAAAAGAGCCTGTATGATCGGATCCGATAAAAAAGTCATCGGAATCGCAATCATTAGTGATAAGATAAACATGAAAGAATGCAAGAGTCGTAGCCGATCCAAATACAGGTTTTGATTGAATTGCTTCGCTTTTAAGATTGCCGGGAAAATGGATGAAACGATTGTCATGGGGATAAAATACCATACTTCGCTTATCTTAACGGCCGCAGTATAGACCCCCACGGCTTCGTCCCCCATCATTTGTCCGATCATAATCTGATCGATCCTCATATAAACGATAACGGCAAGACCAGAAAGCAACAACATCCAACTATTTCTAAGAAGCGATTCTGCACGTTTCCAATTTGCGTGCCTTACTGAGAATCTCTGGTTATGAAGATTGTATAAAAAATAGTAACCGAGTAAGTTAATGAGTGATTCGATAAGACCAAGCCATATAAAGGCAAAGATCCCGAAACCTTTCAAAATCAACAAAACCCGAAATCCAGAAAATACAAAGAAAAGAGAATTCTCCAACCAGACGAAATATTTTGTTATAACCTCCGCTTCATACCAATATTTAACAACGCTTATCGCTCGAAGGCTTAGCGTAAAACCCACTAAAAACACCATCCAAAAAACATCAGACTCATTCGGTCTTAGGAAAAGAATTAAAATAAGACTTATTCCGTAAGCCGCTATTCCTGCAAAAAACTGCAAAACGAAAGATGTAGAAATAATCTCCGCTTTTGAATTCTGATCCTTTATCAATTCGCGAACTACGATACCATCCAAACCCAAATTTGTAAAACTACCGATGAGGGCAATATACGCGATCACATAATTCAACTTCCCATAATCATCCGGACCAAAATAACGAGCTATCCAAACTCCTAATAACATCCCCATCCCCATTCTAAAGAATTTATCAAAGAAAAGCCAGCCACTGTTCTTTAAAATTTTTTCCAGGTTAGGATATTTAGAATAAACTTTCTTAAGCAGACTCATTCTTTGACTTTAATCACTTTAAAATATAGGATCATTAACCTTTCGAGGAACTAGATAAGCAATTGCGGAAGTTACAAACGCCAAAAAATGAAAAGAAAGAGAATCGTCTGTGGAACCTGTTCCGCTAAGACCGGTTTAAAAAGACCAAATATTCCAATAAACAAGAGAGAAGACAAGAGGGACAATTGATACGGATTTAAGGAAATAAAAGATCGGGAGAACTTAGCTACACAAAATCCGAAGAGGATTCCCATAAATACCGTAAAAGGAATTCCACCATCCTTATAGAGTGTAAATAAGACAGAGCCGAAAGCATTATACTCTTTTGCTCGCCCATCGGCGCCATAACCTAACAATCTATTTTTACTCAAATACCCCCCGATCAAATCTGCCTGTATTTGAAAATGATAAGGAATTCTAATTAATGCCATTAAAAATGAGACCGTGCTTTCTATACCTCCTATAGACGCCCTCCCGTAGGTTCGTTCGTGGATTATTGATTCCCTACTATTTAACTCGGAATCAAATATCGAAAAAGATTCCGTATGATAATCAATTACGTATGTATTAACAAATTCATTGAAATCGAACTTCCGCTCTTTATTCCTCAATGCACCCACGAAAAATATTAAAGTAAAAATCGCTAAAATAGCGAACACTCTTCCGAAAGTGAAGGAACGTAAAACCGACCTAATATCCCTAAAGGTCTTTATAAATAAAATAAAAAGAAGTGAAATTAAAATATAATAAAACCCAAACCGCCCTAAGAACATCAACGTTTCCATTGCCACCAACGCGAAAGACAAAGAAAGAACCCTAACCTTTTTCAAACGCAAATAGAAAGCAGTCCCAAGAAATAAGGAAGCGAAAACAATCGGAGTAATCAGCAAAGAGTAGTAGTAAAGATACTTATTTTTTCCGAATAAAATAGATTCCCCATTTAAGCCATATGCCGCCGACCTAAAAAGGGCCGGTGATAAAGCATCCGGCCGCAAGTTTAGATAAACTGATTTCAGAAAAAGAAATAAAACGATCGGAAAAATACAAAAAAGCAAAAATAGAAAAAATAACCTTTCTTTCTGCTTAAGTAAAATCCGAAATCTACTCAAAGGACGCCGAAATATGATCCTCGAACTCGAGAATCTATACAGACCAGCCCCGATCGTAAGCGAGGACAAAAGCATTATATAAAGATAATACGTGAAATCCGAAGGAATAAACAATCCCGTCAAAGAAAGCGAGGAAATAAACATCCAAAAAAACCAATAGGATTGAACCAATAAGAGAACCAAGCCGGTCTTCTTTAGTAAGAGGTATGAAAGGGTAATATTTAAAATTCCGAAAGCGAAAATGATTAGCGACATAGACTCCAAACCGTATTTCTAAAGCATTTGTTTATTTTTTTAATATTCATCGAGAGCCAAAGCCTGTTACAATCGTTTTGATCGTTTTAAAAGTAATAAGCATATCGAGCCAAAATGAAAAATTCTTAATATAATAAAAATCATATTCCAACTTTACGTTCATTCCTTCGACTTCGGCGGCATATCCTTGTTCCACTTGTGCCCAACCAGTGATACCGGGACGCACAATGTGTCGATAGCTAAAGAACGGTACTTCCTTTTCATACCATTGAGAAAGTTCGTATGATTCCGGTCGCGGTCCAATAAAACTCATTGATCCAAACAATACATTGAATAACTGCGGTAATTCATCGATTCTATATTTTCGAATAAATTTACCAAATCTCGTGATCCTTGGATCAGCCGGGCCTTCCGTAAATTTCTGCCCTCTTATATCCGAATACATACTTCGGAACTTATACATGGTAAAAATTTTACCTCTGTAACCCATTCTTTTCTGACGAAAGATCGCAGGTCCAGAACTTTCAATCTTAATAATCAGCGCCGTGATTGCCAAAAAAGGAAGGATCAATGGAATTAGGATGAGGCAGGCAAACAGATCGATCGTTCTTTTCAGAAACCCATAAAACTGCGAAGGGAGAAGCGAACCGAAATCATTCTCCGAAAGATGATGGATCTTTACTCTTCCCGTTAGCGCTTCTTTGATCTGTTTTGTGTGGTAGACTGGAATTCCGGAAAGTGTACATTTTGCTAAAAACCTTTCAAATTCCGGAGTTAATTCATCCGAAGTCAAATCTGCAACCACTGCGTCGTATTCTTGGTTCTTTAACGAGGGCTCATCCAAAGGATAGAATTCCGCGCCGTGTGTATTCTCCATCGTCTTTGCAGAACCCAAAGGAATAAATGCGATCTTGAGAATTCTATAACGATGTCCGATAAAATAACCGGAAAAACACCAAGCCAAAGTGATCACATAAGCCGCGGTCAGAACCTGACTACTATACGACTTGCGAATGAAGAAGAAATAAGCGATAATCAATGCGTATGCAAAGGTAACGATCGGAAAAATGTAACCAGAGGATTGAGCGACCGGAAATTTAAAAATTTTCCGCAGAGAAATCACAGAAAAAGAAAAAGAAAATATGCTAGCAACGATCGTATTGAAATTATTTTCATAAAAGAGGATTTCTTTATTCCAACCTAAGACAAATCCTAGGGTGATATAGATCCCGGAAATCAAAAGCAACCAGCCTATAAGAATCTGAAACGACAGACTGAGAAAGAATTGTTCGTAAATTTTAGAATGTCGGCGCTCGTAATTCATGGATATTTTTTTAGTAAAGTAAAATCATTGAATAGATCAATGTCTGGTTACAAAGAGTTGATCGATTGCGGCTTGGACGGAAAACTTTTCGTCCATTAATTTTTTTGAATTTAAACCCATTCTTCCTCTGGATGTCTTGTCCAAGAGTTTGATCGCATTCTCTTTAAAAAGCAAATCGTCTCCGGCTATACTAACAAAGCCAGCGTTCGCATTTTCAATCGCTTCCTTTAGATCGTTTCCTGGATTCACACAACCTAAAATCGGCATCGATTGTACCATATAACCCAAAACCTTTCCCGGAAAGTTATGTGTTAGATGATTCCGATTTAAACAGAAAAGACCGACGTCAAACTCGGCCAATAGATTTTTAAATTCATTCTGAGAGACCGGTTCTAATAGAGTTAGATTTGGAAGCGAATCTTTTATTACGGTTTCTTTGACAAGATCCACCTCGTCTCCCGCACCGATCAAAACAAAATGGGCAATTGGATATTCTCTCAGATTTTTTGCCAATCTTAGAATGTTACGCATATCCTGCGCATGTCCGATATTTCCTCCATAAAAAAAAACGACTTTCTCCTTCAAGCCGAGCTTTTCTCGATAGGGAGTGGTCTCTAATTTTACCGGTGCATTCTCAACCCAATTGAATAGAACCCGAAGATTCTTGTATATAGGATATCGTTGTTCAAACCATTCTTTGTTTTTATACGATTGAAGACCGATCGTATCAGCGTTGTCGTAATTGATTCTTTCAAAATATTGAAAGAATTTTGTTATCAACGAATTCTTCTTTAAGATTCCGTTGTCGATCGCCCACTGGGGAAAAATATCTCTTAAGATCAAATAGCTGGGAGCTCGCCAGATTTTTTTTAATTTTTTGACAAGCGGTCCCCAAAAAATACTCGGTGAATAATAAAGAATCAGATCGTGTTCGCTTCTAATGAACTCATCGCGCAGATTTTTCCATGCGCGAAAAGAGAGTAAAATTTCATTGAATGCTCTTTTGATTTTGTGAACGTTTTTAATCCGTCCCGATCGAAATTTATAGATTCGAATTTCATCAAGAACCGAAAGTTCAAACGAACGAGTCAAGTTCGCACCCGGCGTTACAACCATAACTTCGTAACCTTTCCTGCGAAATCCTACCGCAAGTTCGTGCATCATCTTCGCGGCCACCTTTGTGCTTTCCGGAAGATAGTCGTCAACGATGATACAAATTCTCATAGGAATCGGTTAACTTTTATGCCAGACGGTTCGATTGATATAATCCGTATAACTCTGAACAATGCTCACAATCTTCTTTGAAACTTCACCCGCGGGATAATCTTCTACGACTTTCTTCTTACCGTAGCCCGACTTATTTTGATTCGTTACGATCCGGATCGAATCCAGGATTCTTTCCTTCTTAAGACCGCTCATAATGAGAGTTCCTACGTCCATACCCTCGGGACGTTCGTGCGCGTTTCGAATCGTAATGGCGGGAAGTTCCAATAGAGAAGCCTCTTCCGTAATGGTTCCGCTATCGGAAAGGATACAAAACGCAGACATCTGCAAACGTATATAATCCAGGAACCCGAATGGCTTTAAGAAGGTGATCAAAGGATTCATCTTCAATTCCTTAAAACCTTCCAATCGTTTTCGAGTTCTCGGATGGGTTGATACGATAACCGGAAGTTTATATTCTTCGCAAATCGCATTCAAAGATTCTAAAAGATTTTGCAAGTTCTCAACTGTATCTACGTTTTCTTCTCTGTGCGAACTTACGATAAAGTATTGTCGTTCTTCTAATTTCAGTTCAGTAAGAATTTTGGAACGATCGATTTTTTCTCGATAATACTGTAAAACCTCGTCCATGTGGGATCCGGTCTTTATTATTGTTTCCGGTCGAATTCCTTCCGCCAATAAATAACGTCTTGCGTGCTCCGTTAAAACGAGATTGATATCACTCAGGTGATCCACCACCTTTCGATTCAATTCTTCAGGGACCCTTTGATCAAAACAACGATTCCCGGCTTCCATATGAAACACAGGAATCTTTCTTCTCTTCGCCGATATAATTGAAAGACAAGTGTTCGTGTCACCGTATAAAAGAAGAGCGTCCGGTTTTTCGCTTTCAAAAATCTCGTCCGCTTTGAGTAAAACCTGAGCGATCGTCGCTGTCGCAGTCTCGCCCGCAACGTTCAAAAAATAATCCGGTTTCCGAATCTCCAAGTCCTCAAAAAATACTTGGTTCAATTCGTAATCGTAATTCTGTCCGGAATGAACGAGAATATGATGAAAACTTCGGTCCAGCTCGGCGATCACCCTACTCATCTTGATCAGTTCGGGCCGAGTTCCTACGATTGTCATCACCTTAAGCATTGAGAGTCTCTTGAATATAATCCAGTTTGAGGAGCAACTCCTTGATTTCCGGTACATTCAATCTTTTCGTATTATGCGAAGTATAGTCGTCAAACTCGGAAACTTTTTGCTCACCTTCTATAAAGTATTTATTATAATTCAAATCTCGATTGTCCGCAGGAATTCGAAAATATCTTCCCATATCTTCCGCCTTGGCCATCTCCTCGCGAGAGACTAGGGATTCGTAAAGTTTTTCTCCGTGTCTCGTCCCTATGACTGAAATGGGATTTTTTTTATTATAAATTTCTAATAGAGCCTCCGCCAAATCTTGAACGGTCGATGAAGGCGACTTTTGAATAAATATATCCCCTTGCTGGCCATGAACGAATGCGTGAAGGACGAGGTCCACGGAATCCTCAAGAGACATTAGAAATCGGGTCATACTCGGATCCGTTACCGTCAAAGGTAAATTCTTCTTAATCTGCTCAACAAACAGAGGAATTACGGAACCTCTGGAAGCCATCACATTCCCATAACGAGTTGCACAAAGAACCGTTCCGTCTTCTTTCACGGTTCTCGATCTGGCTACTAAAAGTTTCTCCGCCATCGCTTTGGAAATTCCCATCGCGTTGATCGGATAAACCGCCTTATCCGTGCTCAACAATACGACTCTTTGCACTTGATTTGCGATTGCCGCAGTAAGTACGTTCTCGGTTCCGATTACGTTTGTCTTGATCGCTTCCATTGGATAAAATTCGCAAGAGGGAACTTGTTTTAGGGCGGCCGCGTGAAAGATATAGTCCACACCAACCATGGCCTGAGAGATACTATCGTAATCCCTTACGTCGCCTATGTAGAATTTTACCTTCTGGTTTGACAAAGAAATCCGCATATCTTCCTGTTTTTTCTCGTCACGGCTAAAGATCCGAATCTCACGGACGTTTGTTCCCAAAAAACGTTTTAGAACGGTATTTCCAAAGGAGCCAGTGCCGCCGGTAATCATTAAAACTTTATTGTCAAACATTGATCGTATCCAAATATTTTTGTTTATAAGCTTTCATCATAAAAATTAAATCGCCCCAGGACCTCGGAGAGTAAGAGGTTTCTTCTCTAAACTTACTCGAGTCCAGAGATCTATCGATAATGAGTTCGTCGCTCGGGATTATGTTTATTTTCTTTCCATATATTTCTGCAATGAGCTTCAACAAATCGAATTTAGAAATAGGGTTCGAAGAAATATGATAGAGACCGTGAAGCGCATCGTTCGGAAGAATGAGCTTTCCGATAATTTCTGCGATTTCACATGTAGGAAGACCCGAAAAAATCGCTTTAGTGAATCCTTTCACTTCGTGATTCTGCGAAAGGAACCAATTAACTAAGGAATAATTAGAATTGAGTTCATGACCAATGATCGAAGTTCTTATCGTAAGCACATTCGTTTGGTCAGTGATTTCCCCGATTTCCTTAGATTTCCCATACAGATCTTCCGCGTTTGGTAAATCACTTTCGGTATAGTTCCCCTTCCTTCCATTAAAAACACAGTCAGTGCTGATTAAAATCAACCTTGCATTTGATAAATTGCAGAGATTCGAAAGACGATAAGGCAATAAGGAATTAATGGGTAATACTTCGAGCGGATTTTTAGCGCTACCATGCTGTTTTATGATTCCAACACAATTAATGACAATATTTGGTTTCGATTTAGAGAACAACGCTACCAAGTCGTCGTTATTGAGCACATCAACATTGGCATGAATCCTCACTCGTTCTTCGTTGGAAAAATACTTTAAAATTTCTAATTGCCGACAAGTGCCTTCGACGTGCAAATGTGTATCTTTAGAAAGGATTCTAAAAATGGCGCTTCCTAGCATTCCCGAGACACCTAATATCAACACTCTCTTTGGAGAATTCATTTTACCTTTCTTTTTAAAATATCTCTATCAATAGAAATTAAACTAAAGAGATTCGCAAATTCAATCCGAACAACAAATTTAAATCTAAACTAAGATCCATTTCTTCAGATAGAAATAGCGAATCCTTTCTTAAGAAAATGAGTTCAATACTTAGATGCAGATTAAATCTCTAATTGCGAATCATTCTTCCAATAAATTCGAATGTTTGATCTGCCGCTTTCTCCCAAGAATATTTTTTAGCAGATTGGAACGCAGACTCGGCTAACACTTTTCTCAAATTTACCGACTCGATCATTTCTTTTAACGTAATTTCAATGGAGTCAATCTTTAATGGATCGAAATAATGACCGGCAGATCCTAAAATTTCAGGCATAGCAGAAAGGTTTGAACAGGCGATTGGCAATCCGGCGGCCATCGCTTCCGTAACAATCTGACCAAAAGTCTCACAGGATGACAAGAAAGCAAACAAATCCGCCTCCTTGTATTTTCTTTCGATCTCTGCGTATGAAATCGCTTTAAAATAATGTATAAATTCATTCGTAGGATCTTCTGCTTGCATCGCACTTGTAAGTTTTCTCATGGATTTCTTATCATCCGGACTACCGATCAATTCCAATTGTAACGGATATCCGGCCTTCCTCATCTTGCTTACCGCGCGAATGAGATTCCATTGATGTTTGTACGGACCAATAAAAGAAACATAAAGAATACGAAATGGTTTTTTTGTGGAACACGACTGGATGTTTCTTTGTTCACGCGGAACCTGAAAGAATTTTTCATTGATCCCGTGGTAAACGATGGTCGTCTTATTCAGATTTAAACGGCATTTTTTTAAGACCGCGTTTCTTGCAAATTCAGTTAAAAAGATTACGCCAGTTGCTTTGCGAAAAGTCATGCTTTGCGTCACAAATAGAAGCATTAACTTCAACGTCGCCAGCGAAAAACCATAACGTCTCAGTTCAGTCCATTCAAAAGGAAGGAGATTTTGACTCATGGTTATGAAAGGTTGAAAATTTCCTAAATAAGTTCCTCCAGGTATGAATAGAGCCTCTACACTCATTTGTTTCAAACGTTTTGGTAAAATAAACTTACTCCAATAGATTCTATAGAATAAGGATCTTTCCAAAAAAGGCTCGTAATGCTTAATTAACCATACCTTGTTTCCAATTTGATCTAGGGTTTTTGATCTTCCCCACACATGAATTGTTGAAATTCCAAATTTAGACGGGTTTGCAACCTTAAGAATCTCAACTAAATGAGTCACCCCACCTCCGATACGAATATTTGAAGCGTCAATCCCCAATACCATAATATAAACCTATCATTTTGCTTTTGCTAAAACGATTAGTGTCTCGCCTCCGAAAATTCTTACTCCGATATCTTTATTAATTAAATAGAGTAAATATCTTGGAATACTCATAAGTTTAGTCTTCAAAGAACGATTCGGAGAAGTCAGCGATGCTCGGGTATAAGCCCAATGCAGAATCTCAAAACCTGAATCTATAAGAGTTTCAAGAGCTAAATCTTTATTGTAAAAATGTAAATGCCCAACTTTATGACGTACATTCATCAAAGGGGTATTCCGCAGAACAGAAATAACGCTTAGATCAAGCGGAATATGAAAGACAAAAAATTCTGCACATTTAGAGGCGTTTTCTAGAAAAGTAAACGGATCCCTTACGTGTTCAAATACATCCAGCATCAGTAAAACATCATGTTTTCTTTTATTTAACGATACAAAGTCTCCAAGATAAAATTTTATTCGGTTCCGGTAACTGGGGTTTTTAACAATGCTATTCCAAAAAGATCGGAGTTGGGGGGAAACATCGTAACCAACAAGCTTTGAGAAAGGATATTTATTTCCTAAATACGCGAGGGTATCGCCAGTTCCACATCCGATTTCGCATATTGATTTAGGCTCAATCTTAAACTTCTTAAGAATCGAATCTACTTTCTCTGCTTTCCAAGGCGAATCCTCACGATCCCAATTTGGATTATTTTTTATATAACTTCCGTCTAAGTATCTTTTTTCAACTTTCATTATTTTTTAAGCATTTAAGCTATGGAGTTTAAAATATTATTTTTGATGCAATTCGGCAAATAGCTAAGTTCATTTTGCAATTACAAATTAAGAATCCGGGATGCGAACGAATTGACGATGATGCATTTATCGAAGGAGTTCAGAAACATCTCGTTTTCTTAATATTTGAATTACTGCACCAAATAAGCCACTCAATCTACCAACTTCCATTGAGAGAAGTCTTAAATTGCCTGTAAAGGAATATTTGAATAAGTTATAAACGGACATAGCGATTAAAGCCACAGACGATTTCGCAATGCTCAGAGTATCTAGATTTTGGGAAACAAAATAAATCATCCACATAGCTAATGATCGTCCTCTATACCACAGCTCATCCTGACTTAGATTATTTACCACAATGTCATCATGTATGACTCTTGAATCTGCGCAAACATATAGCGGAAATAATTTGCCTATTGGATAACTGAAAATCAAATCTTCACAGGGAGCCCACTTCGCGTTCAAATCTTTCTTATGTATATTTTCTATGAGAATATCCTGTCTCCAAATCGTTGCGCCTCCATTCAACCATTCCGTCCGAACATTCTCTTTAACATCCGTGATCGACGTTGGAAAACCGCTCTCTAATACAAGCCCTGGAAATTTAGAATCACAATAGAAAAGACTTTTAAAAAAGCTAAACTTGTGACCTGCAATATTTACGATATTAAAGCCCACGCCAGCAGTCTCTGGTTCTATTACATTCCAAAACTGAACTATTCGTTCGATTGCATCAGGTTCAAGAACAATGTCGTCGTCCAACGTCGCTACTAATTTTGTACGAGAATCCAATTTGCTGACACCTAATTTTCTCTGCCGAACTTGTCCTGGCGGTTCGCAAAAATAGTATTCAAGCGGAAGTTGTTTTGAATATTTTTCGACGACGTCCCTGATGTCTTGACCGCTAGCAACGACAATAATTCGGCCAACCGGTGCAGTCTGTTTCGTGAGGCTATTGAGTAAATTTACAATCTTATTCGGACGATCTTTTGTCGGAGTAAGCACACAGAGATCTTTACTATTAAAAAACTGAGACATTATATTAATTACAGTTGATAGCGACGTAGAATATATCAGGAATTTTTTATAAAAATACTTAAATAAATTCAGACAACTTGAACATATAAATATTCTAATTTACCTTCTCTGACTCAAATCGATTCACAACCTGAGTCCATCTCGGAAGGTCCGAATCCAACCAGAAAAAATCAGTCGTTGACCAAGAAACTCCTTTAACTTTCATTTCTTGAAAGGAATCGATCAAGTCTTTTGGATTACCGACGAATCGAATTCCATCCAAGCCTCTGAGTGGACTATGATTAAAATCTTTTCCGTCGATATAAACGACTAATGGGATTCCACCCAACAATGCATCCAAACCTGCGGAGGAGGTATTGCTTGAAAATGCAAAGTCATAATCTGGTAAAATTTCCGAAATTGGCTTTTCGATAATTTCAAAAGTGAGAGTTGGATATGTCTTCTCATCAATCTTACAAAATGGGTGAGGCTTTAGAACTATTACGATTGAAGTTTTAGCCAGAAGAAGCGCTTCTTCCATACAACGTAGCATTTTCAGAGTTCTCTCCAAAGTAAAATCACCTAGAATTAAAACTTTAAGAAGTGCATCCTTGTTTTTGGGTTTTCTTTTCTTTTGTTTCAAGTTTTCGGAATCGGATAGATACTGAAAACGCAAAGCCTCAACTTCCAAAAGTCTTTCTTTAGGAAAACCAGAATTCAAAAAAGCATTTTTAGCAACCGGTCCGTTTATTGCTAAATAGTCAGGAACCGGTTTCGGTAATTTTCTTCCTTTATCAAAACTTCGAGGATCATCGAAATTATTCAAATGCCAATAGACGACTGTCGCGTGGGGAACACCGATAATTTTTCCATGTCCGTATTTCTTCCATGCCCGTAAGAATGCAGTTTCCCAACCTTGATTCTCCCAAAGATAAAAACCGATTTTCTGATGCGGAATACTCTTGAGAACGCTATCGAAAAGTTCATACCAGAGTAAATTATTGATTGCGGCTGGACCAGTCATGCTGATTTGCCAATCGCGTTTTAAATGCGGCCAGAGCCAAACTTTAAAATTTTTGGAGTAGAAGAACGAAGAAATGCTTCGCAATCTCCAGGAAAGAATATTCAGTAGTATCCATTTTGCGAAAACTCGGAAAAGAATCTTCCAAGTCAAGTATGTCTCTATAAAACTGTGGATGCCTTCAGTTTCGCTATTTACGTTATATTTTGTTACCCATTCTGTTGCAATGTTTACGCTCGGCATTCCCGGGCTGAAAAGAATATGATGAAGCCAATTAGAATGAAAGCCATTCTTTAATATATGCTTTGGTAAACTTTCCCATTGGTGAGAATGGAATCGTCCTTCGTTGCTCGCTTTGCGATCCAGATTAAAAAAATAGGAGCAAAAAAATACATTCCGATCGCCCGAAAACCAGTTAGGTGTTTGAATCTTCCGCAAAGGCCATTTTACAAAAAGAAGCCTCAGGCTCAAAATTGCTTGAAGAAAAAATGGAAGTGCGTAGTAAATACGTTTTAAAGAATATTTTACTCTTCCTCTTTTTGACGACCCGCGTTTGAACTGTATCTTCAGTTCCTTACAGAGTTGACGAATACTCTTATGAAGTGAGGAATCAGAACTCTCTAAAATCACTTCGATCGGCTTTCGAATTAAGAGTAATTCCTCAAAGGCAAGGATTCTCAAACAATCATAAATAGTAGGAGACTTAAATGGACTTTTTTCCGAAAGGTAGGTCATCCACCAATAACTAAATCCATCCCCCAAATCAAGCCATTGCCTAATTCCAACTCCTTTAACGGTAGCTTCGGATAAATCGTATATGAACGTTATATATTCCGATCGAAGGCGATCCGAGTTTTCTTCCAAATAAGCTGGAATCGAAACCTCATTTCGATCTTGATTATATCGTGCCCAATACCAAATATTTTCTTTTTGAGTCGGTTCCTCGTCATGACACCATAATGTTATGGATCTATTCATTGATAGTGTTGTCTGAAAGAAAAAAAACTAACAGAAACCTTAATTTTTCTTAAATTAAATTTATTCGGGTGAAGAGATATTAGATAGAATTTCCGTAGGCATTTTCAAATCAAATTCTATTGGTTGAATATCCTTGTCCGATCTTTTTTGAATCGAAAATGCCGCAAAACAAAGTCGTTTATAGGGCGTAACCGCTGTCGACGAAGGATCACCCCAATATCCATAAGCATTGATTTTTAAAGGATTAAAAGTTTCAATTTGCTTCAGAAGTTCTTTAGCGTTGAGAACAACGTAGGAAGCCAATTCCCCTTTTTTAATCCCTTCGTAGTTAATAAATTGATAAGACTTTTTCATATCGATACAGCCTTCTTTATCAGTCAGGCGGAAAGTAGAAATAAAATATCCACCAGCGCGAACGTGCTTCCAAGCAGAAAGTAGCATGTCCAAATACTGAACATTCCAATCCACACAACTCAGCGAAAACACAATATCAAATTGTTTGCCACTGAGCTCCATTTTAGTCAGATCTAGAATGTCGCCACAATAAATATTTGCATTCGGGTTCATTCCTCTCCCTGTTTTTGCGGCGGCCTCATTGATCTCAACGCCAGTATATTGATTAACACCAAACTGATCTCTTAGTGCGAGCCCCAATCCTCCACACCCGCAACCAATATCCAAAATCGACTGAGAGGAATTCGGATTAATTTGACTAATAATCACTCTCTCCGATTCGTAAAACTGAGACCATGTTATTCGGTTCTTGTCAAAGTAATGAGATAGCTCTTCCGTTTGATATGGTATATTTTTCATCGAAGTATATTACTATCCTATAATTTTTACTAACGTGATTTAATTGTATTCTTTCCAAAGAGAATCGGATAGCATATATTTTTCTACAAGCTGGATATCCTCTGGACTATCGACCGAAAAAGATTCAATATTAGGATACGGTGCAATAAACTGTGCAAAAGACATATCTAAGATTCGGTTGCTATCACAGGCCTCTAACTGCTCTAATCTTGTTTCCGAATGCTCAGTAAACTGCTTCAGATATTTTGAGCGAAACGCAAAGATTCCATAGATTCGTCGCGCCATCAGCTCGTGAGAAAACTCTCCTTTACAATATGGTAACGGTGCACGGGAGGTATATAATACTTCCCCCGCGGCGTTATGAATAATCTTTACCGTATCCGGATTAAGCCAGATTTCCTTATCTACAATATGCATTGCTAATACTGTACAGGGAATATTAGAATTAGATAATAGCGGCGCAACGGCCGCTTCAATCATGTCGGGTCTCATCATCGGTTCGTCGCCTTGAACACAAACGATGATATCATCATCCGCTACTTTCGTGTCAAGAAGGGTCATCGCTTCCGCAACTCGATCCAGTGCTCTAGTATGGTGATTTCCAGTCATTACCACTGGAAAACTTTTAGACTTTGAAAATTGCTCGATTTCCTGATCACACGTCGCGACAACTAAATGGTCCCATCCAGAATACATCTTTGCTCTGCAGTAAACATGCTCAAGCATTGGTTTACCATGTATTGGATAAAGGGGCTTTCCAGGAAAACGGGAAGCGGCCATTCTTGCAGGTATAATTCCTATCACTTTCATCTAAAGTTTCCTTTTGAATTTGTTTTGTTGAATCTAACAAGAGCGGAGCTTTCTAACTCAAAACACTTGGAAGCTTTGTTCTATAAAGATTTGCTATTTTTTCATTCTCTCTGCCTAAGCGAGCGCTGTCATTTGCCGTTTTTACGTCAACCCATTCGTCCCTCTCGTCTGCAATGTAAAAGGCATTTAGAAGCTGAATAGTAGAGAACGTATCCTCAAAAGTTACTGGAAATTCACGATTCCCTTTGAAAGTTTGAGCAATTTCCTCGTATATTTTTGCGTGTCCGTTTCCGTAGACGTTTCCGGAAAAGTCTTCGGAGTTGCTTTCACAAGCAGTTGGATCCGGAGAATATATTTGTAATTCGTTGACTGCGATTCCGCCGATTTGTGCCAAACCGTTCTCGCATACCAAAGACAAACTTGCTTCAAAGTCGATTGGCCGTGCCGCAGTAGTAATTTCTAAAGAACCGATGGCGCCACTTTCAAATTCTAAAATGGCAGTCGCAGTGTCTTCCACTTCGATATCTGCACCTAAGGTTTTATGAATACTTATGACACGCTTTACTTGACCACCCAATAGCTTAAGTAAATCAATATGATGAATTCCTTGATTTGTTAGACATCCCCCATCCATAGAATA
This sequence comes from Leptospira stimsonii, assembly GCF_003545885.1. Classification (NCBI taxonomy): domain Bacteria; kingdom Pseudomonadati; phylum Spirochaetota; class Leptospiria; order Leptospirales; family Leptospiraceae; genus Leptospira; species Leptospira stimsonii. Next base: position 579,689 of record NZ_QHCT01000002.1, read on the forward strand.
AGTTCCGCGCCAGGGAGCCAAGTCATAGTAACGTTGAGGGCGACACCAGCGAACGCGAACATTCGCGGAACGTAATTTACCTAGTTCCCCTTTTTGCAAACCAAGTAAGACTCGTTGAACGGCAAGATTATGGCGATTTTGGAAAACTGCAAAGATTTTGACTCCTGCCTTTGCGGCGGCATCATAAACCTCTTTTACTTGGGACGGCCTCATGAACGTGGGTTTTTCCACGATTATGTTTTTCTGATATTTCGAAATAATATCCAACGAATGCTCATAGTGCATTCCGGAAGGAGTCACGATCGCAACCGTACTGATATCTTTATTTTCAATCAACATCTGATGGTAGTTGTCGTAGGCTTTCGCTCCGAAATCATTCTGGTAAGCTTTTGCTTTTTCAATATCAAGATCGCATACAGCGACGAGCTCGACTCCATCGGTTTCAATAATGGATCGACAGTGGTGACCTGAGATCCGGCCACACCCTATGATTGCTATCTTTACATTCTGATTCATACTCATTCTGCTTTCACCGTTTCTTCAATTAATTCCACCACTTCTTTCATCACCGATATCGGTGCCACGGAAAATCTGCTATACCCTTTAAGACAAGGTTGCTCAAATGCTTGTCTATAATACACTTTATTGAAAAGAGTCGAATGCACAGATTTGCCAAATCTTCCAAAATCAACGTGCGTAAAATTCCCTTCCGTTTGTAAAACTCCGAATCCGAAAGATCGCATTTTATCTTCAAAAAACTTTTTTCCATCTTTGATTCTTACAACAGATTCTTTCATATTTACTTCTCTATCGAGAGCTCTGGAAAGGAATTCAACAGCCAATGTATTCACTTCATACATTGGTCGAATTTTATGAAATAAGTCGATCGTGTTCGGAGCGGCGACAGCGTAACCCACTCTCAATCCTGCGAGCCCCCAAGCCTTTGCAAACGTCCTAGCAACTACGAGATTAGAAGATCTTTTTGTCCATGGAACGCCCGTCCAATCGTAGAAAGGGAAGTAAGCTTCGTCTAAGAGCAAAACAGTTCCTGTTTGCTCACACAGATTTAATATTTCAGATAATTCTCCAGCGGCAATTATAGTACCTGTTGGACTATCAGGATTCGGTAAGCATAGCAACTTCGGTTTATACTTTTTAAGATTATCTTTGATCTGATTCAAATCAAGATACGGTTTTTCTTCTTTTCTAGTATATTCAATGGTTATAGCGTTCGCACCGAACATCTGACAATAAACCGAATACATTGCAAACGTTGGAGACGTGTGCATTACATAATCCCCTGGATCAACGAAAGCCTCGAACGCATATCGAATTGCACCATCACTCCCGGGAGTTAGAATCAGTGATTCTGGCTCTACTCCAACATAATCAGAGAGTTTTCGATATGTCTCACCTGCTTCAGGATAGGTAGCGATCGCGTCCAAAGGCAACTCTAAAAGAATAGAATGATTAAGATTCATTAGGATAGAATCTAAATTCTCGTTCTTATCAAGCCAAATTGGTTCCCGACTTCTTGGAACAGATTTTAACGCGCTTGGCCGAAATAGATTCGGATTCAGCAAAGATTTTTTAGGACGTATTGCCATCGAATGAATTTCCTTTCTTTAGGTTAGGTAAAACTCGGAATATAGTTTTCATCCAAACCTAAGATAGCGGACCTTCCCATCGCGAGAATTGCTTCCGCCGCGCTACCTCCAATATGTGGCGTCGCTAAAAAATTAGGTAAAGATAATAACTCCTGATCTTTCGGAGGTTCTACCGCAAAAACGTCAAAGGCGGCGGCGGCAATTCTATTTTCTTTTAGACATCGTTTGAGCGCCGTTTCGTCAACCAGCTCACCTCTAGCAGTATTGATAAGTATCGCGGTCGATTTCATTAAAGAAAGTTTTGAAGAATCGAGAATATTACGCGTACTATCATTTAAAGGTACATGCAATGTAACAATATCAGAATTTTCTAATAGGTGCTCAATGGTAACCGATGAAAGATCATTTTCACTGTAGAAGTCAGAATAATCTTGAATATCATTTACGAGAATATTGCAACCGAATGCCTTAAGAAGTTTAGTTAAATCTTTACCTATATGTCCGCAACCAATGATGCCTACGGTTCTACCGGAGAGATATCCACCTACATGCTGCCTCCAGGCTCCGGAGATTACCTCACGATTAGCTTGCGGAATATTTCTAAGCATTGAGATTGCAAAGGCTATTACCAACTCGGAAACGGATCTTCGATTTACACCTCCGGTCCAACCCAATTTTTTACCGTATTTTCTCATTGCAGACATATCAATCATATCTAAGCCTACTCCATATTTCCCTATTACTTTGAGTTCAGGCAATTTAGAAAGTACGTACTCATCCAGGACTTCCAACGCGGTGATCGCCTTTTCGTGACCCGACAAAAAACTAACCAGACTATCTCCCTTTAACTGTAGTCCTTTATCGTTAAAAGTAACATTTTGATATTTTTGAAGTAACTCGTTTCTAAGAATCGTGTTATTTGAAAAAGAACGCGAACAGACAGCCACTTTAGTCACAGAATTCAAGCTTTCAGCTCCTGTAAGAACTCTTCGCATTGGGATTGAAATTCCGAATCAGGAGGAACTTGAATTCTCTGAATATCGGCTTTGTCACCAACTGCAAAAATTAGGCCTAGCATCGAGGAGGTATTTTTTTTGTCTTTTTTAAGAGCACCCATGACCCTTTCGATCGAAATATTGACTTTGGAAAAATCGGAATAATTTTTATTTAATATTTCGTGCATTCTCTCAAAGTCCCTACGAGGCAATAAGCCTCGTTTAGCGGCGATAAAATTTGCCATATCCATCCCGATCGTTACGGCTACTCCGTGCGGAATTGCGTAATCAGTAGCAGATTCAATAGAATGACCGAAGCTATGTCCATAATTAAAGATATTGCGAATCCCTTGATCGAACTCGTCTTCTTCTATAAAACGTTTCTTAATCAAGAGCGCCTCGCAAATATATCTGCGAAGAAGGGAGCGGTCCGTAAACAATTGATCAAAGTCTTTCGCTAATGAATTAAAAGAATCGATTCCGTCGATAGCATGAACTTTGATAATTTCTCCGATACCCGAATGAATATCCTTTTTTTCTAATGTATCTAAGAATTGAGTACAAATATGTATTTCAGTCGGAGGATTAAATGTACCTATAATATTCTTAGTATCTTTTAAATTGACGGAACTTTTTGAACCGATACATGAATCCGCTTGCGCCAAAAGTGTGGTGGGAATGAATCTCCAGGATACCCCCCTCAATAAAACGCTAGAAATAAAACATGTAATGTCCTGAACAATGCCACCACCGATCGCAACTAAAATATGGTCTCTACGAATTCCATTAGTTACCAACGTTTCAATGACTGGAATAATTTTTTCCAACGTCTTATTGTCTTCTTTCGCGTCGATTTGAATTGAATTGCGATGATTTACGACAAACTCAAATTGCGACGCATACAACCTGGCGATATTAGAATCGATTAAAAAATGAAGTTCTTTTCCCCCGAACAAAGGAAAATCAGAAAGTAAGTCTTCGTTGAATAGAACCGAATAGGGCCCTTTATGAGATTGAATTTGTATCTGATCAGACACGAGTGAAACCACCATCTATAGAAATATTTTGACCGGTTACATAACTGTTTTCTTCGCTCGAAAGCCATAAGACTAAACGAGCAATCTCATCCACAGTCCCCATTCTCCGAAGCGGGACATTAGCTACTAAATTCCGGATTCCCTCTTCACCTAACACGCGTCTTGTTAATTCAGTATCGGTAAATCCTGGAGCGACACAATTTGCAAGAATACCATTCATAGAATGCTCAGCCGCCAATGCGATAGTCATCCCATCGATCGCAAACTTACTGGAAGAGTAAGAAGCCCTTTGTTCCTTACTAATTTTTCCCCAAATGGAAGAAATATTTACTATTCTTCCCCAGCTTTTTAAGATCATAGAAGGAAGTACGGATTGGCAAAGCAGAAAAGGAGCAAAGACATTTACTCGGTGAATGGAAAGAAAATCCTCAGGTTCGATACTAACAAAAGGAGCGATCTTATTAATACCGGCGTTATTAATTAAAATATCTGGTTCGATTTTTCTTAAAAAATTAGCACATTTTTTTATTTGATCAATATCGTTGAAGTCTGCGAAAAACCATTCCTGGCAATTTGGTAAGTCACTGGTTTCTTTTTTACCTCCCGTAGAGGAACCAAACACAAAAGCACCCTCTTCTAAGAATGCATTTGCAATTGACTTTCCGATTCCCTTGCTTGCACCGGAAATAAAAACTTTCTTACCTTCGAAACGCATCTTAGAATTTATTTTTGTTTGATAATACGCATTAAGTAGGCGCCTACCAGGTGATCCAAAACCATATGAGCATCCTCAGCCGGACCATATTCTTTCGGATCCGTTGGAACGTGGATTCCTTCATTAGCTAAAGGTTTCATCTTTCCACCGTCGAACGCAGTAATAGCAACTGTCTTTATTCCAACACTATGGGCATATTCCATTGCCTTAATTAAGTTAGGAGAATTCCCGGAAGCAGAAATGGAGACCAAAACATCTCCTTTTTTTCCTAATACTTTAAGTTGTCTTACAAATATATCCTCGTAACCAAAATCATTTCCAATTGCAGATATGATAGGAACGTTATCCGTCAGGCTAAGCGCGCGAAATGGGGTTTCATATTCATTCGTTCCAATGGAGATATCGTTTGCAAAGTGGCTCGCTGTCGCCGCGCTTCCTCCGTTTCCGATAAAGAAAATTGTGACTCCTCGTTTCCTTGCATCCAACAATGTTTCAATAAATCTTCCGATTTCAACAGTACTCACATTTTGTAATACGGTTTGGAGATACTGAATATAAGCGGCCGCAAAATTTACGGGATCAGTTGTGAAAAAACGATCTATATTATTCATCTTAGTTCGGTTCCTTTATATTGTATTTTTTTTGCCAGATTGGATCGGAATAGTATATTTTAAAAACGAGCTTCATCGTCTGTAAAGCATCGCTTGACGTTCCAAATTGAACCGGCTTGTCATTCAAGATACAGTCGGCGAAAGCGATAATCTCTTCATTCCAAGACGGATCTTTATTGTAACGTATCGTCTGTTCTTTAGGATCACCGCCATCGTTATCGGGATCCGCGTAAACGATGGTAAGCGTTTCTGCACCGTAACTTTTTGTTCCGGAGAGAATTCCCCCTAAAATTAGACTTCCTTTCTCGAGATTGATGTCAAGATGAAAACGATGTCTCCACTGTGTCGCCGAAGAATTCAACATCCCAACAACCCCGTCATTTGTCCTCATGATTGCGTAAGCATTATCTTCGACATCGTATTTCCAATGTCCATTCGAAATGAAACTATGAATTTCTTCAAACTCACCTGCGAATAAACGCATCAAATCAACGATATGAATTCCTTGATCTAATAAAACCCCACCGCCTGCAACCTCGCGTTTTGTGCGCCAATCCGGTTGATTAAAAGTGATGAGTTTCGATTTTCCATACAGTCCCCTCAAATTGATTACTTTGCCTAGCTCCCCTGAACGCAGTATCTTCAGAGCCTCCTGGATAGAATCGTGATATCGATGGTTAAAACCATACATCAATTTCAATGAAGGATTCTTTTTCTCGTGTTCAATAACCCGAACGATATCTTCAACATTTCGTCCCGGTGGTTTTTCACAAAACACATGAAGACCTGCCTCCAAGCCCGCAATCGTAACTTCCGCCGCGATGTCGTTCGTGAGGCAGACGATCAAAGCATCCAATTCTTCTTTTAAAAGATCTTTATAATTTTGATAATATCGAATGTGGTTTTCTAAAATTCCATCTTTACCAAAGCTTTTGTCACAAACTGCGACAACTTCCAAATTCGGATGACGATCGATATATTCCTTTCGGCGTTTTCCGACTACTCCGAAACCGGCAATCCCAACTCTCAATTTTTTCATTTGATAAATCTCGCTTTCTATGCTGTAATTTTCTTTCAAAGATTTATGCCTTCGTTTTCATTTTTCGAATCCATATCTGGTTAAAGGTAAATTGCGCCATACCCGTATTAAATTCCTCGGCATGGCGTTTTTCTTTTAATTGAAATCCCGCTTTTTCTAAATACTTACGAGATTCTTTCGTTTGCTCGTCGAAACTGTCATTGATCTCGATTAAGATTCCTTTCACCTTTGATAAAACTTTTTTACCGCCTTTTAGTATTAAATGCTCGATTCCGTCTACATCCATTTTGATGTACGTAGGTTGAGGGATTTTAAGTAAATTAGCGGATTCATCCATGGATAGACCTATCGTTGGAAAATTGAAAACTGTCCTCATAGGCTTTCCGTCGTGTCCATAGTTTTGATCGTATGTGGAAAGCGCACCTCCCCATTCCTTCGTAGTCATATTGAGCTTGCTAAACGAAAGTTTCTCCGAAAGTGGAAGCGGAATGATTGTTACCCGGTCACCAAGATCGTTCAAATAAATATTTCTCGCTAATAATTCTAAGTTGAATACGGACGGTTCAAAAGAAAATACTCTGCAGTTTCTTTTTTTTGCCGCATAACAAGAATATAACCCAACGTTCGCTCCGATGTCCCAAAAAATTGATCCACTAGGAATGCTATCGATCCATTCTAAGGTTTCAGGTTCTTTTGTGACAAACGTATCGGCTCGATAACGATTTAAGGCGTTCGGAATAGCAAAACTGAGAATTAAACTTCCATAGTTTACTTCTTTTTTGCGATCCATCAAATTCCTAAGAATCTCAGTCTGCATATACCCGCCCAGCTTCCCCTTTTCAAAAAAAGCAAGTAAACAGTTTACCGCAAAGGTTAGTACGGATTTGATAACTTTTTTCAAAGTTTGACTCCTAAATACATATTATAAGAAATGAATTTGTTTGATTTGAAGGCGGATTCGAACTTTATTTTTCTATTCGGATACTTTTTGCTGCAAATTCGTCCAACAACCAAGTGCCTTTCCGAGTTAATCTGACTGGAAGAGATCGATAATCATCCAAATCCTCCAAAGCTTTTGAAAGAACTTTTCCTTTTTCTTCGCCGAAAGCAAGGACATATATAAACTTAGTATTCCGAATGACCCGCGGCGTAACAGTTATTCGATTTTTTGGCAGTTTCGAACCAACAACATGAAGTACAGAACGATTCTTTGAATTTAACGCGTCGTCATTTGGAAATAGCGAAGCTATGTGGCCGTCCTCGCCCAATCCTAAAAGCATAACATCTATTTGAATAGGTAGCAATCGTTCATAACGAAGGGCAGAGGCGTCCATATCCGGATCTTCTCCTTCCATTCTTGCGATCACTGCGTCCGGAGAATCCGACAATAGGGTTCTTATCACAAGGCCGTAATTACTTTCCGGATGGTCAGGGGGCACACAACGTTCATCTCCAAACCAAAATCGGATATTCTTGATCGGTAAAGAAGCAGAGTCCTTCCAATATTTATAAAGTAACCCAGCCGTTCTACCTCCGGTTAGCATCAGATCACAGCTTCCTTTCGTTTCAATGGTTGAAAGAATCGTATTTTGGATTTCCCTCGATACAGACTCAATCCATTGATCATTCGGATACGAGATTATTTTTGGAAAAGTAGATTCTGTCTTCATTGATTCATTGAGCTCATCTTATGAAAAATCTTCAGCAAATGACTTATTGAGTTCTCTAACAGATAAAGATTCCAATTCTTTGCGTGAATGTGCAAAGTGAATCCAGGATTCCGAATCTGCGAAATCCCATCTTAGAATCGAACTCGTTGGATCGTAGTAGATAGCAGGAATCTTTAGGTGTTCGGCAATATAAGCCGGAGATGAAAAAGGATAAACGATAATGAAGTGACTTTCCGAAATCACATTAAAAACGTCGGCCATATGATATAATAAGTTTATTCCTCCTTTTCTATCTAATTTTTCCAAAGTATCGAAATATTGTCTGTCATACGATGATCGATAACCTCGTTTCGTTTTAAGTCTTACTCTTACGGGTAACGAATACTTCTTTTCTAAATCCGTCTTCAAAGAAAGTATATCTTCTATAAATAGATTCAAATTAGCCGGGCGATTATAGTTTGGAAATTCACAGTATTCAAGCGCAATTTCATCGGAATAAGGTGATATATCAAACACGGTAATCTGTATTTCATCAACGGGCGGTTTTACCGAAGCATTAGGAGAATACCAAACAATCGGTCCGACTGATTCAATCTTTGCTTTAGGAGAAAGTGTTTTTAAATAGTCTGCAAAGGAGTGAGTCCAAACCCAATTTCGATCCACTCGAATCCAACGCAAAAATGGAATATTAGATTTTTTCTTCTCTGGAAGCTTTACAATCGGTTGCCAGTTCTGGGCATACCAAATCATATTCGTTTCGGCATTCTTCAGAGACCTCATCCAAAGAGGCTGAATACCGAAGGATGAACAGGTCAAATAAATTTCCTGAATTTTTTGACGTTTATCTAGAGAGTCCAAAATGGCAATGTAGGCAAAGTCCTTTGCAATCAAGGAGAGAGAACGAAAACGAAAAACTAAATAAGAATACAAAAATATAAGAATACTATGATTTAAAAGAAGCTCCACTCGACCTAAAAACCCCAATCGGGTTTCAGAAAGAAGACTTAATAAAGGATTTTTAACGTAAGAAAATTCAGATGGGTTGGATGAGATATTACCTGAAAAAGATTGAATCAAGAACCACTTCCCATTCTTAAGTGGCGGAATTTGTCCTGACCTACAATATTCAACGAATCTTTGATCACTTTTTTCTATAAAAAGGCTCTCTTCCCCAATTCCAAAGATTAGGGTTGCAGGTGGAGAATTCTTATAGAAACCAATTCTGAATATATTGAGAAAACAATACCCCCAATGTAGAATAAATTCAGCTTGATTATAAAGCCATTGCTTCCAAGAAACTGAAACAACTCCCGAACCGATCTCGATTTCGGCTCGACCACAATCTAATTTGAATCCGATGGGAATCGATTTTTCCTCTTTCTCATAAAAGTATTTAGAAGTCAATGTAAACGGAAGACGCCCGATCTCTATAACTCTCTGCGTTAGACGCTCCGACAATACTTGAGAAGAATACACCAAAAAAGAAGGTAATCGAGAAAGGAATTGTTCGAAAACTTTTTGGATTTCTTGGTCGAAGGAAAGATTACAATGATTACTATTTAGTTTCAATTTTTCCGTTGAAAAGAAGAAAGAAATATAAAATCGACTCTTTTAGAATTAATCATAAGGTTAAAAAACCTCTTAAGATATTAAGACCCACTGCCCCACTTTTTTCGGGATGAAACTGACATCCGTGAACATTCTTATTTCTTATCACCGCAGTCACCGTTCGACCTCCATAATTACAATGAGCTACTATGTTCGTCAGATCTTGCGGCATCGCCATAAAGGAATGAACAAAGTAAACTGAATCACCGGGCTGAACGTTCTTGAGTAGATTCGGTTTTTCATTATCGCTATCAATATCGAATTTTAATTCGTTCCAACCGATATGCGGAATTTTTTGCATTTTTCCATCGATCGTTTTATCGGGAACCGGGACGACTTTACCAGCAACCAAACCAAGACCGGCAGTGATTCCAAACTCCTCGCTTTCCTCCAATAACATCTGCATTCCCAAACAAATCCCTAACAATGGCGTCCCATTTGAAGCTACTTTTTTAACGATTGGAACCAAACCTTGACGCTCTAATTCATTCATGCCGTCAGCGAACGCGCCCACTCCAGGCAATACAACGTGAGGAGAAGAAAGAATAATTTCAGGATCGGATGTTGCCTCTACCTTAGCTCCAAAGTATTCAAAGGCTCTACAAACACTGAGGAGATTTCCAACGCCATAATCGATTACGGAAACATCAGGTATTTTCATAATGTCTCACTTCTATATTTGCCTGCTCTGCCGTTTTGCGAATAATGCCAATTGTCGATCGATCATAATGAAGAATATCAGCCATTGCTACGCCGTCCGCTTCGCCAAGTTTCACCGCGTCAATTAGATCTTCCGGCTTGCCCATTCCTCCGCTCGCGATTACTGGAACAGTTACGTCTTTTGTGACCGCACTTATAAGTGGGATATCAAATCCTTTTCGAGTTCCTTCCCGATCGATAGAAGTCAAAAGAATTTCACCTGCACCCAGTGAAACACCTCGTTTGATCCATTCGATTACATCAAGACCGGAACGCTCTCGGCCATTGTCTGTATAAACTTCCCACTTTCCGGCACCTACTTCTTTTGCCTCGACGGATAGTACCATACATTGACTTCCAAAACGTCTCGCAACATCACTGATCAAATTTGGATTCGCAACGGCCGCAGTATTTATTGCGACTTTATCCGCTCCACACCGAAGTAGATGAGTAACGTCCTCTACTGAACGAATTCCGCCACCCACGGTAATCGGAACAAAAACATTGTGTGCGGCATTTTTTACTATATCACTCAAGTTATTTCTACCGTAAAGACTTGCCACACAATCCATATAGATTAGTTCATCCGCACCTTGTTCATAGTAACGTATAGCATATTCACTCGGAGATCCAATCACACGAAGACCTTCCAAGTGAATCCCTTTTATCAAATTTGGTCCTTTGATATCTAAGCGCGCGATTAATCTTACCTTTCTCATTCTTTTGCCGAAATTGAATCTTTAAACCCATACGGGTTTTTTCAAATTCCAAACACCATCCTGCTTTTTCCAAATGTGATCGGAGCGCCAGCTATCAATGACTTCATTGAATTCGTCTTCGGTAATAGAACAATATTCAAGGAAGTCCTTGAAATATTTTTTAGGAAACTCACCGTCATATTTTTGAACTAATGCAATTCCTTCTTCTCGGGTAATCTTTGAGTCTCTGATTTCATGCGCCGCATCAGATGTGGCGCGGCCGATTCCAAATTTGATATAACTCAAATAATAGTGAAAGCCGTCTATGCTATCATCTAAACTAGCGTATTTCGAATAAGTTCCTTCCGAACGCTCAGTATTTGGAGAAAAACCAGTATGCTCCTTACAATAGTAAAAGTTTTCCTGCGGATCCCAAAATTTATAATAACCAAAGAAATGAATTTGAGTATTATTCTTCTTGATATCATCAAATTTTGGCGCTACGAACGGCTTTAAATCGACTTCGCTTACGCCATGCTCAGTCCAAAACTCAGGAGGAAGTCCGGAAAAATAATGTTTATCGTGATCCTGAATATCACGGTCCGGACGAAACGCATTCTTCATATCTCCGCCATATTCAACTTCCCCATTCTCTCCATACATGATCAACGAAACACTATACTTTACTGCCATATGTAATGGAAAATTTGTTTGCCCATAAATAAAAGGCTGAAAAGGATCACCTAAAAACTGAAAAGCAAGGTGGGTTAATCTACGTGTGACCTTCCCGTTCGGTGTACCAAGAATATTATCAAATCCTGATGCAATAAATGCGTCTAAGTTTTTACGACCGATTTCTGTCGCCTTTAGTGGGGCCCATGTGACGGTTAACGGATTCATGTTGTACTTATATTTCAGCTGATGCGCGACAAAACTGCCATCCTTCCCACCGCTACAAGGTACAATTACATCATACTCACCATTATTTTTTCTGTACCGGTTGCAAAGCTCATGCAATTCCTTCTCTCTGAGATTCCAATCGATGTGCTTTCTTTTATATTCCGCGTAATTACATGCGGAACAAACTCCTTTCTCATCAAACGTAATTCTAGGACGTTGATTTGAAACCGTACATTTTACGCAAAATTTTACTTCCGAAGGTAAATTATATTTTTTTATTAAATCTTTCTTTTCCATTCTTTAAACCTAAGTTTTTTCTATTTGATATAATTTCATCTGATTCCCACTATAAATTTATGAAAGGGAATCGAATCGGCGACTAAGATTGTGCAAGTGTAACGACATTCATTTTTCGAATTCAACAACAGTTAGATTGCATAATGAAACTAATGATTGCTTTCAAAAAACGAATTATGTGCATATTCCTATTCTACTCCATAGATTTCATGGACTACTCGCATTGATTCCAAGGCATCCACCAGAGATGGGAGAGAGTGTTCTTGGTTTTTGAACGCTTTGACTACCATCTCAGCCTGTCTTCGCAATCCAGGTTTAAATTGTACATCCCATTCGTGTATAGGAATTGATTCCAAAGTTCTCTGACCATTTAACTGTATCGACGCCTGTTCAAGCGGCCGCAACTCAAATCGTTTCGAATGAGTGGTTACTGAAACAGCCCAAGGCCCAGGAGCATTCCATACCGCTTGATAGATTCCGAGATCGCCGGAATCAAATAAAATCTTTGCGGCAACAAAAGTGGGATTGTCCTTATCCCAATGAAATAGAGGATCGATTTGAATAATTCTTCCCCGACCAAAAATTGAAAAATAGTCTATTAGATGAATTGAATTCGCATACATCCAATTTTCTAGGACTAAATCGGGTTGACCGAAATTTTTAGCCGCTATCAAATCTTCCTGATCTTGAACGTGAATAAATCTCGGTTCATCTATTCGATTTAATTCCTGAAGAGTATTGTATGTACTCGAATAGTGCCTTCGATTAAGAGCAACGTAAGCCTCTCTCTTTAATTCGTGTGCGACCTTCACAATAGCATTCGCCTCTCCATAATTATATCCTACAGGTTTTTCTATCAAAGAGAGCCAAGGGAATTGAAAGCATTCCAAAATGACCGATTTCGCGGATAACTCGGGAACTGAAACGACGACTATATCCGCATTCGTTTCTTTATAGAGAGAAGCAACCGAATCAACGACTTTAGGAATACCAAACTCTTTCGCAAGGATATCGGCACGACTTTTCGTACGGCTATAAATTCCGCACAATTCCACTCCTGAAATATCCCGAAAAGCCTTAATATGCTCGGTAGCCATGTAGCCGGCGCCGACGAAAGCAACCTTGCAAAATATTGCTTTAGAATTTGAACTCATTTTATAGATTTTCCTTAGTCCTCAATGACTTCCATCACCGGCCAAATCTAATGAAATCCGAAATCTAATAAAATCACTTTTAAATTTCAGATATATTAGAATTATCTTATGCCCACGGGAAGACAACACTGCGATCCACCCCTGTTTTGAGATGAATGACTTTGTTTCCATTTCCAGCGGATTGATATGCGGCAACTAAAACTTCAATGACGCGACGCCCATCTTCCCCACTAATTACATTCTCGTTGTTGATTAAAGAACGCAACACTGCCGCACTCGTATCCACGACTTCGCAAGGAGCAATCTTAATCCGAGAATCTACCGAAGGCATTCCGTATCGACTAGTCGGGAGGTCTCGGTACTGCTCTTCCCTAACGTTCGCAATTAAGTCTCCGTCAAGTTCGTTAATGGTGATCATTCCATTTCTGCAGGCATAGACTACTCGAATTCCGTGACCTTGATCGGAACCGATCTCCATGTAGAGTCTTTTTCCACCAGTCGTTACAGCTCGAATACTACCTGCACGGTCTTGAAACTGAGGTCCCCTCGGATTAGCGACGATTTCTGGCGAAAACCATGCCGTGACCTCGGCAATGTCCTCTTCGGTTAAAAAACGAAATGCTTCAAAGTAATGACTGCCGTTCATCGCAAAACCGAAATTCCCTGCGACAACGGTCATACTCATTAATCCATCATATTCTTTTGTTTTAAAGAGACGCTTTGGCTCGGTATACTGTTCCATAAAACGCATCTGATGATTGACCGCCAACTTGACTCCGCACCGTTTACACGCTTCGATCATCCGATCACACTCCGCGAGAGAAACAGCCATCGGTTTTTCAACGAGAATAAACTTCACACCATTCTCCGTCGCAAGGCAGGTAAATTTACAATGAGAATCTGCGGTCGTTGCAATGATCAGGCATTCCGGTTTTGCATGAGCAAAAAAAAGATTGATATCATCAAAAAGTTTATCTGAATCGATCAAAAACTCAGACTGAGCCATATTCAAAGAATCCTTACTTACATCGTAAAGCCCAACCAAGTCCCAACCCAATCGCCGAACCGCTTGAATATGACGACGACCCATACGTCCGACACCGATAATCCCAATCCTCAATTCAAGCCGCCCCTTTCAACGTAGTTATCAAAATTCATAATATAGTAATTTCCTTACATGTTAAAACTATAAATTATTCGAAATAATTCAAAGAAACAAAAGCATTTTCAAATAGCCGGTGATGCACTTGTATTCAGAAATTTGCTATAAATCAAACTTTCAATCCGTTCCATTGCATGACCGTCGACCTTTCCCCAGATGCTCGAATATTTTTTTGCAATTGAATTTAATTGGGAAAAGTATTCAAAGTCATTGCACATCCTATAAGCTGAATTTTCAAAATCAACTTTTTGATTCACCGTGATTACGGAGGGAACGGAAGCATATTCGCTCATACGATAGTTAAAAACATCATAATACAATAAAGGCTTTCCGCAAGATAGAACATACCGCAACATTCCACTCAGTGTCCCAATACAAAATTGAGCGCCGGGAATGATTTCACAGGCATCTCCATCATAAATTTTGATTTCAGGGAACTTAGTCAACAAGGCGTTCCTAATATATTTCATTCTAGGATGGATACTGAAATAAACAGGGTTTTGACTTTTGGAGACTAACGTTCCAACAAAAAAACAAATCATTTCCCAATAGTCAGAAAACTCAAAGCCTACTAAATGATTTCCTGTCTGATCGGGCGGAAGGAAAGCGACTATGTATTGTTCTTTTTTCGGATTCTTATCTAAATCAGAAGCGTAAAGAATATCATGCGAGGCACTACCGGTTACATAACACTTTTTCGGATCCACCCCATCCTGTGTATAGGATAAAAACATCGCCTCGCTTTCTAATGCGAGAACATCTGCGAGATCATCTGACATCCACGGATTACTCGTTGGTAATCCGGAACACTCCATTGCAAGGATTTCCACTGCTGTAGCTCCCAGATAATTCTTGAAGACCCATTGCGGATACAATTTTGAAATAATCCGATTTAGGATTCCACGTACCTGATATTCAGATTTACCCGTAACTACACTTTGCAACTCGCTACGCATAATCCAAGCATAAGGAACCACTACAGTAGGAATTCCCAACTTTCGAGCGGTCCAAAAAATTTGGCCGAGTATTCCCCTGATTTCAATATTGGGAAAAATGAATACGTCTGGCTTTATCTTTTCGACAATCCTCTGCGCAATAAATCCTCGACTTCGAATAACGGAAAGGTGCCAAAAAAAGGAAAATAACGACGATTTCGTAACAAAAATCGAAACATAGATCTTCAATATCTTTTTAAAAAGAAAACCGAAAAACGGCATATCTTTGATTCGTTGTTTCCAGCCAACGCCAACAATCGACGGAGATTCTATCGAGCTTCCACTGTTTAATGAATTTGTTTTTTCCTTTTCTTCTACCACGTTTGAAATATAACGAAGACCAACCCTTTTGCACCGATTCGATTCGTCTGTGAAATCCTCATCCCCCAAAAAAACAAGAATCGGATCAAACTTACCATTTCTCAGTATGCTACTGGCAGTTCGAAACATCTCTGGAAAGTGCGCACGAATTGCAACAAGAAGGGCAAGCTTTTTCACCGAATTCTCTTCCATTTTTCTTAGCTTTTAAAATAAAGAAAAACTAATCCTTATTCTTATTAATGAAAAATAATCTGTACAGAGAATATAAACTTAACATCGGAAGCGTTGCTAAGCGGGAAACGATTCCGGACCTTCCGTGACGAGCCACGCGACTAAGTCTATTGATTCCTTTTTTTAACAATTGATTCAATCCTTTAGAGCCGTAGGTGTTAAACGTTAATCTCTTTGATCGTCTAACAAAATGAACCATGTTGGTAAGAAGGTCGCTAAATGTAAAATGATCTATAGACGAATCAAGTTTCTTATAGAGTTCTTCATTGCAGAAAGTTGAAACTGCAATCGCATATTCGTTTTCAACTCTTCTTTTGATATGGACCGAAAGTTCCTCCCGTAGTTTTGCACAAGCTTCAGGCGATGGTCGCTCCACAAGATAATCTTCCATATAAAGAAAATGAAGGCCAGTTCTTACAAAAGAAAGCAGTGCATCCTCGTAGTTTTCTACGATCGGTTCCCCGTCGTCGTTAAAAGAAGTATTCAGGAGGGTATATACGCCGGAAAGTTTTCCGAACTCCTCAATTAAATCATAATATGCTTTATTTTGACTAGGAGTTACTGATTGAACCCGACTACTTCCATCTACGTGAATAACTGCCGGAATCTTAGACCTTGCATCCGGATAAACGGCACAAGCCATCAGCATAAACGGACTAGGGCAAGGAATATCAAAATATCGATTTTGTTTATCGGCGTGGCAAGACGGCGCAAAAGGACGAAACCTTTCCCTATGCTTAATCTGGGTATTAACAACTTCTAACATATTCGCAATCCTAGGATCCGCGAGAATGCTTCTATTCCCTAACGCCCTCGGTCCGTATTCGGAAGCGCCGGAAATTCTACCGATAATGCTTCCATTTGCGAGAACTTTCGCCACATCCTCAGAACTAACCTTGCGACCAACAAACTTATACTTATCCAAAAGAGCAGGAATTGTTTCGGATTGATTCGCCGATCCAAGATATGCGTGTTCCATTTTCGCTGGCGCCGTTCCATGCATAACTTTGTAATAACCCCATAACGCACAACCCAAGGGGATTCCTTCATCTGAAGCCGCCGGCTGAACGAAAACGTTATCAAAAAGACCTAGATCCAGTATTTTTCTATTGGTAACGCATGAAAGCGCAACCCCGCCCGCCAAACAAAGGTTTCTCGAGTTCGATTTATTTGCCGCGAGTTTCGCAAGATACAGGACATCTTCCTCAAGCGCATCTTGAGCCTCTCTAGCAATATTCACCCAATATTCGTCCTGAAGTTCGACGTCTTTTGTTGCTTTTGAAGTGGCGACGAATGATCTAACCTCCACTCCCAGTCTATTTACTAAATCAGTATAATCAGACATGAAACCATCATGTCGATCTTTCGGAATGTTCAGATAGTTTTTCTGAGGAAAACGATCGCGAAAGGCCGCAAGCGCCATCGTCTTTCCCGCCGCAAATTTATCCAGACCTAACTTACTCGTGATTAAATCATAAAGATTTGATATATTT
Source organism: Leptospira stimsonii (assembly GCF_003545885.1). Taxonomy (NCBI): domain Bacteria; kingdom Pseudomonadati; phylum Spirochaetota; class Leptospiria; order Leptospirales; family Leptospiraceae; genus Leptospira; species Leptospira stimsonii. Next base: position 596,921 of record NZ_QHCT01000002.1, read on the forward strand.
TGTCTATGAGGAGGCCAACTTACTTTTGTGCTGTGAGTAATCTTTCCATTTTGGTATTCATCTCCTCCATACCCAGTTCTATCTATGATAGAAATATCTTTTCCTTTTCCGATATAGTTTCCAATACCACCCTCAATCGTTAAGATCGATGCCTCTTCAAAACCCGATACGTAATAGGTACTTGCCGCGTGCGCGTCTATATGATTGATATAAAGCACTTTTTCCTTCGGGAATCGAATAGATTGTTCAATCAAATAGTTAAAACGAGCATCGAAGTCATATTGATGAGGACGTTGATTTCTTGCCGAGAGCCGTCCAAATTGAGAATTCTTTTCCGGCCAAAGTTCACCATGTCTATCGATACAAATCAAATCGATTTCATCCAGAGATTTTAATTCGAAATGATCCATCACATAACGAATAGACAAAAGTGGATAAGAATAAGAATGTTTCCGACGGTTCAACCTCGCTTCTGAAATTGCCGAAAGTTCGACCGACCCAGAACGATCCGTTATCAATGCGGCTCCAGTGTCATGGCCGCTAGATTTAATACCTAAAATGTACATTGAATTTACCTTACTCGTTTATGAATGGAAAAACTAAAAAGAATACGAAGATTAACCGCGAATACTAAAAAGACTTTGGTCCAAGGAAGGCATTTTTTTCTGTAATGCTCTCTCGATTTTTTCTACACTTAGGGACATATCCATGGGTCTTTTTGCAACAAGGTTTGCATTCTTATATGGAATTGGATGAATCAATTCTTGTGAAAGTCCGAAAACTTTGGCTAACTTGAATGCAAACTCAAATTTTGAAATCCTATCTCGACCTACTATGTGATAAATTCCGAAAAGGTTCTTCTCAATTGAATCCAGAAGAAGTTCAGCTAAAAGAGGGATCGAAATTGGAGTAAAATAAACATCCTGAAAAGCGTTCAGAACATTGCCGGTTTCTAAAGTTCCGACAATCCAATCTGAAAATGATTTTCTCCATGGGAGCCCGACCCCAAAAAAATTAGTTCGAACAATCAAAGCATCCGGGTTCCTTTTCTGGACTGCTACTTCAGCGTTCCATTTCGTTCTTCCGTATACATTTAAGGGAGACACTGGAGTGTCTTCCGTTACGTTCGCGATCGAACCATCCCAAAGATGATCTGTTGAAATATGTATCATCTTTATTGAAAGAGTGCGAGAAAGTTCGGCAATAAGTCCGCTCGTTTCCACGTGAATACGAGTAGCCAAAACCTCATTTTTCTCACATTCATCCACGTTAGTCAAACCGGCACAATGAAGAATATATTTTGGTTTTACCGATTCCACAATTTTCGTAAAGTTTGCATGATCATTTAGATCGCATTGTATTTCAGTGATTCCTAAAATTTGGATCGAATGTCCGTATGAAATGCCAGTGACTTTAAAATTCCTTTCCTTAAAAAAAGAACAAAGATAGTGACCCAAAAGACCGCTTGCGCCGGTGATTAAAACAGATTCATCTTTCATTGTGTAGGAGCAGATTGATACAGTTCCGCAAAAGTCCCCTTTCTATAGATACTCCCGTTTTTCAGTTCAACAATCAGATCGCAATTTTGAACCGTAGTCAATCTATGCGCGATCATTAGAATCGTTAGATCCTTTCTAAGCCCGTCGATAGAATCCATCACTGCCTTTTCTGTTTCCGAATCGAGAGCACTTGTAGCTTCATCAAAAACGATAACCGAGGAATTTTTGTAAAGTGCTCGAGCAATCCCGATTCGCTGTCGCTGTCCGCCGGAAAGTCGAATTCCCCGCTCGCCAACAAATGACAAATAACCTTCCTTTAAGGTTTCAATATGATCAGCGATTTGAGCTTGTTCTGCCGCAAGTTTAACCTTCTCCATATCAATATCCTTTAAGGGGATACCGAATGCTATATTTTCCGCGATGCTTGTATCCGCTAAAAAAATGCTCTGCGGAACATGAGCGATATTCGCTTGCCAGGAACGAGTTAATTCGGATTGAATGATTCGCCCGTCCACTGATATAAAACCTGCGTTCGGTTCGAGTAATCCCATAAAAATATCTAAGAAGGTACTCTTACCGCTTCCCGTATGACCCACGATCCCAATTCTCTGTCCTTTCAGAATTTCAAGATTTATTTCTTTCAGAGCCAATGATCCATTCTCTTCATAACGAAATTCTAAATCTTTAATCAATATCGATTTTGAAAATGGCAATGGGTTCGGTTTCGGTAAAAAAGCGTAATCCGGAAGTTTTTGATCTAATAAATCCAATACGTCGGTCAAAAGGCTCTTACTACTTCTCAAACTGGTCCAGGATTGATAACCAAGCTGAACGACCGGTAACAATCTTTGCGCCCCAAGAGCCATCGAGCCCAAAAAAGGGAGTGCGCCCGAAATACCATTTTCTGAACGAAACAAAAAGCAGGCAAACGCCGCGATAAGAACCATCCCTAACGCTTCCATTAAGAACCGAGGACCATACGCGGTAAAGTTATTGTCTGCATATGCTTTTCTTAATTTTTGTTCCGAACTTTGATAGAGATCACAATAGGCTTGTTGATTTCCTTCAATCAAGACATCTCGAATTCCACCTAGACCTTCTTGCAGTATCTTAACAACTTTCGAATATTCTTCCGATAATACTTTACCGTTTTTAACAAGCCTGTCTTTCGCAGTATAACCGATTATGGCATAAATGAATCCCATTCCAATAAACGCGGAAATGGAGACCAATGGATCGAAAGCAATCAAAGTAATTAAAATGGAAACAAGAATGAATAATCCGCTGATAATATTTACTACCGGAAGAATTGTATAAGAAACCAACCCGTTCGCTTTTCCTAATATTCCACTAATAACTTCACTACTGTTTCGTTGAGCATGAGCAATATATGGCTGAAACAGCGTTTTATGATATACGCTGATGCTCAAATCAGCGCCAGTAGCATACGACAAACGGGTACTAACCCATAGCAAAATTAGACGAGTACCCCCTGCTACGATCGCCGCAAACGCAAAAATTCCGGTTACAGGTAGGACTAAATCCTCAGGTTTTTGAAGATGAAAGTACTTCGCGACCGCTTGAACCGAAGCCAATTGAAAGATTTGTCCAGGTGAAGTCAAAATTCCTAAAAAAGGAATAATAGCTCCAATGCTCATCACTTCCGCAAACGAGGCAAAAACGACTAACGCAAGTAAAAATGCGTATTGCTTATGCCGACGCGGAGTCAAGTGTTGCCAAAGTCTGAACAATAGGATTTTTAGATTTTCATTCTTCATTCAATTTAGATAAAATCAAGTTTTTAAATATCGTCGCAAGTAATATTATAATTTATAAATATGATCGCCTACTTCCTAACGTTTCCGCTCAAAAAATCAGCATAAGCAACTTTAATTCCTTCACTTAAGGATGTTTTAGCTCTCCAACCTAGCGAATGCAACTTTGTTGAATCCAAAAGCTTACGCGGAGTACCATCCGGCTTAGAAGAGTCCAAGACGATCTCTCCAGCAAAACCAACCACCTCTTTTACGATTTCGGCTAACTCGCGAATACTGACCTCTTCCCCGCTACCAACATTAATGGTTTCATCTGCAAAGTAGTGATTCATAAGAAAGACACAAGCATCGGCCAAATCATCGACAAACAAGAATTCCCGAAGTGGGGTACCGGTGCCCCACATGACGACGTCTTTATTTTCTGCTACCTTTGCTTCATGGAAACGCCGAATTAAAGCAGGCAAAACATGAGAATTCATTGCATTATAGCTATCCCCAATTCCATATAAATTCGTAGGCATTGCAGAGATAAACTGAGTGTGAAACTGTTTGTTATAAAATTCGCACATTTTTACACCGGCAATCTTAGCGATCGCATAGGCCTCATTGGTTGGCTCCAAGAGACCTGTTAGCAAAGAGTCTTCGCGAATCGGCTGTTCCGCATACTTAGGATAAATACATGAGGAACCGAGAAACAGAAGTTTTTTTACTCGATAGACGTAAGAAGAATGAATCAAGTTGTTTTGAATTTGAAGGTTATTATAGATAAAGTCAGCGGGATAGGTATTATTGGCATAAATACCTCCAACCTTGGCCGCAGCAATGAAAACGTAATCCGGTCTATATCCTTTATAGAACTTTTCTACTTCTTCTTGGCGAAGAAGATTCAACTCTTCCGAGCTATGCCCTACGATATTTTCAAAACCTTTTTCAAGGAGAACTCGCTTGATAGCGGAACCGACCATTCCATAGATACCCGCGATGTAAATCTTACTATTTTTTTCCATTTTATCTGATCGTTCTTCGTTCGTTGTTGAGAATAAAAAAAAATCTGTAAATCAAAGACCTTATCCAATTTGAAATAAATCAAATTAAATAGACTCTTTAACAGACAACGTAAATTTCGAATGTAGTTACGATATCAATACTTATGATCTTTTTTTTGTAACAAATATTCCGCAAATTCAAAGTCAGCCTCGGTATCGATATCGATAGATCTGCGTTGAGGCATTTCATAAGCCACGGTATCGCCGTGAAGAAAAGCTCTACGTTGTAGGAACGTGTCCACTCTAGAAATATAAATCGCGCCGTTAAGAGAATAAACTTTTGGTAGATCCTGTCTTCTTTTTGCTATAGGTAAGTCGATGACAGGCCTCAATTTAGAATTTTCTAAATTAAACATCCAGTAAGGACTTTCCTCCGCCTCACTAACGGAAACGCAGGCATTTGTTTTTTTTTCTATGCAGAGCTCAAGAGCGTTATCGATATCGGATGCCGATCGAAAAGGTGACGTCGGTTGTAAGAGAACAATCCAATCATATCCCGGACATTTTTCCAATGCGTCTACTACAACTTCCAAACTCGAGGCAGAATCGCTTGCCAAATGCTCATCTCTTATGAACGGGGTTTCACAAGAAAAGCGTACTGCCACCGAAATGATTGCTTCATCATCGGTCGATAGAATCAGACGATCGAGGTATTTGGATTCTTTTGCACTCTCGATCGTCCATGCGATTAATGGTTTACCGCTCAGAGTACGAATGTTTTTACCAGGAACCCCCTTGGATCCCCCTCTGGCGGTAATCAGTCCTAAAACTGTTTGACCTGAGATCAACGGGTATGATTCCCCCACTCCTTCTGAGCTCTTTCAAATTCTTCCAATCTACCGATATCCAACCAATACTCTTTCAAAAGATAGGCAGACGTTTTTCTTTTCAATGAAATCAATTTTTCAAACAATGTAGGCATGTCAAAAAAAGTATTCTTGGGAATCAGCTCGATAGTGTCCGGAGATAGTACATAGATCCCAGCATTGACATGAAATTTATGAATCGGTTTTTCTTCAATACTTAGAATTTCTTGATTTTCGACGTTTACCACTCCGTAAGGAACCTGAAAATCATATTCTCTTACTGACATAGTCGCAGATGATTTTTCTTGTTCATGAAATTTTAAAAGAGAATAAAAATTAGCCCGTGTTAGCAAGTCTCCATTCATGACAACGAGTGGAAATTCATGTTTGATCGGAATGGAAGCCAGCGCTCCGGCGGTACCCAAACTTTTATCCTCATCCAAATATTCGATACGGACTTTCCATTTGTCACCGTTTCCAAAATAGTCTCGAATCATATCTGCCTTATAATTCACAGAAATATAAAATTTTCTAAACCCTTGTTCCGAAAAACCGTTCAAGATACTTTCTAGAATTGGCTTCCCACCAACGGATAACAATGGTTTTGGAATTTGATCGGTAAGAGGACGCAAACGCTTACCAAGTCCCCCTGCCATAAGAACGACCCAATTGGGTCGTTCAACGGCTCCGATCAATTCATCTAACGTTACAATCTCTACCAATTTTCCGGCAGGATCTAAAACGGGCAAATGATGTAACATGTACCGTCTCATGATGGAAAGCATTTCCTCACGAGGAGTTTCCGCAAGAACCGTCATTGGTTTCGGATTCATTACTTCTTGAATTTTAATGTCTAATCCGGATCCTTTTAGTATAGCTCTGCGAATGTCACCATCCGTCAAAATTCCTTCCAAAATATTATCTTCGTTCGAAACCAGAATAAGTTGAATTCCGGAGGCGTCCATGTTTCGAATCGCTTCGAGCAAAGTTTGCCCGGAAGAAAGTTTACTATTTTTCCAATTTTCCAATGAAGAAGAACCTATATTTATAAACAGAAAGAAATTAATTAAAAAAAATTAAACGCGAAGAGTATTCTAGAAATTCATATCATAGAATCTTTTTTTTAAAAGATCCTTCCAATCCATTTTTTCTAAAATTTGAATCATTCGGTCGCTTGCTCCACCTAATCCGTAAGGATTGACGATTGATTCCAATTGATTTTGAAAATTTTGGGAATACAATCGAGAAATGGCCGAGAGGATCGATTTTTTTTCCGGTTCACAATCGATTACACTTTCAGCTCTTAAACGTCCTTTTTGCCTGTCTCCAATATTGACCGTTCCTTTAAGAAAAGTAGGTGCCTCCAGAATTCCACTCGAAGAATTTCCGACGACTCCGTCAACTTGTGCTAAAGTTGAAAAATACCTCAATTGGCCTAAGGATGAAAACGAGACCGCATTGGAATTAGAATTAACGAACTCTTCGATCATAGTAAAGATGACACTACTATCTGTGTCAGCATTGGGCATCGTGAAAATGTAATGCACGTCAGAGCGTTCTTTTAATGCATCTAACAATTCTTTCATTTGAACTTTGGATGAAGATTTTTCTAAAGTGACTGGATGAAAGGTAACTAAAAGATTCTTCTCACCGAATTTATAATTAAGAGAGGTTTCAAGTTCGGATCGGGTCATGAGCTTTAAACTACGGATTGCATCCACACCGAATCCACCCACGTTAAATACGTGTTCCGGACTTTCACCCAATTGAATCACTCTTTTTCTATATTCTTCCGTAGCCACAAAATGAAGATGAGACATTTTCGTAATACAATGACGAATCGATTCGTCAAACGCTCCTTCCGTTTTTTCGCCGCCGTGAATATGTGCGATTGGAATTTTAGAAACCATAGCGGAGGAAGCCGCCGCAAAAATTTCATATCGATCACCTAAAAGGATAATTAAATCGGGTTCAAGATCCCTCCAGACATCCGCAAATCCGATCATTCCAAGTCCGATGGATTTAGAAATCGAAGAGGAAGTGTCGGCGCTCATAAGCATTTCCACTTTTTTATCGATAGAAAAACCATCGGACTCGATCTCTTGATATGTGGATCCAAACTCTGGAGAAAGATGCATACCAGTTACGACCAACTGTAACTCCAGATGTTTAGAATCCTGAATTTTTTTTATCAGGAGACGAAGCAAACCATATTCGGCGCGTGTTCCAGTGACGACGGATACTTTTCTTTTCATAATTCGATTAGTTCGTCTTCATCAAAATCTCTTTTCGCCTTTAAACCGATGATCTCATCAAATCGCATAGGAGATATTCCAATTCCAGGTCTCTTGACGGCAAGATTCTCGGATGAAAAAGCTTCACCCTTTTTAATAGCAGAACTTGCTACGATCGATTTACGTGCGATTCCGAGATTCTTTGATTCGCTTAAACTCGGACGTTTGATTCCGTCTCCTAAGGATTGTTCTATGTTTCGTATCGATTGAACCAGCGCCTTCAACTCATCCGGCTCCAGACTCGCTTTGTGATCCGGTCCGGGTAAGGATTTGTCTAAGGTAAAATGTTTTTCTATGACAGACGCCCCCAAAGCGACTGCCGCTATCGAAACCTCAAGACCGGAAGTATGATCGGAGTAACCGACTGAAACTTTAAAACTCTGTCTTATAGTTTCCATCGCGTGTAAATTTACGTCTGAAAACGGTGTCGGATATTCGGTATTACAGTGTAGAGCAGTTAGATCCTCTCTTTTAGAACCGGCTTTCTCTAAAATTAGAATTGCGGATTCGATTTCGCCTAACGTGGCCATTCCGGTGGAAAGTATAATGGGTTTCCCAAAACTTCCTATTTTTTTCAGATATGGATAATTTGTAATTTCACCGGAAGGGATTTTGTACCGGCTCAAATTAAGTTCTTCTAAAAACGCTAGACTCTGAAGATCGAAAGCGGTGGATAAAAATTCGATACTTCTTTTTTTACAATGTTCAATCAAGGAAAAATGATCCTGTTTCGACAACTCCAGCTTTTTTAACATTTCCAATTGAGACTCCGTTGAATCTGTCGTCTCGTTTTGGTAGTCAGCCTTTTTAGCAAACTTCGTTGTTAGTTTCGCCGCCTCGAAAGTTTGAAACTTTACAATATCCACTCCGGCGTCCGTCGCAACGTCGATCAATCTATGTGCAATTTCCATATTGCCATTATGATTTACACCGGCTTCGGCAATGATAAGCGTTTTCATATGTTTCAAGTTAAGATTTTATACGTGGAATGATCGGGAAGATCCCGGAAAACCTTGCTCGACATCGCTACGATACAATTGGAGCCGATACGAACGGTTTCCCTTACTACAGAACCGCTTCCTATAAAAGAAAAATCTCCTACTGAAACCTCACCGTTCAATAGCGCTCCAGTGGAAATATGAGTATGGTTTCCGATTTTTACATCGTGTTCCAATAAAACTCTGGAATTAATGATACAATTGTTTCCGACTTGCACATTCGAGTTTACCATCGAGTGATGCATTATGATGGTACCTTCTCCGATTTTAGAATGTTTGGAAACGTAAGCGATCGGGGAAACAATCAAAGGGATCTCAAAACCCAAACTTTTTAGAAGTTCAAATATTTTCCTCCTCGGTTCCGGGTTTAAAATCTGCCCAACGGTAACAAAGGCATTCTTACACTCTTTTCGAAATCTCCCTAAGTCATTGTCCGTACCGATTACCTCGTAACCCAGAACGGTTTGACCTATCTCTTCCGAAGAAGCAATCAAACCTAAAATAGAAAAACGATCTTCCGATTCGATTACGTCGATGCAGGAACGAGTATGCCCTCCCGCTCCAATCAAAAGAATTTTCTCTTTCATTCGCTTTTGGAAACGAGAAGCCCTGATCCGCTCGGAATATTGATCAGCCTTTTTTCCAAAGAAAGAGCAACGGAAAGATCCATCCGCGGGTATTCGGAAAAAGGGATTAACTTATGCATCAACCCCCAGCAAGGTCGGGTCATAACGCCGTTGTCGTTTGTTACAGTTAAGATCTCGTCTCTTTTATGGGATACGTGATCCGCCAAGACTAAGGTCTGAAGCCAATAATTACTGCGAGTTCCATTTGGTTCCTCGAAAAGAGAAACTTCTTCAATCGAAGAAAAGGAGTCTTTATATTTCAGAAAGAGTTCTCGTTTCAATTTTAAGAATTCCGGCATCTGTTCCAATTGAGCACAACCAAGCGCCGCATTGATATTAGGCATTCTAAAATTATAACCGATTTGATCGTGAACATATTCCCAGCGGTGGGGAACCTTCGCTGTTGTAGTTATATGTTTCGCCCTTTTAGCAAGTTCAGAATTGTCAGTAAGAATCGCTCCGCCTCCGCCCGTAGTAATTGTCTTATTTCCGTTAAAGCTAATCGTTCCAAATAATCCCAAAGTTCCAGTGTGCCTGTCGTGATAATAACTTCCTAAGGATTCGGCCGCGTCCTCAATGAGCTTTAGATGAAATTCTTCTGCAAGCTTTAGGATTCCGTCAAGATCACTCGAGTGACCAAAAGTATGCATAGGAACGATCGCTCGAATAATTCTTCCCGTAGCTTTATTGACGCATTGACTATTTCTAATCTCGGATATAAGAGAAAGATATTCTCGAATCCGTATCGGATCAAGACCGAGAGTGGATTCTTCGCTATCCACAAAGTGAGGAATAGCGCCGCAATAAGTGACCGCGTTCGCTGTCGCTACAAATGTAAGGGAAGGAATCAAAACTTCCTCCCCCGAATTGACACCGGCTAATTTCAGGGCAATATGAAGGGCCGCAGTTCCATTGACGACTGCGATCGCGTGTTTTGCCCCGGTGAATTGAGCAAGCTCCAACTCGAATCGATCGACAAACTTCCCTACAGAAGAAACAAAACTCGTATCGATACATTCCTTTACATATTTCCATTCATTTCCGGAAAACGTAGGTTCATGGAGTGCGACCGGCGAACTTCCGACCACCTTACGAATTGCTTCTACGATCCGATTGGGCAATGTATCGAAATTTTGTTTCATTAAATATTATAAATATCGGTTTTATACTGAGAAAGATTTTTCGGATCGAGAAACCACTCGACGGTTTCACTTAACCCTTTCTGAAACCCTGTCAAACCTCCATAGAGAGGTTCCCAGGCTAAAAGTTTTTTTGCCTTCTCGTTGGATGCCCAGAGTCTTTCTACTTCGCTTTTCTCAGGACGAAGGCGTTGATCATCCGATTCAATCTCAATAGTCGCCTTCATAACTTCAGCGATAGTCTTAACCGTATCTCCAATAGAAATTTCAAAATTACTTCCGATATTAATGACTTCTCCAATCGAAGAATCGGAGTTCAAAGCGGAGATAAAGCCTGAAACCGTATCTTTTACAAAATTAAAATCCCGCGTTGGATGAATCGCGCCTAACTTAATTTTACGTTTTCCATTTGCAATTTGCGTAATGATAGTAGGAATTACTGCTCTAGCCGATTGTCGAGGACCATAGGTATTAAACGGCCTAACTACCGAAACAGGGGTACCAAAAGAGGAATAAAAAGACATCGCAATCTGGTCAGCGCCAATCTTACTAGCTGAATAAGGAGATTGGCCTTGTAGAGGATGATCTTCCGTGATCGGAACAAACCGAGCAGTTCCATAAACTTCGCTTGTAGAGGTATGAACAACTTTAGATATGTTCAGATCTTTTGCGGCTTGGACGACATTCAGAGTACCCTTCACGTTCGTATCGACGTAAGTATCCGGGGAATGGTAAGAGTATGGAATCGCAATCAGAGCCGCAAGATGTAGAACTGCATCGCAACCTTTCATCGCCGTACGAACGCCATTCGGATCTCGAATATCGCCGGAAAAAATTTCAAATTTGCCTTTTACGTCAGATTGACAAGAATCCAACCAACCCCAAGAGTTAAAAGAATTATAAAGAACGAAAGCCTTTACATCGAACCCTTGACGAACAAGAGATTCAGTTAGATGTGACCCGATAAATCCATCGGCACCAGTGATAAGAATTTTTTTCATAAATGATTTTATCTCTTAAATAGAAACTGGAAATTTACAAGACCCTTATGACCGGCGATATAAATTTTTGCCGACTTTTCCATCACTGTTCCTCGACTTCCTTCTTTAACTCTTCGATCTCTTTTTGAATCTGTTCGTATTCTTGCATCTTCACTTTGAGGTAGCGAACGGTAATCCTTGCCTTTTCTTCAAGGCCCATCGGAGTTAAAAAATAGGCGTAGGCCAATTTGTTTTTACTGTTCTTAAAATTTCGCGCTTTGACCCAACCCTTATCCATAAGAGCCTTCAGACAATAGTTCACCTTTCCCAAGCTGATCCCGAGGATTTCGGAGATTTCTCTTTGATTCACTTCCGGGTTTTCTTCAAGGATTCTCAGAAGTTTGTGTCTTAGTGCATCATCCATAAGAGCCGCCAAAAAAGAGGGAAAAGTTCGACAAAACGAAGGTTCGCAAAGGATCTCCGGACGTAGCTTCGCCGGGTCAATCCCAGGATTGGAAAATCTGGTCTCATAAAAAGGTGATATTTACCTCCTGTCAAGAAAATTTGTTCAACTCTTGAACAGACAAAAATTCCGGCTCAAATGAGGAGAATTCCGGGATTCTCCCAAGAATAACGAGAAGGCGAGAATTTAAGAGAAGAGTTTCGCGAAGCGGAGAATTCTTCGAAAAAAAAAACGAAGAGATTCCAGAACCTAACTTCCGCAAGTCGACCCAAACGGTGATGAATCGTCTGCCTTCAAAAACAAGAGAGATCCCATTTCGAACAAAACCTTTCCGTCAAGGAAGAAGAATCAAGAGAAACGTTATGAACGCAACGATCCCCGAAAGACAAAGTGAATGGAGAAAAAGATAAATTCCTTTCATCACCTTCTTCCAAAATCCAAGAAGTCCATTTGATTCCACTTTCCATCTCAGAACAAAGAGAATGAATTTCCTTCATTCATTCTTTCTAAAGAAGAAGTATTGAGTGAAGCGGAAGAAATTATAAGAAGATCATTTTCATCGACGATTCAGTTTTTTCTTGCATTAAGAATTCTTCGAGCAAAGTATATCCAATTTCTGCCCCATAGATTTCAGGAGATTCTAACATTATGGCCGACTCTGCTATTGTCCGCAAACTGGACCTCAGGCTTATCGAAGATGGTATCTTAGATAGCGCCTTCCTAGAAGACTACTCTCTCGTTCACCAAAAACTAAACGAGGAATTTCATAAGACTGGAAGGTCTGCTCAACCGGAAGCGAACTTCGAACTCGGAGAAAAGATTCTCAGAGAATGGTTGCATGGACTTGCCCGTCAAGGCGCCTCTCAAGACAAACTCACGAGCTATCTCCGATGCGGGCTGGCTCATCTTTCTTACGATTTTATCGAATCTTCAAACGAAGGTATGGAAACGAGCGATGTGGATGAGTTGATCGGACGCGCCCTTGTTTCTTTTAAGAATCGGGATTTTGAAAAGACATTCTTCCGTGCCAATGTGGAAGACAAGGTCGTCGTCAAAAAAGCGTCTGCAAAGAAAGCGGCCACAAAAAAAGCCGCGAAGAAGAAAGTCGCCAAGAAGAAGGCTTCTAAAAAGAAAGCGGTAGCGAAGAAGAAAAAAACCGCAAAGAAAAAGGCCTCCCCCAAAAAGAAAGCGGCAAAGAAGAAGGTAACTCGCAAGTCCGCCCCAAAGAAAAAAGCCGCGAAAAAGAAAACGCTTAAGAAAAAAGCAAAAAAGAGATAACCAAGTTTCGGTTTATCATTTCGCTTTCAAATTCCTTGAAGCCGCCGTCTTCGATCCAAAAACGGCTTCAAGGAAATTTCGATCAACTTCCCTTTTCGATCCTCACTCGACTTAATTTTTCTCGAGCCTCCAGTTGCGTTGTGTATTGTGTGATCGCTTCCGCGAGCATCGGCGAGGACATTCCGTAATTTGAAGTCAGAATCATAAAATGAGCTCCAACCCACGCTTCACTGGAAAGAATCTCCTGGATCGCATTTTTATAGAACTCTTCGGGTTCGGTTTTGATTAGGTCGAATGATCGGAGCGTGAGAAAGACTGCCGCATTGCTATTGAATTCACCTGCTCTCGCCTCCGCAATTTCGTCCCAAGGGAGAAAGACCGTCCACTTCTTCCTTCCGATACGAAACCCGTCAGAATCAAAGCGAAGAAACCCCGAAGGGATTTTTCCAAGTGCAACCAGAACGGCTAAGAAGAATCCGGAACCTGCGATAAAATACGAAATCAATCTGATTAAGAATGGATCATTGCCTCCAAAAACGATCAGAATCGAACCGAGAAAAATCAACAAACAAGCCATCACCCAAATTCGCGCTCGAGAAGGCTGAATGTCCACGCCTCCGACGACGTCAATGGAAAGGCTTTGAAATTGACTCTCACGCATTTTCCGAAGGATCGTCGCGAGAAACGTTCCAAAGCAAACTCCGAAGAACGCGATCGTGACAATTCCTAAGTTCCCATTCTTCGGAAGAATAAAAACTCCGATTATAACAAATATCAGTGAGATTCCTGTCAAAACCCAATCCTTTCTCTGCGGTTTGAGATCGTGATAGGCGGATTTCATTGGATTCATCCGTGCAAACTCCTTGGCTAATAAGTTACTTCGATTCCTCGATTTGTGAAGACATCGAAGTTTAGGCGATCTCCGAAATCTTGACGTTTAAAGTTGTGTGTCAATATTTCGGAAACGAATCTACCCGGAGAAACAACTTATTTCGTAAGAGTTCCCACATATTTTCCGAAGTCCGTTTCCATTTGGTTAAGAGCTACGAATCAAAACATCCACGGGTTTTAACTTTAGGCATTTCGAACCCCGTTTTAGAGGATCTTTCGAAGAGAATTCGTTCCCAGTTCCCTCAGCAACAACCTGGCACTCAATAAAAAAGAGTGCTAATTTTTAAATTTTTTTCTTGAACTTTTTTTCAGTTTTGGCACTCTAAGTTTCAGATTGCCAAAAAGAGGAAAGTAAGATGATTCACGAATTTAGAATGATTGAAGACCTACATAAACTCCAAAATCAGTTTTCGAGCCTCTGGGACCCGTTCCTGTCCGCGGGAGGAAGCGCGTATCCTTCCTTAAACGTTCACAAAGGAAGTGAATCGGTGACAATTACCGCTCTGATCCCAGGAATTACTCCGGACTCGCTCGATATCACGGTAAGCGGAAACCAGCTTCGGCTCAGTGGAGAAGCCCCAACTTTTGCACCGAAGACGAATTTTGGAGCAAATCGTGTGGAACGATTTCAAGGAAAGTTTCAGAGAACTCTCGAACTCCCGACAGAAGTCGATCCCGAAAAAACAACGGCAGAATTTAAGAATGGAATTTTGGTTCTGACTCTTCCGATCCGAGAGAGCGTTAAACCTCGTAAGATCCAAATTCAGACCAACTAAATCTAAGTCGAAGGAGAAGCAAAGATGACCAACGCAGTGCTCAATAAGGAAACCGTAAAACACGAACATCCCACTTCCCAAGAAGTGAAAAAAGAAAAAGTAAGAATCCTGACTCCGAGAGTGGACGTTTATTCAGACGAAGAGAACATCTATCTCTTAGCCGACCTTCCCGGAGTGGAAGAAAAGGACGTTCAGGTTCAAATGGAAAAGGACCAGCTCACGATTTCCGGAAAAACCGTAGAAAGAAGCATTCCCGGAGAACTCCGTTATTCCGAATACAGAACCGGAGAATACAAAAGATCCTTCACGGTTACGGAAGCCGTTGAGGAAGATAAAATTTCCGCGGTCTATAAGAATGGAGTGTTAAGCCTGACTCTTCCGAAAAGAAAACCTCAGGTTAAAAAAATAGAAGTTCGCTCCGAGTGATTTTTCTTCCCACCGGTTTGGATTCTCTTTTCGGAATCCGCCGGTGGAATCTCGGTCTAAAATAGAATTTCGAAAGCCTCCTCTTCGCAGGGGTTTTGTTATACTACCTGAAGTCTAATACCCTTTTACACCCCGGAGACGGGGTTTTCTTTTCTAAAAAATCCGTATGAATCCGTTTTTGATTTCCAGAGGTTTTTAAAGTGCATAAGGAAAATTGAATTTTCTCTATCCCTTTGCGAAATCGAAATTGGGAATTTTTTATCGAGAGGACAGATCTAAAAAAAAAGTATTGAAAACTCGGCTCTGTAAAAATTCTATTTGAAAGGATTTCCTTCCTAAGAAGCGGATTTCCGATTGTCACCGCCCTTACAATCGGAAAAACCTATTCTTATGAAAACTTTTTTTCTTCTCCTGTGCTCTAATCTTTTTATGACCTTCGCCTGGTACGGGCATTTGAAATTTTTTCACGGATGGAGTCTCCCTCTCACCATTCTTCTAAGCTGGGGAATTGCGCTCTTCGAATACATTCTTATGGTCCCGGCAAATCGGATCGGATATGGAGAAGAAGGTTACAGCGCCTATCAATTAAAAATCTTACAGGAAGTAATCACGATTTCGATTTTTATCGTCTTTGCCTCCTTGGTCCTAAAAGAAAAAGTAAAGTGGAATCACGTTGTTAGCTTTTTGTTCATCCTGGGAGCGGTCGCCTTCGCCTTCTATGACAAAGCCCCTTCTCAATGAGATGGAGAAGGGAAGCGTTTTTTTAAAGCCGGCATTCAAAGAACCGAGAAAACAATCCAGAAAAACCAATCAAATTTCTGGTGAACTCTGGGAAAACCGTTCGTTCCTAGGCGAGACGAAAGTAAAACTGGCGCAGTTTTGAAATAAAAAAATTCGCAATGGGTCTCAGACGGAATGAATATCCCCTCTCAGAAATAACTACTTTCTCTGATTTCCAAAGACGAATCGAGGATCATCCCCAAAGAAGAATAAGCAAAAGAAAGTCGCTTCTGGCCGAAAGTAGTATTTTCCTGGGCCAAAAAAGGCCGAAAGATCGGCGCGACGATTGCAATTCTCATCTGAAAGGAAAGTAAGAATTTCTAAAGCTTGGCCGGATTCTTGGGAGTCTATGCTTCGTTATCAAGCCCGTCGTTTAGAAATTTTTATGGAATGAAAAGATGAATCAGCGCTCGGTCCGAGGAAATTGACGAAGGAAGGATTGGTGGAGATCGAATTTTAGAATTTCTGACAAACAAGATCTCGCTGAAGTTCTAAAAAAGTATGAGTTCCTACTTTGAACTGAAAATCAAACAAGATCTCACTGAAGTTTTAAGAAAGTATGAGTTCCTACTTTGAACTGTAAATCAAACAAGATCCCGCTGATGTCTTAAAAAAGTATGAGTTCCTACTTTGAACTGTAAATCAAACAAGATCCCCCAGAAGTTTAAAAAAGTATGAGTTCCTACTTTGAACTGTAAATCAAACAAGATCCCGCTGAAGTTCTAAAAAAGTATGAGTTCCTACTTAGATCTGCAAATCAAACAAGATCCCGCTGAAGTCTTAAAAAAGTGTGAGTTCCTACTTTGAACTGCAAATCAAAGAAACCGCCTCACTTCTTTTGCAATCAGCTTTCCTTCCATTCCTCCCGGGAAAGTCGCGAGGATTCTGCTCTTCTCATCAACGATATACAAGAACACGGTGTGGTCCACGGTATAACCACCTTCGACCGACGGATTGCTTACCTTTTTTGAAATCGCCCCAAAGGCACCCTGAAGAGCGTCTAACGTAGGCTTGTCTCCGGTCAATGCGACCAGACTTTGATTTGAAAATTGTTTTACATACTTTGCAAGTAGTTCTGGCGAATCTCTCTCCGGATCAACGCTGATAAAAATCGGAGTCAAATTTTTTCCTTCTTCCCCCAATTCGTTCACCGCCGCGGACATATCCAAGAGAGCTCTCGGGCACATATCCGGGCAATGAGAGAAGCCGAAGTAAACGAGCTTTAGTTTTCCAGGAATGGAACCGAGAAGAATTTCACGATTTTTTGTATCTCTCAGAGAAGCCTTGGACCATTCTTCCACGAAGACAGGTTCGATATTGGAACGACTCTTCCATTCTTTCCAACCAAAAAAACCGAGACCGACTCCGAGAACCAAAACTGCGATAAAAAGAATTTTTTCCTTCAAAACCTTTCTCCTAAGGAATCACAACGAGAATACGTTAGACGTCATCGAATCAAACCGCGACAATCCAACCCATCGCGCCGTTCTCGGCCATCTTCGTCTGGTGAGGATGAAACATATATCTTCCTCTTTTAGGAAGCGTAAACTCTAGGATGACCCTTTCCGTTTGTCCGAGCGTTACGACGTCCGTATGATCGTCCGGATTCAATCTTGTTCCGGTCCGAAAAACGTCGAACGTCTGAGCGTGTAAGTGAAAAGAAGCAACGGGTTCGTACTCGCACATATTCGCGATGTAGAATCGAACCTTCTCACCGACGGGAACCTTGATCGGATAACGATCGTAAAATCCGGCCATCCCGTTCCAAGAATAGATATCATTCTTCCCCTTATCTCCCAAGTCCCATCCGGAAAGAATCAGCATAAACTCGTGAGCCGGCGGACGACCTCCGGGAGGATCTACGATCAGACCACCGTAAAGACCTTTCGCCATATGGCTCGCAAGAGGAGGAACGTGGCAGTGATACGGATGGAATCCGATCGGACCCGCAGTGAGTTTGTATGTTTTTTCTCCACCGGTAACGATCGGTTCCCAACCGTCCTCGTTTGGATCGTGACTTCCATGAAAGTGAATCGAATGAGGATGTTCCGAATCGTTTCTCAGAGTGATCTCCATCTTCTGACCGAGTTTGGCTCGCACGACGGGGCCCGGAACGATTCCGTTAAAAGTCCAAGCCTTTACGACTGTGTTGTGTGCGACCGTCAAAGGCATCTCTACGATGCTCAGGTGTTGTTTGAGAATCGGTCCGTTAGACGCTCCTTGATGATTCTTCAAATCCATCCGAGAAAGAAAAGCGGGATCGATCTGAAAGGGAGGATGTACCATACTCCCATAAGAATTGTTCCCCGGATTTCCCGGAATCGTAGCCTCTTTGTTGACGCCGACGATTCCCGGACGGACCTTACAAAGAATTCCTCCGTTTCCGTCCGAATCTCCGATCGTGCTGAGTCCCGCACCCGCGGCCAATCCCGCGCCGCCGAGTCCGATCCATTTGAGAAACTGCTTTCGATTCAAGATCTTTTAGAATTTGGCAACCGATGTGATCAAAACGATCAACGCCAAAAACCCCACTCCCCCGTAAACGAGGGAATTTTTCAGCCAATTCGGAACCTTGGATCCGCCCGCAATCAAATACGCTCCCGCTCCAACGATCGGAACAAGAAGAATCGCGCCCGTCCAGATGGAGCCCGTTTTCGGATCCACGTCCGCTCTTTTGACGAGGTCTGCAAGCGCGATGGGCGCAAGCAAAGTGTAAAGTATAAACGGAAAGTAATATCCGTAAAAGTTGAAGAGTAAAGCGAAGAAGCCGGGGCCGCCGATGACAGTTTGTTCCATATTTTTTCTCCTATGATAATTTCTGAATATTCTAAACTTATTAACTAATTGTTTTCGTTCCCACACCGTTCATCAAAGAGATTCCCGTGTAGAGAAGTAATAAGAAGAACGCGACGATTCCTCCCCAAACCAAGGTCCTTTTGAACCAAGTCGGGTATTTGTTTCCTCCTCCGAGGAGATAGATCGCTGAACTTAAGATCGGAACCAGAGTAATGGCAACGATCCAAGAAAGTTTTTTCTTTTCATCCAGATCGGAACGATCTTTCAGATCGAAAAGAGACATCGAAGTCCAACAGATATAAATCGCGAACGGGAGTAAAAATCCCAGCCAATGATAGAAGAATGGAAAGAGGCTCACCGGTTTTACAAGGGTGATCGCACCGGTGGTAGGAGCCGGTTTTCTCGGAACCGATTTTAGGATTTCCTCGGCTTCTTTTGGAAGTTGAATTTTATCCACATCCAGATTGAAATCTTCGAATGCTGTCAAAGCCGGTTTTACGGGAGCTGAACTTCCACCGGGTAGATTGAGCTGAGGTCCCGGAATCGGTTGTTCCTTGTAATTTCCCGAAGGGAATCTTCCTCCGGAAGCCTGGACCATCAAACCGAGAGCTCCGAGCATCATGGAAAGATCCCCGCCCATCGGAAGACGAATAAACGAATTACAACCGTTCCATTTTTCCAAGAAAGCCGGAAGTTCCGTTCTATATTCGTTGCCCGAAAAACAATTTCCGGTGCTCATCGGTCCGACAAGTGCCAAGTCCGCTCTTCCGGAATTGTAAACGATATTATCCGTCACAACGTTGTTATGCGAAATCCAAAATTTCTCGTCCAGATTCGGAAGAATTACGATTCCATTATTTTGGTGATCGACAACGACGTTCTTACGAATGATATTCGAAAGACCGCCCGCGATTAGAATTCCATTTCCAAAGGACGGATATTCCAGAGCCGCGATCGGGGCTTTCGGGTTATTGTTGTTATAAACAAGATTTCCGATGATCGTTGTTTCTCTTTCCGGCGGAAGGAGCTCGCGATCCAGAGTATTTGGAGCGAGACCGACGATATTATTCTTCCAGACGGAACTGATAAGATAAAGCTCCCCACCCGAGTTGGTTCCGGAATAACCGAGAGCGTTGTGTTCCGAAACGACGTCGTAGAGAATCGCCTTACAAGGATAACACTGTCCGATATAAATTCCGGAATCGGGAGAACCGGAAGCGTAACTGTGTTCGATGACTCCATTCATGGAATCAAACGCGTAGATTCCATAGTCTCCGTTGTTATGCGCGGTCAGGTAAGAACCGCGAAAACCTTTTACACCGGTCCAATAGAAACCGTTCAGGGTTGCATTTCTTGCGGTCATGTTTTCGATCACGACCCCGTCCGCCGCGACCACCATGATACCGTTTCCTCTCTGAAACTGACCGTCGATAATCACTTTGTTTCGATTGGTTCCGCGGATCGTGATCGAAGGAGTCGTCACGGTGATTTCTTCAAAATAAACTCCATCGCTGATCAAAACGAGATCACCGGGAGCCGCGGCGTCCACAGCATTTTGGATCGTTGGATATTGAGAAGGCACCTTACGGATTGTTCCCGAAAACTTGTCCACATTCTTCCAGGATTTTCCCGCTTTTGCCGCGGGATTGTAAGGAACATCACCGACGACAACGTCTCCGACCATTCCGCTCTTCCCATCCGGGGTTGCGTGAAAAGAACAGAAGTAGGCAAACACACCTTCCTTGGGAAAGGTTACTTTTGTTTTTGTTCCTCTAGGCATAGCGATATTGCCGAAGGTTTTTTCCGTGGACCAATTCTTATCCACTGCGATCGCGTTGTGCGGATTGTTTCCCGAGTTCACGAACTCAACGATTCCTCCGACAGGAATTCTCTGCATAGGAGGAGAAAAGGAGTTATCGATCATAAGAACATGAGCGAAACCCTCGATCTCATCCTTTTTCTCGCCGGAACAAGCCGAAACGAAAATCCCAAACAGAACTCCTACAAGAAGGAGAATGAAGAGAGAGAGAACTTTTTTGATTTCGAAACCTGGTTTTTTCATTTTTGATTGAACCCCCGGGTTTTCCGGAATTTTATTGTATACTTATACTGAAGTTTGATAGGAATTGGAATGCTCATTTGTAGCCCTATTCTTCGTGGTTGCAAAGAAAAAAATAGACCATTCGCAATCTATAATTGGCTTCGAAACCTACCTTCAGAATAATGAGCATTTGCTCACATATTTATTTAAAACTCAAGACAAAAATTTGATGAGAGAAATTTTTCCAGAATTATATTCGAACACTCGTTATCTTTCTAAGAGAAGAACGGGGATTGTTTAGGGATCGATTGGACAGATGAGCCTAACTTCCAACATTCAAGAATTATTTCGAGTTCATTCTCCCAATTCTACGCACCCGAACGCTTGGAAACGAAATATCATTCACATTCTTCTGATCGTATCTTCGATATTCGGACTGATCGTCTACATCCCGAGCGTTTATCTTGCGGCAAAACAAGGCTTGGGAGAAGTCGTGATCGTCGACACGCTCGCGCTCCTTTTGATTTGGTTTCTCCTTTTACTTCCGAACCGTTATTATAAATCCAAGTCCTACTTTCTTCTCGCGCTCGTTTCCCTGATGGCCGCTCTGCTTTATACGAAGATCGGACTTGCCGGCGCGGGAATTCTTTGGTTCTTTTTGATTCCTGTTTTTTGCGGAATCTTTCTCAATCCGACTCTTGCATTTTGGGGATGGGTGATTTCTACGTTTGCGGTTTTCGGAGGAGCTCTTCTCGCTCATTATAGAATCTGGATCGGAAACGAAACTCCGTTTCAGATTTTGGTCGTAGGCGCTAACTTTTCCTTTCTTTGCGGAATTATCACTTTTTCCGTGATCGCAATTCTAAGAGGACTTGCGCTGAGTATTCGAAAACAAAAACAACTCATTCTACTTCATAGAAAAACGAACACGGAACTTCAAAACGAAATCGCGATTCGATTGGAAGCCGAAGCGAAATTAACGGAGTCTCTGAACGACAAAGAAACTCTTTTCCGAGAGATTCAACATCGAGTCAAAAACAATACTCAGCTGATTCTTTCGATGATGGCTTTGGAGCAAGAGAAAACAAAATCGGAACCGGCCAAAAAAGCGATCTCTTCGGCGATGAATCGAATTCATTCCATGGCAATGGTTCAGGATTATCTTTTTTTTAAGGACTCGTATAAGGTCATACACGCAAAAGACTATCTCAATTCTTTGGTTCGTCATCTGTTTCTTTCCTACGGTCCGAGCGATGGAAGAATTCAATCCACTTGTGAAATTGAGGAAATCTATCTTCCGATGGAAAAAGCGATACCTTGCGGACTGATTATCAACGAACTTTTATCCAATTCGTTTAAACACGCGTTTCCGGAAAGTGCAAAAGGTACAGTTTCCGTAATATTCCAAAAATCGCATTCCGGATTTTTGACTCTGGAAGTGGCGGACAATGGAGTCGGAAACGCTTCCGAGGAAAAGATATCCTCCGAAAGTTCTTCTCTCGGAATGAGTCTCATCGAAGCGCTTTGTCAACAACTCCGGGGAGAATTGGAAGTGGAAAAGAAGAACGGTTTTCTTGTAAGAGTTCGTTTTTTTCCCTAAGAACGATCCAAATCAAAAAAAAAAAAACGTTTTCGATTGAAGAATCCAAAAACGGAACTACTCGGGAAACGACTCAAAACAAAGAGTCCTTTCTTTTAGAAAAGAATGAAACTGCTTGTGAGAAGCACATTCTTCTTCCGTTGCGACAAAATAGTCGTAACCGCCTCCGACCGTTTTGATTCTACAACAACCTGATACCGGAGTTTTGTTCGTAGGATCCGCACCCTTCTCCGATTTCTTTTTTTCTTCCTTCGCGAACAAAAGACCGGAGACAAAAATAAGTATTAAAACCAACTTCCATACATTCATCGTTATTTCCTTTCGAGGTTTCTTCTCTTTTTTCGGTTCGAAATACCAGAAGAAACAATGTCTTTTCTCTTTCCGTTTTGTAAGATTGCATTTTATTAATCCAAATCTTCATTCCTATTGTTTTTTCTAAGAAAACAAACGATTCGTAAAGAAATTTTCGAAGAATTTTTCTTCTCCATCTAGAGATCGTTTTTTCAAACGGAATCACAAATTCGAATCCAATGATAAATTCATTTGCTTTTTTGAATTCAGGAATCAGATTCAAACAATATCTAGTTTGTATAGGATCCCAAACGTATGAATTTTTCAATCTCTATTCACTCGATGCGAAAGCTAAAAAACGTCACTCTCTATTTGATTCTTCTTCTTTTTCCTTCCTTGATTTTTGGAGAAACGATCCTCTTTAAAACTGGGGAAAGAACATACGCGACCGTGATCGATCAGGATTCAAACTCGGTTACGATCATTCGAGACGGAAAGAGAGAAAAAATCGGAAAATCAAAAATTCTTAAAATCATCTTTAAGGAAATCAAGGACGAACAGGAAATCGCGAGAATCTTCGAAGCAGAGAAGAAAAAGTTCAACAAAGAAGGAATAAAAAGCGAGAAGGAAGAGCAACTCGATACCCTCTATCTCGAGCAGATGATCAAAGAAAACAGTTATAAGATCGTTCAAAAACGTCTGGCGCTGATGGAAAAGTATTTAGAAGAACGAGACGGTGATTGGGAATCGTATATTTCCGCCAAAAGAAATCCTTGGGAACCTGTCTGGAAATCGGCGATACTTCCGGGTTGGGGTCACAGTTTTATGAGACAAGGAGCTTGGAGTTCAACGTATTCCACACTCTTCTTCGTTTCCTTGGTCGCCTATTTCGGGTTAGACGCCGCCGAAAAAGAAAGAACAAAAGCCTACGATAAGAAGATCGAAAAGATTTTGGAACAACAGTTTACGAGTAGCCTCGTTTCCAGCTCGAGCCTTCCTACGGGAATTTTGGAGCAATACTATCAAATCAATACATTCAAAAATTTGAATTCACTGAATTCGATTCGTTCGGACGAATCGGCTTACAAACACGCCAAACATTCCGCGGCGATCGTTGCCGTGGGGATTTATCTGATCCAATTGACCCATTCGTATTTTTCCGGAAAAACCTGGGCTCAGAACAACGTCCTTCAAACTCCTACGGGAGAAACCGTTTCCGAAGGGTTCGGAATTCGCGGAAATCCATTGGTCAGCAAGGATCTCTCCAGCGGAACTCGAAGTATCGACGTGGGTGGACAAATTCTTTATTCCATGTTTTACTGAGTTTTTTTAAATCGCAAGGTGTGGGAACTCTCACACGCTTTTGAGTGAAAAGAAAGATTCCAACTGTAATAAATCGACCGGTTTGAAAAAGTGTGGGAACTCTCACACGCTTTTGAGCAGAAAGAAAGATTCCAACTTCAACAAATCAACCGGTTTGAAAAGGTGTGGGAACTCTCACGTTCCATTCGAATTTTCAAAAAAACACTCGAAGAACGACATTACGTTTTATTCCGATTTTTTTCTTCGCTAAAAAAACTCAATCGGACTAAAAGTTCGGTCCTGAAGATGCAGATCTTCGTCCCAAGAAGCCGAATCTCTGAAAAGAAGGTCGGAAATACGACAATCTTTCTTTCGAAAAACCGGATTTTACCAAATAGAAAATTCCTCACCACCACTCCGAAATCCATTCTTCCGGATCGCCATCGCATTTCGAACAGGCGATTCTTAATTCGATAAAGACCGCTCGTTTAAAAACGAAAGAATATTAGAATATCCTCATTCTCAAAAACAACTTCGGAAGAATGGATGAAAATCGAAATCATTTCGGAATAGAATGTCCTTTGGACGATAACCATTCTTCATTGAAAATTCGAGATTGATAGCGAGCACCGGAATCGCAGAGGATCGTGACGATATTGTGACCAGGGCCGAGCTCCTTCGCCAATTTGACGGCCGCGCCCACGTTGATCCCCGAGGATCCGCCCAAAAACAAACCATCTTTGTGCAGAAGTTGATAAACGACTTTTAGACATTCTTCATCCGTCACCCGGATCGCGTCGTCCATCGGTGCACCTTTCATATTTTCGGTGATTCTTCCGTTCCCGATTCCTTCCGTGAAGGAGCTTCCTTCAGCGAGAACTTCTCCTTTTTTTACGAAATTATAAATCCCGGAACCGTACGGATCCGCGACGATGGTTTTGATCTTAGAATTTTTTTCCTTCAAGAAAAGGGAAACACCCGCAAACGTTCCACCCGTTCCGAGAGAGGTGATCCAAGCATCTACTTTACCGTCGGTTTGTTCCCAGATTTCCGGTCCGGTAGTCGCATAATGAGCATTTCGATTGGCGACGTTGTCGAACTGATTCGCCCAGACGGCATTCCCGAGTTCTTCCGCGATTCTCCCGGAAACCTTCACGTAATTGTTAGGATCTTTATAAGGAACTGCGGGAACCGTTCTTACTTCCGCACCAAGCGTTCTTAAGAGATCGATTTTTTCCTGGGATTGTGTATCCGGAATCACGATCAGGGTTTTGTATCCCTTGGAATTACAGATATGAGTCAAACCGATTCCGGTGTTTCCGGCAGTTCCTTCTACGACGGTTCCCCCGGGTTTCAAAAGTCCTTTTTTCTCCGCGTCTTCCACGATAAAAAGAGCGGCTCGGTCTTTTACGGAACCCCCAGGATTTAAGAATTCGGCCTTCCCGTAGATATTACATCCCGTTTCTTCGCTAAAACTGCGAAGTAGAATCAGCGGCGTATTTCCCACCGCGTTTGAAAAATCTTTTTTAACGTTCATAGCGCCTTCCGTTTGTATATTAGAATGCTCTAATCTTCTCTCATGACCCTGAAACGAAAATACTCCGCGACCAGGCGGAGTATTTTCCATATTCTTCTTTTGGAATATTCTCCAAAAGAGATATTCTTTTTTTTGTTTTTTGTTAAGCGATCGTTACTTCTTTCGCGAGATAAACGTCTTGGATCGCGTTTAAAAGTGCGACCCCGTCTTTCATAGGTTTCTGGAAAGCCTTTCTTCCGGAAATCATTCCCATTCCCCCCGCTCTTTTGTTGACGACGGCGGCTTTTACCGCGTCTCCGAGGTCGTTTTCTCCGGAAGCTCCTCCGGAATTGATCAGACCGATTTTTCCCATATAACAGTTCGCGACTTGGTAGCGCGCCATATCGATCGGGTTATCGGCGGTAAGAGTTGTGTACATTCTGTCGTCTTTTTTACCGAACTTCAGATCTCTAAAACCGCCCGCGTAAACTTCGGGAAGTTTTTGTTTTACGATGTCCGCTTGGATTGTCGCCGCCAAATGGTTTGCCTGACCGGTAAGATCGGTCGCTAAATGATAGTCGATTTTGTCGGGTTTGAACGCGTCGTTTCTCAAGTAAGCCCAAAGGATCGTCACC
The DNA here is from genome assembly GCF_003545885.1 of Leptospira stimsonii. Classification (NCBI taxonomy): domain Bacteria; kingdom Pseudomonadati; phylum Spirochaetota; class Leptospiria; order Leptospirales; family Leptospiraceae; genus Leptospira; species Leptospira stimsonii. The sequence continues at coordinate 622,879 of NZ_QHCT01000002.1, forward strand.
ATTCCGAGTTCGTGAGCTCTGTGGAATGCTTCGGTGATTTCCTGAATTTGACGGGAAGATTCATCGGATCCAAAATAGATCGTCGCTCCGACCGCAACCGCGCCCATATCAAAAGCCTGTTCCACGTTCGCAAAAAGAATCTGATCGAATTTATTCGGATACGAGAGAAGTTCATTGTGATTGATCTTTACGATAAACGGAATCTTGTGAGCGTATTTTCTGGAAACCAGACCCAACACTCCCAAAGTGGAAGCGACCGCGTTGCAACCGCCTTCGATCGCGAGTTTTACGATATTCTCCGGATCAAAGTAGGCAGGGTTTTTAGCGAAGGAAGCACCCGCGCTGTGTTCGATTCCTTGGTCAACGGGAAGAATGGAAGTATAACCGGTACCGGACAATCTTCCTGTGTTTAAGATGGCCTGATAGTTTCTAAGAACGGTATTGTTTCTGTCACTCTTGGACAGAATCTCGTCTACGTAGTTGGCTCCGGGGAGGCTCAAAGATTCTTTTGGAATCGTCTTACAGGTATGGTTTAAAAGAGAATCCGCTTCTCCGCCCAGGGCGGCTTTGATTTTATCAATCATTCCTAAGTTCCTTGCTCGTTTTGAATGTTGGATACAGGTTTTTTCACTCCTCTTGGATTTTCCATCGATTTTCTGTCTCAATTTGGAGTTCGATACTCCCAAGAAAGGAGATCAGACCGGGATTTGGATGATAAAATCCCAACCGGCTCCGGTCTTTTTGAGGAGGAGTTGTCCTCGATTGGCCTGAAGAATTCCGTAACAGACCGAAAGCCCCATTCCAATCCGAGCATCATTCGAACGAAAATTTTCGAACGGTTCAAAACGGCTTTCTTCATCCACGTTGATATTGAGTTTCCCGGAAACGAGAATCTTCAATTGGGCCGTTTCGGTTCCGTCTAACGTAGCCTTCATCTGAATCTTTGCCTTTTTCTGATTCTCCGTATAATAGTAGAGAATGTTGTAGAGAACTTCTCGGATCTGATTGGGACGGAGTTGAACTTCCAGGTCTTGCGGAATTTCGATCTCCAGTTGGATCTCATGTGATTTCAACATCTCGGAGATCATCCCTTCCACGGAACTCACAAGCTTTCTTACGTTCGTGCTGATCGGTTGTTCTGCGTCCTGTCTGGAAAACAAAACGAGATTCCGAATGATGGAAGCGATTCGTTCCCCTTGTTCTATGACGAGTCTCGCGTAGTTTTTTGTATCCGCGTCCCCGCCCTTATGATTTCGGATGATATGACCGTAATTGATGATTCCCATGAGAGGATTGTTGATTTCGTGCGCGAGACCCGCCGCGAGCTTTTGGATGGAATCGAGTCTTCTTTCCGATTGGATGACCTTTTCCATTTCTGAAATTTCTTTCTCAGAAACGGTGAGAGTCGCAAGTTCGGAAAGTGTGATGATGGAACCTGCGATACTTCCTTCTTCATCTCGAACCGGGGAAACCCGAAACGCGACTTGAATCCGAGTTCCATTCTTGCGCGTGAGAAGAGAAGGAATGTATTTGAGATGACTGGGTTTTACAGAACCGACTCCGGTTCGAATGTTCACGCCTTCGTCGGTGGAAAGACTCAAGACTTTCTCGCCGGATTCTCCTTGCACATCGGAAAGAAGCCAGCCGGTGAGCGATTCCGCAGTACGGTTCATAAAAAGAATTTTACCGTCTCGATCCAAAGAAATCGCACCTTCGCTGATGTTTTGAATTACATCACGAGCTTCCTTTCCTTCTTCCCTCGCCTTTCCGAATCTCTGTTGTTGTTTGAGCGCAATCTCGATCGAATTTTTGAGAGCCGTGGGTTGAAAGGGTTTGGAAATATAACCGAACATCGAAGCCCGATCGACCGCCCGATTGAAGGTTTCTTCATCCGCAAAGGCGGTCATAAAGATGACGGGAACGTCCATCTTTTTCTGAATTCTTTCCGCCGCTTGAATTCCGTCCAATTCTCCTTCGATTCGAATATCCATCAAAATCAAATCGGGCTTTGTGCGTTCGGCGAGTTCGAGGGCCTCGTCCGCGGTTCTTGCCGTTCCGGCGATGCTATAACCCAATTTTTGGAGAGAGACTTGAAGATTGAAGGCGATGAGCCATTCGTCATCCACAATCAGGATCGAAGGGGCGGAAATGGGGTCATTTGGATTCATTCTGGAACGGGGTTGCCTTTGGCGAAAAAAATCTAAAAGTATACGTGAATTGAAAACCTTTTTTCACCTCGGAGAAAAGAATTCTGCCGGAGAGAGCCATTTCTTGGAAAAGATATTCCGTTTTCCTTGGAAAAATTCTTGAACCTGAGACAAAAAACGTCTAGCATACGGTAACCTCCCGAAAGTGGTTCGACTTCTTGGGAGAATTCCCTCCCAGAATTCCTGAAGTAATAGACGTTTTCTTTTCAGTATTTCGAGGGACTGAGGCGAAAGAGAGATGGAGATGATATGTACGTAAAACAGATCCTTGCAAAAAAAGACAGAAAACTCCTTTCCGTAGATCCGGATTCTTCGGTTATGGATGCGGTCAAATTTATGACCAAATACGATATCGGCTCGGTAATGATTCTGGGAGAAGGCAAACTGAAGGGCATTTTTACGGAAAGAGACGTCCTTCATCTTTCCGCAGAACTCGGATTGGATTTTTTTAAAAAATCCGTTTCCGAGGTAATGTCGACTACACTCACCACCATGTCTCCGGAAGACGACGTGGACGAACTGCTATCGATCATGCTCAAAAAAAGAATCCGGCACATGCCTATTTTAGAAGACGGACTTTTGATCGGAATCATTTCGATCGGCGACGCGGTGAAAGCCAAGATCGAAAAAACCGAAGAAGAAAATAAGAATCTAAAACAATATATGTACAACGAAAACGGGTTTATCTGAACCGATTCTTTCTTTTTTTCTCTTTTTTCAGATTGCAGGAAACAAACGCCGGGTCATAGTAGAAGTAGAAATATGAAACTCATTCTTTTCATTCTAATGACCTATTTGGTTTATCGTTTTCTTTCTCGTTTTTTTACCAACCCGAAAGAAAATCCGTCTTCCACACAATGGAAGACGTTTTATACGAATGTCCCACCTTCGAATCAACCTCCTCGCGAAAAAGATATTTCCGAAAAGGCGAGAGTCATCGACTCCGCTTCCCTCAACGAAAAATGAGATTGTCTTCTTTGATCGTAAGAATCTTCTTATCCTCGATTCTTCTTTTTTTAACCGCGTGTTTCAAGCCCACGGGAGAATTCGGTTGGGCCGTTATGGATGAGGAAAAGTTCAACGTGATCGAAAAAAAAATCATGACCGTTGGAGAATACACGATCACGAGGGAGAATCTCATCTTTCCCGATGACAAAACCATTCACTACATCTATCGATTTTCGCGCGCTGTTCCGGAGACCGCGGAAACCTACGTAAGTTTGAGCCGCTTTCAATTGGGTTACAACGAACTCGACGTGCTTCGCAAAAGACCGAATCCGATCTCGAAAACGATCGAAGGATCGTTCCAAGGGCTGACACCCGGAAAGTATCTTTTGAAAGTCGCGTATGAAGGAGATGTGATCGACGAGGTGGAATTTTTGGTGCGAACACCGAAAGGTTCTTACAGTGAAGAGGCTTCCTCGCAAGCGGATGACGATATCGAAAAAGCGATGAAGTGAACTAAAGAGGTTCTCTCTTGATCCCGTCTTCCAAAATTTTATTGATCCGATCTATGTTTTTCAGGGAAAGATTGATCTCGATCGAGTTTCCTATCTTTACGATATCCTCATAGAGTTTTCGCGCGGAAAGAAAATCCTTTTCCTCTTCCAAAAGAACGGACCATCTCTTCATCGCCAAAGTCACAGGAGTGGAATTCAGCTTGGTGCGGATAACACCCAGGCGGCTCGTGGATTCCTGAAAATCCAAATCCTTCAGTCGATACTGCGCCATCGTAGAATCGTCCGTTTTTTCCAAGAGACTTTTTTTGATCGCAAGCGTTTCCTTTTTTAGAGCAGAATTTTTAGATTCTTCCATTTGATAGATCTCTTTGAGTTTTTCGTAGGACTTCACTCCGTCACGGAGAAAGGATTTTTCTTCCTTCGGTTTTCTCTGATACGCGTAGAATTTGGCGCTACCGTATTGAGCGAGAAAATCCTGACGATACGATTCGCAGAAGTCCGCAAACGCAAGGTTTGCATTTTCCGGATTGGGACGTTCCTTCAACCAGATTCCGTAATACAACGCCGCCCGTTCCAAGTCGCCGGTTCTGTTTTCAAAAAACGAACCGAGTTCATAAGAGAACGCGATTCTTTTTTTGGGATCGGTTTCCGCTTTGTAGTAGAGTTCGTAGTAGGAAGAAGCAAGGACGTTCTGTTTGAGTTCCGTATAAAGGGACGCGATCGAAATATATACGGGTGCGAGTTTGGATTCTTCCGTTTTATCCTTTCGAGCAAGTTCGAGATACTTCTGAAAGAAATCGATCGCTTTCGCTTTTTTACCGGAGGCTTTGAGCTCCTTTGCCAAATCTAAGAATGCGTCCTTGGCTTCCGGATCGAGTTTGGTCACCATTTCCCAAAGTCCTGCCGTCGCAAAAAAATCCGTGTTTCGTTTGTAATCGAAGAGCACAAAAATCCCCGTTCCACTCACGGAAAGATTGTTCACAACTTTCAGTCGTTCCTTGTTTTCGTTCTCCGCTTGTTTGATCAGATTCGCAAGATAATAGACGGTGGCCGCGTCTTCTTTTGATTTTTTCTTTCGGAAGTTTTCATATGCAGACGACTTGGAATCGGAATATTCTTTTTCCTTCGTTTTGAGGTCGTTCTCGGAAGACACGATTCTTTCCTTCAAAGCGGGAAGATCCTTTGCGAAATAGGTTCTTTCACCGTTCGATCCGTCTGCGTTTTTTTCGGTCGCCTTGGTTTCCCTTCCACGGATTACGTTCGATTCTACGAGATGAAAGAAGTCTTTGGTTTCCTTGTTTTGTTTTTTGGATTTTTCCAAATTCTCCAACGCTTGTTTGTGAGAAGCCGCCGCTTGTTTCTCCTCGGGATCGAAGATTTCGACTAATCTTCGTTCGTCGAGGAACTCCTCTTCGGTATGACTGAAATCCCTGTAACGAATCGCGGCAAGAGCGGCCTCGATGGCTTTTGCGTTCTGTTTTTTTTCGTTGTAAACTTTCGAGAGAAGTAGATGCAATTCGTATAAAATAGGAGAATCCCTCATCATTCCGGAGGGGGAAAGTTTAGAGAACATGTTCAGAATCAAAAGTCGGATCGTATTTCGGTTCGTATTTTCGTCGAAAATTTTTCCGAGACGTTTTTCCTCTTCGATTCTTCTCGAATCGATAAACTGACTGTAATAGTTGTTGAGAACTTTTTGGATTTCGGAAATGGGATCCTTTGTAGGATCGGCGACCGCCTCTCTTACGTTCTTGAGGTCTTGTTCTGTGATTTTTACCGAGGGAGGATCGTAGAGATTTTTAGAATCGTATCTTCTGTCCTGCTCGTCCGAAAGAATGGAAGTCGCCCCGAAGAAAACGAGGCCGATGATAAGTAGAATTTTTTCTATGGGAAAGGCAGAGCGTTCTACAAAGAATCGTTGCCGATTTCGAAACTGAGTTTGTTCATCCGACATTGCTTCCTAGTTCGGCCAATTCTTCCGCTCCCAATATCTTTTCCACGTCGATGATGATGATAAATCGATCGTCCTTTTTGCCGATTCCGGTGATGTATCTTCCGGAAATTCCTTTTACGGAAGGAGGCGGAGGGTTGATGGATTCCGGAGGAAAAAGAACCACGTTAGACACCTTGTCTACGATAATTCCGACCGAATGACCTCCGACCTTGACCACGATGGCTCGATCATAGGAAAGTTCCCCTTCTCTTGGAACGGTAAGTTTTACCGCGAGATCCACCATCTTTACGACCTTTCCCCGAATGTCCATGATACCGGCAAAGTACGCTTTCGCTTTGGGAATTCGGATTAAATTATCGATCTTGATGATCTCGTCTACCAAGGAAATGGGAATCGCGTATTCCTCGTCCCCCAAACTGAATAGAATGTACTGGTGGTCGATTTCGGATGACATGATTTACCTCAATACCGGGTATATCCGACGTAGTAAAAGTAAGATCCCAGACTCATGAACAAGAGGACTTTTACGAAGAGCGGATTTCTTTTTCTCAGCATCCAGTCTAATCCGCCAAAAAGCAAACCGAAAACGGCGAGAGAAAAACCCAAGAGATAGAAATCGGTGTACGCGTAATAAATTCCGAGCGCCGAACAAGCTCCGAGAAGAAGGTCTTGAAATTCGCTCCAAAATCTTTTCTTAACACGAACGATCCAAGGTTCTTTGTATTCGCGGTCTCTCGAAAAAATTCTTTGCCAAAATGTTTTCTGATGATGGATCCCGAAGATATGATCGTATCGAGTCGAAGTTTCCCAAGGTCGTGGAATGTTTGTTTCGGTTTGACCGAGCGGAGATTTTGAAATTCCGTATTGTCCACCGAGAGTGGCTAAAAGATCCGGGTCCGGTAAACAGGAGAATATTTCCTGAAACGGCGCAAGTTTCTGATAGATAGGAACCATTCTACCACTGGAAAGATCTTTCTCCTGGAGTACGGTTCCGTCTTTGATCGTTGCAATATAAATACGCCCGCTCTCACCCGCGATTTCTAAGGTGATACGAACTTTCTTTTCGTGAAAATTGAGATCCGCCTGAAGAATGTCACCGGATGGGGTTGTGGCGGAATAAGATTTTGTGTAACCTCTCGCAGGGGGAGACTCTTTCTTCCACCACCTGCGAAAAATTGAATAATCCTGAAATGAGCCCATACCGATTGTATCGGTCGATTCGGAAATGGGCTTAACAGTCCTATGATATCTCTAGCTTGATTCCGGGAATCCCGGAGAAGGAAGGAGGATCTATGGATTACTTTTTCTTCTTATGTCTGTTCGCTCTTCTCTTTTTCTTTCTTTTATGAGTAGCGATCTTTCTGCGCTTTCTTTTCTTACCTGAAGGCATTCAGAACTCCTTAGATTTCCTCATGTCAGAAAACTATTCTGTGTACTTTTGTAAAGTTTTATTTTTACGGAGTTCCGCGACGAGGTTTTTGATGTCACCTACTCCCGTTTTTGTGCTGATAAAGAGGACGTCTTCCTCTTCAACCACTATCAGATCCTGAACTCCGAGAAGGGCGGTGAATTCTTTTCTTGTTTGAGTGATGTTTCCGGATGACTTATGAAATAAAATCGCGTTCCCCATGTGTCTGTTTCCGGAAGAATCTCCCGGCATCACTCTTTCCAGAGAAGTCCAGGAGCCCACGTCGTCCCAACCGAAACTCGCTTCCACCATTCTTATGCGGGAACTCTTTTCCATGATCGCGATATCGACCGGATCGGAAGGAAGAATTTTGAACGCCGCGCCCAACTCGCCCGCCTTTTTAAACGGAAATCTTTCTTCGAGAGGTCCGAGAATTTTCGGAGAATGTGCTTTAAATTCTTCTAATATAGTGGAAGTCTTCCAGAGAAAGATTCCCGGGTTCCAGTAAAAATTCTTCTTTTTGATGTATTTGAGCGCGGTTTTGACGTCCGGCTTTTCATAAAAGGATTTTACCGCAAAACAACCGTCAGTCGATTTTCCGGCTTCGATATAACCGTATCCGACTTCGGGACGATTCGGTTTGATTCCGAGAAGAACCAGATGATTCTCCGCCTGTTCGAGGGCTTTGGAAATCGTCTTTGTAAATTCTTTTACCGGATTGATCCATGCGTCCGCGGACAGGACGACCTGAATCGGATCTCCGTATTGTTCTTTGAAATAAAGAGACGCAAGTGCGATGATGGGAGCGGTGTTTTTGCCTTCGGGTTCGATGATGAAATTCTTTTCAGGAAAATTTTTCTCCTGAGCAAGGATGGATTTTTTGAGACTCGCGTTGGTTCCGATATAAATGCGATCGATCGTCGTGATCGTAAGCGCTCTTTCCAAGGTTTCCTTGAGAAGAGTTTTGTTGGAATAAACTTTCTGTAATTGTTTCGGTGTGGAAACTCTGGAACGCGGCCAAAAACGTTCTCCTTTTCCTCCGGCCATAATCAATACTACGGGTTTGTCCTGTTTCATTCTACCTCTTTGGGTCTTTTTACTGCGCCGTTCTTTTTCTTTTTCGAAGTCGGGATTTCTCCCAAGATCATTTCCGATGGAAGAAGAATCACTTCCACGTGATCGGATAAGGTTTCATAGAGAACGAATTCTTTCATGTCCGGATTTTTCATTACGAAGTCTTTCGTTTTTTCCAGACGTTTTAGGAGCGCGCTTGTTTTGGCGTCCTCTTCGATCTTGAGAGCTTCCGCTTTTCCGAGCGCCGCCACGAGCTCAAGTTTTCTTTGTAAGAGAAGATTTTGATTTCGATAAATTCCGTTTACGAGTGTCGCGTCCGGAACCTGCAAATCCAAAATTCTTAAATTCAACATTTTGAGCGGCTTTTCTTCTTTGAGAAGATCGGAAGAAAGTTCGTTTTTGATATAGTTTTCCAGATTCGCTTTCAGAAGCGCCGGATTGATTTGATATTCTTCAATCTTCTTACGAAGAATAGAATACAATAATTTACTAATATAATTGCTGATCTTTTCATCTCGAATTCCTGCGATTTCCAGAAATTCGGTCGCCTCTTGTCCGTCGAGGGAATACTTGACTTCGAGTTTGATCTTGATCTTTCCTTCGGGAGAAGATTCCGGAAAAAGTCCGGAAGAAAGATCCACACTCAGATGGACGTTGGAAACTCGATTGCTTAGGGTAAACCGAAGAACCTGAAATTTCCAAGGAAAAAGGGTCTTCCATTCAAAGACATAGCCCGGTCCGCCCGTATATTCTAAGATTTCCTCGGAACCGTCCACGACGAGAAGGGCGTCCCCCTCCTTGAGGGGGATCAGACAAAAATAGAGAAGAGTTGCAAATAGTCCCGGAATAAGAATCCAGAACAGTTTCATCCAAAATCGCATTATCCTTGGGCTGCGTCTTTGGTTTCCTCGGTATAAAGCTTGATGATCTTCGCGGGAATGATCGTCGAGATCGCGTGTTTATAAACAAGACTCTGTTTATTTTCCTGCTCCAGAACGATCGTAAAATTATCAAAGCTGACTACCTTACCTTTCAAGGGAACCCCGTTTAATAGATAAATGGTAAGATCCAATTTATCTTTCCGGGCAGTGTTTAAGAGTTGGTCTTGTATGTTGTTTTTAGCAGACATCTTTTTTTGTTTCCGTTACTTTATATGTTTTATTGTTTCCAGTGCCTCAGTCCGACCCATTGGTTTGAGATATGTTTCCTTTCGAAACCAGGTGATCTGTCGTTTGGCATAATTCCTATGAGATTGGCTCAAATCCATAAGGAATGTCTCTAGATTGGAGTTTCCTTTTTTAATTTCAAGTGCAAAATTATAGCCGAGGGATTTGAGTCCGGGACAATTCGATCCGTAGAGTTCTTGAATCTTCCAAGCCTCATCGGCCATTCCTTGATCGATCATTTCTTTGGCGCGAACGTTGATCCGATCATAAAGTTCTTTCCGATCCAGATCGAGGAACACGCCCAAACAAATGTTCAAATCGTATTTTTGAATCGCAGAAGTTTTGGGATCGATTTTCAAAGCAGACCAACGTTCTCCCATCAGATTTACCTCAAGAGCGCGACCCAGACGATAGTCATCACCTGGAAAAATCTTTTCCAAAGAATCCGGATCCAATTCTTGCAGACGATTTCTCTTTTGTTCCGGACTCATCGAAAGAACTTTGTTTCTCACTTCTTGCGAAATCTCGGGAACGGCAAACATTCCAAACAAGAACGCTTTTAGATAAAATCCGGTTCCCGCCGTAAAAACGGGAATCTTGTTTTGATTTAAGACTGAACGTAAGGCCTCGTCCGCGAGACGATTGTAAAGACCGGCGTCTACCTTTTCCGAAGGGGAAAGGACTTCGACAAGATGGTGGCGAATTATAGATTGTTGCTCTTTTGTAGGAGCCGCAGTTCCGATCGGCATCTCGCGGTAGATTTGTCTGGAATCAAAGGAAAGAATTTCGAACCTTTCCGGATCGAGTTCCGTGATGAGAGAAGTTTTGCCCGCTCCCGTGGGAGCAGACAGGATGAGAATCGGATGAGACAAGAAAGAAAGATTACTCTTCGGTTTCTTCCGCCTCTTCCTCTTCTTCCAAAGCCTCTTCGAGAGGTTCTTCGACGAATTCCAAATCCTCGTCTTCGGCGATTGCGTCGTCGTCGATGATTTCTTCCTCTTCGACCACTCTCGGACGGACGGTTCGAGTACGGGTGACCGGACGTTTGTTTTGATCTGCCCCGCATTTAGGACAGATTTTTTCTTCTTTATTGAGGTCGTAAAATTTCGTGGAACAAGTATGGCAGGTCCATTTTTTTCCAAGGGGATTGAGAGCTACGCCCTTGGACCCCGAGGCCTTTTTAGTTCCCGCGGCTTTGGATGCCGGACTCGAAAGAGCCTTTTTGATAATTTCTTCTTTCTTCTTTGTCGAAGCAGAAGCTTTTTTGGGCGCGGCTTTTTTAGCCGGAGCCTTTTTTTTAGCCGCGGCCGAGACAGTTTTTTTGGAAGGGGTCTTCTTACTGGTTGCCATCGGAATTGACCATGCTCTGCGAGAGGTATTCACGTTCAAGCAGAAATATTATTATTCTCCGTCCAAGAGAGAAATCTTCTTTGTTCACAAATCGCTCCATTCTCAAGAGAAAACCGTCGGAGCTACGACTCATCGTGAAACTTCGCGCGCCCCACCCTGACTTTGGGTGGAGGGGTGGGTGGTGGAAGTTTCGGAGGACTTTTCTCTATCACAAAATCGTAATTTTGCAAGCAAAAGTCTGCCTGTAGGAACTCCTCAAAACGTCTCTCGAAAGTATTTTCCTTTCCTTCTTATTCTCCATTGGCGGGTAAGAATCTGCCAACTCGGACGGGGCGCAACCCTAACCGATTTTGAAAAGAATTGCAAGGAAAGAATCCTTTGAAACTCGGTTTTTTTTCAATTTCCAGAATGAGAGCGAATCCTCTTTTTAGCAAAAGAACCCGTTATCTTAGGAGAATCCGTTGAAAACCAAGCTGAGCGTTAATATCAATAAAGTCGCGACTCTGCGAAATTCCCGAGGTGGGAATATTCCCGATCTCATCCATTTTGCGGAATTGATTCTCAAAGCGGGCGCGGAGGGAATCACGGTCCATCCGAGAGAAGACGAAAGACATATCCGGAAAGACGACGTCTTCTCCCTTAAGGAATTCCTTACCGACTACAATCGAAAAAACAGAACCTCGATCGAATACAATATCGAAGGAGAACCTTCTTCCCGTTTTATCGAATTGGTCCTCGCGGTAAAACCGGATCAAGCGACCTTGGTTCCCGTGACTCCGGGGGAAATCACATCGGATCACGGTTTCGATTTCCGAAAAGATCTGGATTCAATTCAAGAATATTCTAAAATTCTAAAGAAGGAAAAAATCAGAACCGCACTCTTTGTGGAAACCGATCTAGAAAATCTCAAACTCGCCTCTTTTGCCGGAGCCGACCGTGTGGAATTTTACACGGGACCATTTGCGGAAGAATTTGATCGTTCTCCCGAAGAAGGAAAAAAATCCTTTGAAACGTTGTATGTTCCCGCGGCAAAAGAAATTCTTTTGCAAAAGATGGGAATCAACGCGGGACACGATCTGGATCAGAACAATCTTTTCCTCTTTTCAAAACTCCCCGGTCTTCTGGAAGTTTCGATCGGGCATCGCCTGATTTCCTACGCTCTGGAAGTCGGAATCGAAAAAAGCGTCAAGGAGTATCTTCGAGCTCTTTTGTGAGTTCTCGAAATCCTTCGAATGTAGGATCTCCTTGGATTAGATAGAATGCCGCTTTTTTGAGATGAAGCGCAAGAATTTTCGAGTTCGTATTTTTCTTCGAAATCTCTTCTAAACTCGTTCTAAATTTTTTCACCAGTTCAAGAGCCTTCGGTTTGTTTTTCGATCTCACGGACTGACGGAATTCTTTCCAAACTTTCGTGATCTCCTGGTTCGGATTCTCCGTCTTTTCCAGAGTTTGTTTTCGCACCACCCCGGTCACGTCCCAGACTTCCTTATATGGATGCGAATTTTCCAGAAATTTATAATATTCTTTCGTATAATTCACCGCATTCGGTTTGAGATTGAGAAGGGATTCGGATTCTCCCACACATTCCGAAAAAATTCCTTTTTTGAGAGATTCTTTTCCGATCTCTTTCATTTCGGCGAGAACCATCAGATCCGCGAGGGTTTCATTCTTCTTTCCCTCTTTGCAGTTTTTGATCGCTCGGAAATATCTTTTTTCCACTTCGTCGATCGCAAGCGCCTCCCCTTGTTCCAACTCTAAGGAATACGCGATTTGAAAAACCTGATCTCTGTAGAGTGTATCTTCTTGGTCGGCCTTTCTCGCTCGGAGCGCGTATTCCAAAGCGTCCGGATAATTTTTGGTGGATGCAAAAAGTACGGAGAGATTGTAACAAGAAAGGGCTCGATCGGGTCTCAAGGAACGACAGCTCGATTTTAAAAGTTTGATCGCGGATTCTCTTTCTTCGGGGGTTCCGTAAAATTCTAAAATCGCCTGTTCTTGTATCATTTCGAGCGCGAATCTTCCCGAGCCGGGGAAAGAAACCGTCGAACAAGAGAATACGAATTGTAAAATCAAGAGAAGGAAGACTGAACTTCCGCCCCAAAGGGATTGACACTTTGAGATTTGAATAGAGAATGAACCGAAAATTTCCTGAAATCTGAGGGACACGAGTTTGAAAAAAGGATCCGCCGCGCTTTCGTTATTACTTTCCACTCTTTTGACCATATTTATCCTGTACTGCGAGCCTACATCCGGCAAGTCCCCGGTCAAGGCAGACTTTACCCTCAAAGACTTTGATAACGTGGTGAACACCGTATCTCGGTATTACATCGATAAGAATATCGATAAAAACCGAGCCTATCGAGAGGCCGCGATCTACGCCCTCTTATCACTTCCCCATTCCATCTATCTCTATCCGGAAAGTTATTTCAAGGAAAGAGAGAAATATGAGGAAAAGGACGAAACGTTTCCGGGGAAAACTTTCAAAATTTCCACGGATGATTCATTCGTTCTCTTTGATCCCGACTACGCGGAAGTGGAAAAAATCCGAGATCGTAAACTCAAAGAAGACGCGAACAAAACCAAAGTCAGCGACGACGAAGTCAAAAAACTCGTAGAAAGAGAAAAGGTTCGTAAAAACGTCCTTTCTGCAAAATGGGAACAAACCGGTTTTAGCAAAAAAGACTTTGATCGAATTCTTGCCTTTATCGAAACCAATATTGACAAATACAAGGACTCTCCTCTCAAAGATCCGTTCGGAGAAGCGGAAGAAAAATCCAAAGAACCGTTTACGATGAACGACGTCCTTCTCGCCGCGGCGAACGGATATCTCTCCTCTCTCGATCCACACAGCAACGTTTTCCTTCGTTCCGCTTGGGAAGAATCCATGGCAAAAATTCAAGACGGAAGTTTTGAAGGAATCGGAGCCATTCTTTCCGGTGGAGGAAACAGAGAAGTTGTGGTGGAAAATCCTCTCGAAGGAAGACCCGCCGTCAACGCAGGAATTCGCTCCGGGGACGTGATCCTCGCAGTGGACGGAAAATCGATCAAAGGAATTCTTCTGGATAAGGTCGTAGAAAAGATCAAAGGAAAAAAAGGTTCCAAGGTCGCGCTTACGATCCAAAGAAAAGGAGTTCCCGGAACTCTGAACATCGAAGTCGTACGAGACACGATTGAAATCAAAAACTTAAGTAGCAAACTCATAGAAGGTCACGAGCACATCGGTTATATCAAACTCACCGGTTTCGTAAAATCGGAAGACGGTCCTTCGGTCGACCGAGAGTTGATGGATAAATACAAGGAACTCGAAAAGGAAGCCCAAGCAAAGGGAACCAAACTCAAGGCTGTGATCCTGGATCTTCGAAGCAACGCAGGCGGTTATCTGGATCTTGCGATCGATATCGCAGATATGTTCATCGAAAAGGGTTTGATCGTTTCCACAAAAAGCCCGAACAGAAGTCCCGAAGACGCCTACGCGAAGAATAAGGACATCACCAATTTACCGTTAGCCGTTCTCATCAACGCGAAGTCGGCTTCCGCATCGGAGATCGTCGCAAGCGCGATCAAACACCACGGAAGAGGATTGATCTTAGGAGAAAGAACTTTCGGTAAGGCGACCGTTCAAAAACTGATGCCTCTCGGAAACGACTATCTGATCAAACTTACCCAGGCGCGTTACTATTCTCCATCCGGAAACACGATCCAGGTCGTGGGTGTAAAACCGGATATCGACATTTCTTCCGAAGAAGACGGATCGTTCCCGTTCCGATTCAGAGAAGAGAATATGTGGAATCACCTTTCGGAGCTTCCCGCGGCGGCGGAAGAAAGAAGTGCGTTCGACGTAAAGAAGCTTGAATCTTGGGTTCAGAAAAACGGAAAGGCGGCTTCTTTTATCGCGGAACATAAGAATGATCCGATCAAACCGGACTATCAACTGATTCGCTCTTTGGATTATATCGAAGCTCTCATCAACACACAAAAAAAGAAATAGTATGCCCCGTATCAAAACGGACTTTTTAGTCTTAGGGAGCGGAATCACCGGCCTTTTCGCCGCGTTGAAGCTCGCTCCCTTCGGCTCCGTCATCATCGTAACCAAAAAATCGGACTACGAATCCAACACAAACTATGCGCAGGGCGGAATCGCTTCCGTCTTTGCGGAAGGTGATAAACTTTCCGACCACATAAAGGACACTCTGGAAGCGGGAGCCTGGCTCTGCGATCCGGCCGCGGTCCAGGTCCTTGTGGAAGAAGGCCCTCCTCTCGTAAAAGAACTCTTAAACTACGGGGTCCCGTTCAATCTAGAGGCTTCCGGAAAGTTCGACCTTTCCCGGGAAGGCGGACACGGTAAGAATCGGATCGTACACGCGCACGACAGAACCGGAAGAGAAATCGAAAAAACGTTGCTCAAAGTAGTAAAATCGAATTCGAATATTCAGATTTTAGAATATCATACGCTCGTGGATCTCATCACTCCCCATCATTTGAAACGAAAAGGCCTCGTTTGTTACGGAGCGTATGTTCTCTCGAACCAAAGCGGAGAAGTATTTCCGATCCTGGCCAAAGAAACGATTCTCGCAACGGGAGGAGCCGGACAAGTCTACTCGCATACGACCAATCCTAAAATCGCGACGGGAGACGGGGTCGCCTCCGCTTACAGAGCCGGGGCGCTCATCAAGAATATGGAATTCTATCAATTCCATCCGACCGCACTCTATCACGAAGATGGAGATTCTTTTTTGATTTCGGAAGCGGTTCGAGGAAAAGGTGGAATTCTTCTTTCCTTGGACAAGGAACCGTTCATGAAGCGATATCATCCGATGGCGGATCTTGCGCCAAGAGACGTGGTCGCGCGAGCGATCGATTCGGAGATGAAAAAGCGCGGTGAAGAACACGTCTGGTTGGACATCACACATCTCCCATCCACGGAAATCCGAGAATCCTTTCCTTCGATCTACGAAAAGTGCAAAGAACTCGGAATCGACATCACGACGGATCTCATTCCCGTTGTTCCCGTGGCGCATTTTCTCTGTGGAGGAGTCGCTTCGGATTTGGAAGGAAGAACGACGATCGCCAATCTTTCCACAGCGGGGGAAACCGCGTGCACCGGCGTTCACGGAGGGAACCGCCTTGCTTCCAACAGTCTTTTGGAATGTCTCGTATTCTCCAATCGAATCGCAAAAAGAATCGAAAAGGAAAAACCGGACTTCACAGCCGACCACGACCAAATCCCGTCTTGGAACAAAGAGGGAATGGTCAATACGGAAGAATGGGTTTTGATCTCACACGACTTAAACGAAATCAAAAGTACGATGAGCAACTATGTGGGAATCGTTCGTTCTAATCTGCGACTGGAAAGAGCCAAGAGAAGAATGGACTTGATCTACGAAGAAGTAAAAGACTACTACAACCGTACGGTCATCACAAATCCTTTGATCGAACTCAGAAACTTGGTGCTCGTGGCGGAACTCATCATCCGTTCTGCCCTTTCGAGAAAGGAAAGCAGAGGTTTGCACTTTTCCACGGATTATCCCGAAAACCGAAATCCTTCCAGAGTCGATACGGAAATCCGAAACGATAAGGTTCCTTTGTAATCCGTAACTCGATCGGATTTTGTGACGTTGCTGTCTCCCGTCCAAGAGGAATTTTTACGCTTTCTAGTAGTTCCCCCGAATGGAGTAAACTCACATACGGAGGGAGCGAGAATCCGTCGGTTCGAAAACGCTCAGAATGAAAATGTGGGAACTCCCCGATTTTCTAACAAAGGACTCCGTATTGCAAGGTGAGTCCTTTCGGCTTTTCACAAACCCTCACTTTATCCGAATCGGACTTCCAGTCCGATTGCAAGCAAATTTTACGAGTGCTCCCTTTGTCGGAAATATCAATATTCGAATGTAAGAATATATCTCATTCTTCCTTCGAGAGAAACGAAGCAAAAACGAGAACATTCCTCTGATCTTGCAAAATATCGATTTAGGAATGAAAACAATCCGGCACGCTTCAAACCGAGAAAACAAACTCTAAGACAAAGCCCGTAATCTGAAACGAAAACAACTCCATCCTCGGAAATAAAACCGACGCGATAGAAAACGTCAAAGAAAGGATAATTTAAGAATATTCTAATATTAAAAAACGTGACTGAAGTTAACGAACAACTGCTTATCTTCTCTTGAAACCGCGTAATCGATCATGATGATCGTGGCCTGATTCCAAGCAATCCGCAAACCCATCCCTTGGGAATACTTGTAATCCGTAAGCCCGGCCTTATGCTCGTCGTTCCAGACTCGACCGAAGTCCCAGAAAGGAACCAAGTTGAGCGCGAAGTATTCCCCACCCACGGAGAAATCGTAGAACTTCCAACGAACTTCCACAGTTCCAAAACCCATGGCGCGTCCAACAAATCGATCTTGTTTGTATCCTCTTAAAGTTCGAAGACCGCCTAAACCGGAAACGGTGTTCTCGGTTCCCCATAAATTTCTATATTCGAAAAATGGAACGTCCCCGTCGGAAACTCCAAAACCGAAACGAGAGGCTAAGACTAACTTTTCAAACGTCTTTGGAAAGGGGCTATAGAAGAATTTAGCGTGACCGAAATATTTCTGAAAATCAAAATTAGAACCGATCGTCTTCGTTGCCTTCTCATACGTTGCTTCTAAAAAAACTCCGGAGTTTGGATCGGGTTCGTAGTCCCTTGTATCGTACACCAAACCGACCTTTGCGGTGTTCACATAACCGCCGTGATATCCTTTGATCTTTCCCGCTTCCGCGTCTTCGGTCAATCGGGTCTTTGCGTTCGGAACCTCTCCGGAAGTGCTCAAAGGTGTTCCGTCGAAGATCGGATCCACTGCTTTGACAAACTTACCGTCATTCGCCTGAACGATGTTATTCGAAAAACGAAAACCGGCGACGAGTCTAACGGTTCCGTGAAAATACGAACGTTCCGAACTGAAGTTCAATTGTGGGGTTTGAATCGTATAACGGTTGTACATACGATCCGTCACGTTAAACGCGGGACCGGCTGGAACTCCGGAATACATCCTTCCGCCGAGTTCAATCGGATCTCCGGGTCCACCCGGTCTTTGATACATAAATGTCGATTCTTGTGCGCTGTATTGCGCGTTATTTACCTGAGGAGCTCCCGGTTGATTCCTTTCTTGGTAACTCAAAGGTCTGAGAGTGGATTCGCCCACTCCGAAATATAGAGTCGTTGGAGTGATCGTAAGAAGTGCGTCCGCACGCAATCGCCACTGTGTGTTCGCGATATAAGGCATATCCAAACTCAGCTGATGATACTGCGCATTCTTAGTCGTATTAAAATATTGCGCGAAAAACCGAAGTCGGTAAGGAGTATATTCGAAAAATGGATCCGTCTTCTTTCCGTTGTTATAACCGTAAACACGAACCCCGTAACCGATCCCTTCATTCGGATCCGAGTTGATCAGAGGCAAACCGGTGGGATACCAACCCTCTTTCTTATTCTCCAAATCCTTTTTACACATCTGTTTTACTCGATCGATCCGAAAAGGAAGGTCCTTTCTTTCCTCCGGTTTATCACATCCGGTAAAGTTTTCCTGAGAAGAAACCTCGGAAACAAAAAAGATTAGAGTAGAAAGAATCAAGATCGGAAGAAGGGTTCTTTTTTTCATCATATAACACCGAGAAGATTACGAATTTCTAACCAACCCTTTTTGGATGTCAAACCGAATATGAGAGAATACTCACATTTACGGAAAGAAAGAATGAATGGAATTTTCTCCCGAGTGTCTATTTTTTCTCGGGAGAAAGAAAACAATTAGAGAATTAAGGAAGACTCCTTACACAACGGACAAAGTATCTACTCGTCTTCGCAAAACCGGTTTCATCACCGAAATGAGTCGCCGTAAAATTCACTGCACGCGCCGTATCGACCGTGCCCTCTTTCGCCCAGGAACTCCAGTAGTTGTCTTCCACAGTATTCGGAAATTTCAACAGAAGTGCGTTTAAACTTCCCGAAGCGGTCAGCGCCTTTAGCTCTGGAAAAGAAGGAACTCTCCAATCCGAATGACCGCCAGTGCGATCTTGATTGCAGGAAGTAAAGGCCTCACTCGTCCCTGTAAATCCCGGAGTTTGACCCACCAAGACGGCAGGAAGTGAGATCGTATTACAATCGTTTAGGTTTAGGGAACAATATTGGTGCAACGTAGCTCCGAATCTTCCGATCACCGTAGAACTATTGTTAATTCCTTCACAATCGTAAGTACCGTTTGCACCGACTCTCAATACTTGTCCTTGAGAACAGATCTTCCACATCAGACCGCTCGTCGTATTCGTGACCGTTCCGGATGCAGTATCCGCAACGTAGGGACTAAAAAATATCATCCCGGCCAGGAGGACTTTCGAATCTTCGTTGATAAAGCCGAGAGTCGTATCGTCAGGTTTTTCTTCGCAATTGGCAAAGAAGGAAAGTGCAATACTGAGTATTAGAATATTCTTATATTTTTTCATGATTTCCTCAGAATATGTGGTTAAAGTTCATAAATATTTGTTTGTCTTCTTTGGAGACCGCGTAGTCCAACATCAGGATCGTACTCTGGTTCCAGGCGATTCGAAATCCCAAACCTCGGGAGTATTTATAATCCTTTAATCCCACATTGTGTTCGTCGTCCCAAACGCGACCGAAGTCAACGAACGGAACCAAATTTAATGCGAAATGTTGTCCGGCTACGTTAAAATCAAAAAACTTCCACCGTATTTCTAAGTTACCCCAACCCATCGCTCTTCCCGAAAAACGATCTTGTTTGTAACCGCGAAGGGTCCGTAACCCTCCGAGCCCCGTAATACCACCTTCAGTCGACCAAAGGTTCCTGTATTCGAAAAACGGAGCGTCTCCGTCCGTCATACCGAAAGCTCCGCGACCGGCTAATACCAGTTTATCGAAGGTTTTAGGAAACGGGCTATAGAAGAATTTCATCTGCGTAAAATACTTGGAATATTGAAAGTCCGAACCCAAAGACTTAGCAACTTTCTCGTAGGTTGCTTCCAAGAAAATCCCCCGGTTCGGATCCGGCTCCAAATCCCTTGTGTCCAAAACGAGACCAAAACGTACAGAGTTTACATTTCCTCCATTCGCTCCAATGATCTTCCCTGCCTCTGCATCTTCCGTAACTTTCGTTTTTGCGTTTGGCACCGTGCCGGTATTACTAAAAGGAGTTCCTTCCGTAAGAGGGTCCGTGCTCTTAACAAACTGACCGTCAAACGTCTTAATGATGTTTTGCGAAACTCTCACGCCGGCAACCATACGAACGAGGCCGCCGAAAAAGTTTCTTTCTCCGCTTAAGTTTGCCTGTGGGGAACGAATATCATAACGGTTGTACATTCTATCCGTTACACGAAACGCATCGTTTGCAGGAAAACCAGAATAGTTGGTTCCTTGAAAATCCACCGGATCTCCTGGACCACCCGGTCTCGTAAAAAAGATATTCTGCTCACGAGAATGGTAAGTAGAGTTTCTAACTATTTCGCCACCGGGTTGATTTCTTTCCTGATAGGAAAGCGGTTGGAGAGATTTCTCACCAATCCCGTAATAAAGCGTGTTCGGGTTCGTATCGTAGATCAAATCCCCGCGCATTCTCCATTGTGTATCAAACACATAGGGTGCGTCAAAACTTATATCTTGATACTGTCTATTCTTGGTCGTATTAAAATACTGCGCAAACATCCGAAAACGATACGGAGTATATTCGAAAAAAGGATCGGATTTCTTTCCGTTGTTGATCAAGAAAACTCGAATCCCATAACCGACTCCGACGTTCGGGTCCGAGTTCAAAAGAGGAAGACCTGTTGGAAACCAGCCTTCCTTCTTTTTACAGATGTCTTCGGGTCTGAGTCGTCTCATCTCCGAGATAGGAAAGGGCAAATCCGATCTCGGTGTGCGAGAACTATAATCAACAAAGGCGAGCTTTGAACAGTCCTCTTTAGCCTGTCCGTACACAATCCCCGTCGTCGTGGGCAGAATGATCAAACATACTGCAATACTTACGATTTTCAGAAAATTCTTCATGGAGTTCCTGTTTCTATATTTCAGATCAAAACGGAAACTGTTCAGGCGCATACTGTCAATAGGATTTTTCCAAGAATTTGGAAATACGTTAGTAAATCTTGGGTCTCAATGACCTTTTTTATAACATTCGGTATAATATTTTACGCGTCCTGATTCTGCCCTTATGACGTTCCGATTTCAAACGTATTTCGTTTTGTATCGAGAAGAGTCGACGAGCCGATACGACTTTCGAATTTCTGAGAAAGGAGCCGTGAATTTCGATTTGAATACAACCGTGTTGGATCTTTGCTCAAAGCATTCCTTTTTCACGAGAAGAATCGGTGGGTGCGAGTTAAACCGGCCGAGCGGGTGAATCCTACGGATTGTGCTCTTGTCGAAAATGGAAATTATTTTCTTCCAATGAAATGATTGCGAACGGATATAAAATTGAACCGGAGAAGGTTCTTTGTAATTCATTCCGTGCTGAATCCTTTATCCCCGTAATCTGAGAGGGGCATGGTCTCAGTCGGTAAGAATTTACTTCCTGTTCTTTGAAAACTGCGATGAGAAGAAGGAGAGAATCCAATGAATCACTTAAAACCATCTTAAGAATCGAAGATACGGAAAATCGATGGAGTGTCTTGATCAGAATTTTAGCCGGCGGTGTTTTCGGGAAGATGTGATCAAATTCCCCTTCGGAAACCAAGGCATTGGCGATTTACAAAACGCGGCTTCTCACAACCGGAACTCGTGCGGGATATCGGAGTTCTGGAAATTATCGGCGGCCTTTCTTTGATCCTGGGACTCGCCACAAAACAATGGAGCCTTCTATTTATTTTTGAGATGATCGTCGCAATGATCCTGACTAAGATTCCGTTGTATTTTGGAACCTCACCGCTCGCACCACCGGCCTCTCCTCCGATTCAAGGAATTTGGGCTGTGCTTCACGAAATTCGATCGGAATATTCACAACTTTTAAGTTTCGTCTATTTGTTTCTTGCAGGCACCGGTAGATTCTCCTTGGATCGTCTTCGAAAACAAGCCGAGGAAAAACGATAGAACGCCAAATCAGAGTTAGTTGTTCTTTCGTTTGCGATCTTTTGCGAAACGACGGTTTGCCCGGATGAATTCCTTCGGATTGAGATAACCGTCGTGCTCCTTTCCGTATCCCCCTCCGGTGGGAAGATCAAAGTCCTCTCGAAGTTCAAAATGAAGATGGGGTCCGTAGCGTCGATTTGCATCTCCGATTTTTCCGATTCTATCTCCCTTCCGAAATCGGTCTCCTTTTTTTACGGACATCTTCGAAAGATGCGCGTAGAGGGAATTGATCCATCTTCCATCGGGAAGTTTATGTGTTAGTACGATCACGTTTCCCCAACCCGGACCTTCTTCTCTTGCAAACTTGACGATTCCGTGCGAAACCGAATGGACAGGATCCCCGTAGTCGTTTCTATTTAATTCCTACATTTGCCAATTTCCCTTTTTTTCCAATTCTAGAACTATCTTCAAGGTCCTTCCAAACACTAAGAAGTCTCTCAAGCCCATATACCCTAATAGCCTTTAGAGCACTGAATTCATTTAAAAAGAGCTGAGAACTTTCCGGTCTAAAATAATTGTAAGAAGCTAAAAAAGAGTATTTAACAGAACGCTGAGTTCCGTCCGAAGCGGCATTTGAAACAGAATTTTTACTCCATCGATCCCGAGCCCATACGTTCCTCTTACCATTTTTGGCCCTAGCCGAATGATTGATGGTTTTGTGATTTTTGAAACTCCGCGATAAGAAAGGAAATCCTTCATCACTAAATAAGGGAGTGTTTTTAGGCAAAAAATCTAATAGAGGTTGAATCGTACTTTGTTTTTGATCTGGAACAGAGAAAAGTAATATACCTTTTCCTTTACTCGCTGCAGTAAAACATAAACTTCCAATTTGATATTTACCTTTCTTCTCTGCTACCTTGTCTATGAGATATATTGAAGAGGTTTGACCTGAGTGCTTCCTTCTTGCTAAAAAACCGTTACTTCTTTGTGTAGCGGAAAATAAAGCCAAGGTATCCACGTGAACTACTGGTTTACCTTTAATACAATCGCTTAAATCGCCTGATTCAGGTAAATTACCACCTTTCCAGGCTTTCTTAATATCTTCTACCATGAGAGCCTTTACTGAAGGAATCATATCAGATAAAAAGACTTGAAGTCTTCTTTTCAATAAAGTTCCGGTGTTCTTAGATACACAGAGCTTACGACAAATCTCAGAAGCGGATAATCCCAATGGAAACCTTTGAATAGCTTCTACTAAAATATACGAAGCAGTCCACAAAGGGATTTTTAATTGGTGATACGGCGTTCCTACAGTTCTTGAACTCTGATAATTACACTTAGGACAACGTATCGAATTCTCTCTGGTAGAAATCTCTTTAGTAAGAACTACATTACAGGAAGGACAATATTTAGGATAAAAAGTGCTTAGAAGTGATTTAGTTAAATCAGTATAATAATTAATGTTAATATGAGGAAACTTAGAATTAAAACGATCTTTAGAAGTAAGTGATTTTGGTTTAGGCTTAGGTGATTTTGATAATTTAGAAGGCCTTTTAGGAGTTGAATAAGGAACGCGATCGGGAGAAACGAATTCCTTTGTTACATGAGCTGTACTACTAGCGACCTCGTCCAACTATCTTTACTTTTTCTTTTAAATGCAATTTATTTTTCAGAACTTCATAAGGGGTCTTTCCGAAAAGTCCTCCGTGTGGCCTGAGCATATTGTAATAGTCTTCCCATTCCGATAATTTTTTACTCAAATCAACATCATCCTTATATTCAAAAAGCTGATAAAACTCAGATTTATCAGTACGATGCGAACGTTCAA